>CAYSIX010000055.1:0-8348 GCA_964431205.1 uncultured Phycisphaeraceae bacterium
GGCCACGGCGTACGGGCTGGCGCTGCAGGGGCTGGGGCTGGAGCGTGTGTCGGCGAACGTGATGCCGGCGCACATCGTCAAGCAGCGGATGTGGCGGGCCAAGCAGCCCTGGACGATCGCGGCCGCCGCCTGCTTCGCCGCCGCGACGGGCGTCTACGCTTACCGACACTTCGCCGCGGTCTCGGCCTACGAGCGCACCTACGAGCAGCACCAGGCTCAGATCACCAGCGTGGTCAATCGGGCCGAGGGCTTCGTCCGCAAGCTGAACGAGACGGCGTCCGAGGCCAACCCGAAGGTGCGACTGGAAAACCTGCAGCGGATGCTGGACTACCGGGACCTGTGGCCGAAGATCATGCAGGACATCAGCCTGGCGGCGGCGGCACTGGAGCCGCAGCCCGAGCTGCTCACGGCCGAATACGACAAGGCCAAGCAGATCCCGCGGACCGAGCGGCGGCGGATCTTCATCGACGAGATTCAGTCCGAGTATCTTTCCGCCGCGTCTGCCGGTTCCGCGGGGCGAGGCGGCGCGCGGTCTCCTCAGGAGCTGCTCAGTCAGACCTACACCGCGGACACCTTCTGGGCGGAGGGCGGAGCCGATGCGCCGCCGCCCGAGGAAGGCGAGGAGCCGGTGGCCGGCGAAGCTGACAGCGATGACGACTCGGTGGACCTCGACAGCCTGACCACCCCGCGCTTCCGCATCACGGTTCGGGGCACGACGCCCTATGGCCAGGCCGCTCAACTCCTGAGCCAGAGCTTCATCAAGTGGCTCCAGGACAACAAGAGCCGTTCCGATCGCCCCTATCGCGTGCTGGTGGACCCGGAAACGGCCATCACGTCGTTGAACCGCGTGGGCGAGAGCGACGAGGCCGGCCGATCACGCGAGCGCGGTCGAGGATACGAAGGCGGCTTCGGTGGCGATCCGTATTCGGGCGGTTACGGCGGCTCGCCTTACGGCGAGGGCGGCTTCGGCGGCGACCCCTACGGCGGCGGGTATGGCGGCGATCCCTACGGCGGCGGGCGCGTCGGGCGCGTCGGTCGCACGCAGGTCGGCGAGATCCTCCCTCAGCGGCCGTTCGCCGACGAGGACCGAAGCACCGATTCACGCTTCGAGATCAACTGGGTCGTCGAGCTGCTGCCGCCCGACCGGGCCCGTGACCGCGAGCGGCTCGAAGAGCGACTCGCCCCCGAGGAACCCGAGCCCCCCGCTCAGGTCCGACAGGAACCGGCCTCGCCCGAGGACGAATCGCCCGCCACCCCGCGGCACAATGAGCAGGCCGTCATCCCCGCACGCGACGGGTCCGCCAAGGACCAGGAGGTGTCATCGTGAGATACGTCATCGCTTGGGTCAAGGCGAACCCCTGGACGCTGGCCTCGGCCCTGGTCGTGCTGGTCTGCCTGGGGATCAATGGCTGGCTCTTCAGTGCCGGCAGCGCCTTCCGTGAGAAGCTCGAGGCCCGATCCCGGGAGATCCAGAAGATCCGCGGCTACATGAGCCGACCGGTCGAGGTGCCCGCCGACAAACCCAACGCCCCGCCCGAGACCGTCAACACGGTCGTGAATACGATGGTGATCGACCAGCTCTCGGCGATCTACGGCAAGATCAACGATGAGTACGAGAAGCTCTTCAAGCTTGCGGTCGAAGTCAACCAGCAGAACCACGAGGTCCTGGCCGAGGGCCTGTTCCCGTCCACGGACAACCCGGGCCTGCCGTTTGACGCCCGCCAGATGTACGTCAACGCCTTCGAGCAGATCCTCAGGCCCTACGACCCCGACGTTTCCGGGCCACGCCTCAACGCCGGCATGCCCCCCACCCAGGAGGAGATCGGCTTTACGCTGCAGCAGTTCGAGGAAGGCTATGTCGAGATGCGTAACGGCCAGCTCACCCCCCAGGAGCGGGACGAGCTGGAGGAAGAGAAAAAGAAGCGGCTGATCGAGATCCTGCGCGGCCGCGCCGAGAGCCTCAACCTCTACGCCATCCCCGACCGGCGCTCGCAGGAGTTCCCCTTCCAGATCGCCGCCTGGGCGGGGCAGGACCGCCCCGAGATGTACCAGCTCTGGGAGGGCCAGCTCGAGCTATGGATCCAAGAGGACATCGCCCGGGCGATCGCGATCGCCAACCGTGTGACGGACGCGAACGCCAACATCATCAACGCGCCGGTCAAGCGGCTGCTGAAGGTCGAGGTCATTCCCGGGTACGTGGGCCTGCACACGCTGGGCGGAGCCGTGGGTCAGCCGGGTTCGACGCGCGGCTCGACCGGCGCGCAGCGCGGCGACGGCTCGTATCCCCCACCCTTCGGTGGGCTGACCAACGACGTGGACCAGCGGGTGTCGGACAACTTCCACGTCGGGCCGACCGGCCGCGTGTCCAACGCGCTGTACGACGTCCGCCACGCCCGCGTGGTCGCGGTCGTGGACTTCCAGAAGCTGCCCGAACTCTTCCGCGCCCTGAGCCGGGTCAACTTCATGACCGTCCTGAACATGCAGGTCACCGACGTGGACGAGTACGACGCGCTGGCGGAGGGATTCGTCTACGGCTCGTCGGACGCGGTGGAAGTGGACATGGTGATCGAGACGCTGTGGATGCGTGAGTGGACCGAGCCGCTCATGCCGGACAAGACCAGAGAGTACGTGGGTATCGATGAACCGGAAGAGCCGGCCCAGCAGCAGTTTGACGACCCATATGGCGGCTACGGCGATCCATACGGTGGGTACGGCGGCTATGGCGGGGATCCGTACGGCGGCGGGTACGGCCCGCCGGCGCCGTGACGCCACCGAACCGGCGACGGCCGGGCCACGGGTGCGACGTGATTCGTGCAGACCCTGAAACGAGGTGTACGCAGCGATGAAAACCTCTGACATCAACTTTTTCCAACGCCACGTCGAGAAGATCGTCCTGGGCGTGATGGTCCTGCTCTCTCTGGCGATCGTGGTCTTCTTCGTGGCGGGGAACCCGTACACGATCGAGGCCAACGGCCGCAGCGTCGCGCCGGACGAGCTCGAGGCGCAGATCGCTGAGGTCGCCCAGCAGCTCGACCAGCGCCTCAAGCAGCCCAGCACGCTCGCCGAGGTGCAGATCCCCGATTACACGCAGCAGTTCCGTGAGCGTCGCCAGGCGGCGATCGCGCAGGAGCTGACGATGCCGGTGCCGTTGAAGTGGGCGGGCCTCGACGCGGAGCTGGACGTCAGCAGCGGCGACATCCCGCCATACGACCTGCCCCGTCCGCCGGTCCCGTCCGAGGTGGCGGTCCGCACCGGCTACGGGATGCTGGGCGATCAGGAGAACCGTCAGGTGGAAGAGCAGCTGGTCCGGTTGATCGGCAGCCGGCGTCCGCTCGACTTCCAGTACGTCAGCGTGGGGGGCAAGTTCAACATGGAAGAGTGGGAGCAGCGGCTCAAGCGGAACACGGAGAACCCGGTGCCGGAGCTGTTCTGGCGGGCGAAGCTCGGGATCGCGTCGGTGTACCTGCAGCGTCAGAAGCTGGACCCGGCCACGGGCGAGTGGGGCCCGGTGGAAACGGTCGCGCCGTTGCCCGGCTCGCCGGACGTGCTGCCGACCGAGCAGCGGGATTGGAGCATGAGCGAGGCCGAACGCGTCCTGCAGACGATCAAGGCCGTACAGGAGCAGGTGGCGCGCACGCCGTTTCCGAACCTCGCCCAAGGCGGGCTCTGGCAGGCGCCCACGGGTGAATCGAAGCAGTTGACGGCCGAGGACTACAAGGAGCTGATGAGCCTTCAGGAACGGATCAAGAACCTCGAGTCACAGGTGGAGGCGGCCCAGGAGCGGTTACGCCGGGTACAGGAGCGCGAGCAGTCGCGTCCCGACCCGCGGCGTGAACGGCCGACCCGGCCGGGGCCCTCCCCGCGCGCGGGTGCCGGCGATCCCTACGGCGGCGGTTACGGAGGGGACCCGTACGGTGGTGAGGGTGGCCGTGCCACGCGTGCGCCGCGCGCCACCCAACGCGAAGCACGGCAGCCGCAGTCGCAGACCGAGCAGCTTCAGGAGCAGATCGAACGGCTCAATCAGCAGCGCCAGGAAGCCGTCATCAAACGGGACGAGCTGCTCGGCATCGAGAGCGACGTGCTCAGCGGTCGCTCGGGGCGGATCAGTCAGTACCCCGGCGTGCCGGGTGAGGGAGGATACGACCCGTACGGCGGTGAGTTCGGTGGATATGGCGGCTACGGTGGAGACCCTTACGGCGGCGGTTATGGCGGGGGCTACGGCGACCCGTACGGCGGCGGGTTCGATCCCTACTCCGGTCGCCGGGCCGACCGGCGCGGGGACGGCCAACAGCAGCCACCGGCGCAGGACACCGCCGAAGTCACCGTGTGGGCTCATGATCTTACCGTCGAGCCCGGGGCGACTTACCGCTATCGTCTGGTGGTGGCGGTGATCAACCCGCTGTTCCGACAGCACCGCGTTGCCGAGGAGCAGAAGCAGCAGTTCTTCGACAAGCTGGCGCTCGGGCCGGACCCCGAGGAACTGGCATCGACCCCTTGGACCGAGCCGGTCACCATCGACCCGCGGACGACGTTCTTCTTCGTCTCGGGCAACGCCCAGTCGCAGAACGCGACGGTCGAGGTGTGGAAGCTGTACGAGGGTCGCTGGCGGAGCAAGGAGTTCGACGTGCAGCCGGGTGACCCGATCGGCGGGGAGGCGGAAGTGGACGGGACGCGGATCGACATGCGCGTCGACGCCGTGGTCGTGGACCTGACCAGCGAGACTCAGTCGGGCAGCGGCCGAAGCAGCGACACGCGGATGCTGTACCTTGAGCCGGGAGCCCCGATCATCCGCGGTCGCTCGCTCAGTGAGGATCAGGACAGCCAGATGCGGACCCGCCTGCAAGGCGAGGCGGCGATCGCCGAACAGCGCCTCGCGGCGACGTTCTGACCCGCGGCTGGACTCGATTGGTCGCGAGGGTCCGCGGCGGTCGGTGAGCTTGCTTGTTGGCCGCGACGACCGCGCGACCGGTACCACCGCGCCAGACGGAAGCCCTTCGGCAGCGTCGTCGCTGGTCCCCGAGCCGGGCGGATCGTTAGCTCCAACAAGATGGCCGCTCCTTTCTCGGGCGGTGCCGCCGCGGCGTTCGTCGTGGCCGCCCGGCCCTTCACCCTTCGGCGAGTGCCAGGCATGATCACCGAGGCCGATATTGACCGCCTCCGGAGCGAGCTGGAACGGCTGCGTGATGCCTACGTTCAGGGGCAGTTGGACGACCAGCGGTTATGGCGACTGATGCAGGCGGCCAACGACCTGTCGCTTCAGGCGGCGGGCTCGCCGTTGGGCCCGACCGTACAAGTCGTCTGTCGGCTGCTGCAGGCGATGTGGACGACCACGCGTCAGCAGGGCCGACTCGATCGGATGTCCCAGGCGCTGCCGAGCACGCGGGCGGCCCCCGTCGCGGGCTGACTCGCCCGCGACGGCGTTTCCACGCGGGGACGCCAGGGACGATCGCAGGTGATGCAGGCGGCGCGGTCCGGCCGCGTTGGCCGTCAACCGGCGCGTGCGATCGCCTCGAGCACCGTCTGCTTCATCTGCTTGCGGTCCTGATCGCCGGTCAGCTTGCCGAGCACGGCGCGGGGGTTGGCGTCGAAGACCAGCAGGAATCCCGTCTTGCCGCTACGGTCGACCCAAGCCTCATCGATGCCGAGCGTAGCGGCGAGGAACTCCGCCTGCTGACGGGTCGTTCGGTTGGTCAGGTCGAGCGTCAGGAACAGGACCGGCTCGCCATCGAGCTGATTGCGCAGGTCTTCCATCACCGGGCCCATCGCCTTGCAGGTACCGCACCAGTCGGCGTGGAACTTGACCACGAGGACCCGCGGTGAGGCGGGCGCGGCGGTTGAGCTTTCATCGCGGCCGATCATCGGCGTCGATGCCAGCAGAACGACGGCAAACAGGGCAACGGCACGCGTCCCTATCGAACGGGGATGGGACTGGGCCATGGCGGTTCTCCTTCTTGAACCTGTGCCGGCGAGCGGATGTCGATCCGCTCCCAATAGATCACCGTGCTCTGCCGACGGGTATTCCCGCCCGGCGGGTGCCGGATCGATAGCCGTCAGCGGGGCGAGTTGACGTACCATGACCGGCATGATGCCGCAGGCCTTCAGCCTGACCAAGCCGGGGCTGTTCATCACCGGGACCGACACCGGGGTGGGCAAGACGGTGGTGAGCTGCGCGATCGCGACGGCGTTGCGTCGTCAGGGGCGAATCGAGCGGGTGGGGGTGTGCAAGCCGTTCGCGACGGGCTGCCGGCGGACACGCGAGGGGCTGGTCAGCGAGGATGCCGAGGCGTTGGCGCACTTCGCCGATTGCCGCCAGCCGTTACCGATCATCAACCCGATCCGCTTCGCGGCGGCGCTGGCGCCGGCGGTGGCGGCCGAGCAGGCGGGCAGGGGGATCGACTGGCCCGAGCTGGTGCGCTGTCTCGGCGTGCAGGACACCGAGAGCGACGTGTTGCTGGTCGAGGGCGTCGGCGGCGTGATGGTGCCGCTCGACCCGACACAGCCACGCGTGACCGTGCTGGATCTGGCCGCGAGTCTGGATTACCCCGTTGTGGTGGTGGCGCGGAGCGGGCTGGGCACGCTGAACCACACGGCGATGACGGTGCGGCTGCTCGAGGGGGCGGGATGTCGCGTGGCGGGGCTGGTGATGAACGGCTACGACGCGGACGAGGCGAGGTCGTCGGACGTCTCGATGGCGTCGAACCGGACGTGGCTGGGCAAGCTGACGGGGGTGGAGGTGTTGGCGGTGGTGCCGCGCGTGGAGCCGGTGGCGGCGGCCGTGGGCACGGGCAGGCTGGACGCGGCGGTGATCGAGGCGGTGGCGCAGGCGTTCTGGGCGGAGATCGTGGCGCCGCCGCGATCAACGCGGCGGCGGCACGGGCGGGTCACCGGGCGTGCTCGCCACCGTTGATCGTCGCAGGTCGGGTCAGTCGCGATCGGGATCGACGTCGGCGTGGCGCGACTCGCCGAAAACCTGTTTCCACGACTGACTGACACCCTCGAAGCTGACGACGCGCGCCTCGGGTTCGGCGAGGGTGCCGGTGACCTTGACGGCGACGAGCTCATCCTTGAAAACGCGGAACACTTGCGAGATTGGGCCGAGATTGGGCGCGCCGGGGTTGCGGGTGAGCATGGTCAGGTTGAGCCGATGGGTGGGGTAGTCGAGCCAGCCGGTGCCGGCCAGCTCGAGCGTCGGCGCCTGAAAGCTGAGGCGGTCGAAGAGGACGCGGTCGCCGGAAATGGAGAACCGCCCGGAGGCACGGTCGAACGCGCGATGAGCGGGCAGGCTGAAGTTGATCGCCTGGAGCATGGCCATGGCAAGGGGCTTGTCGAAGAGCGCGGCGTCCCGCACCTCGAAGGCGCCGCGGCCGACGCGTGAATCGGGTCGGCCGTGTTCGGCGTGCACCTGCAATGACGCCGAGAGCAGGCCCGAGGCCTCGGCACGATCGGGTAGCTCGAAGGGCTCGGGGATGCCTTGGGTTTCGCTGCCGGCGGCCGCCGCTCTTTCGACGCGTGGCGCCAGCGGGTTCATGAACCGCTCGACCTCGACGTCGGAAAGGGTCAGGTCGAACTCGTAACGGCCCGGGCGACCGAGCTGGATGATCCCGCGGCCCACCAGGGCGCCGTCGTAGATCGAGCCCACGAGCCGGTCGAGCACGAGCGCGTCGTGGGCGACCTCGGCCACGGGCTCGCCATCGACGCCCCCGGTGGTCGATAGCCGTGCCTCCAGCGGCTCGATCAGCCGATCCGCCACCCGCACACGCTCCGCGTTCAGGTTCAGCTCAAGGTGAGGCCAGGCGGCGCCCGCCCGGTCGCGCACCCGCACGTCCAGCCGTCCGTTCAGCTCCCTGATCGGCACCGCCAGCATCGCCGACGCGTCGGTCAGCTCGAGCGTCGCGTCGACGGTCAGATCGGGTTCCCGGCTGGAGGTGCCGCCACGTTGCAGCCGGCCACGCACCACGCGATAGGCCCCGTCGAACTCCAACTCCTCCAGCATCTGGGTGAGCGCCGGCGGCAGCACCGCGCGGGTCGTGGGGCCGAAGCGGTCGGCCTCGGCGGTGAAGCTCAGATCGACGCTCACGGGCTCGGCCAGACGCACGTCGCCGCTCGCCTGCACCCGCCCTCCGTCGAACCGGCCGTGCACTGCCTCCAGCCGCATCCCCGCCGGATCCACCGCCACGCGCCCGTCCATGTCTGTCACGCGGATCCGCTGACCGTTGAGGTCGAACGCCAGCAGCTTCGGCCGGACCCGCAACGTGAAGTCTTCGCCCAACCGCGTCGGGTCGAAACCGTATGTCAGCTCGGCGTCAAACAGGCCCGTCGGCGAGAACCGCTCGAACAGGCGTCCCAGC
>CAYSIX010000055.1:8358-19708 GCA_964431205.1 uncultured Phycisphaeraceae bacterium
CGGATGATCCGGCGACAGCAGGTCGAACAGGTCCCGCTCCAGGAGCACGTCTCTGGCGTCGAACCGCAGGTCGGCGTGGATCTGCTGCCGCGGCCACTCGGCCCGGCCCTCGATCGCCAGCGTGCTCGCCCCGCGGTGCCCCATCAGCTCCTCGATCGCGACCCCGTCCCGCTCGATCCGGACTCGACCGGTCAGGTCGTCGATCGTGAACCGCCCGTCGTACGGCGTCGCCTCGACCCCCGCCACCGAGACGTCGAGCGTGAACCCGACCTCGCCCGACTCGATCTGGTACACCCGACCCTGCCCCTGCGCCGTCCCCCGCAGGTGCAGGTCGCGCACCCAGCGATCCTGCGGCTTGGGCAGCGACGCCAGCAACAGCTCGTCCAGCGGCATCGACATCCGTTCGATTTTCAGGTCCGGGATCAGGACCCCGTCCGGCGTGTGGTACACCGTGCCCTCGATCGCCCCGCTGGCGCCCGTGGGGCCGCGCAGCTCGACGCCCTCGACGCGCACCTGGCCCGGTGCGATCACGACCTGCCCGTCGACGGCGCGCAGCGGATACGGCCAGTGGTGGTACAAGGCCCGCAGGCCGGTCACGTCCATGGTGGTGGTGACGGCGTACTGCTTGTCGTCGCCTCGCGGCCGGTGGATCTCGATCACCGCACCCGGGCTCGTCCCGCCGAGTGAGAACGAGGGCGCGTGGGACGGCGGCAGATCGCTCGGGCCCGGCGGGGAATCTGTGGGTTCGTCCGTGTCCGGACGCAGCGTGCCCGCGGCGAACAGCCGCTGGAGCGCCTCCTGATCGAAGAACAGGTCGAGGGCCGCGCGGTGCTCCGGCTTCATCGCCTCGCGCAGGTGCTCATCGATGGGCGCGTCGTCGACGACGATGCGCATATTGACCTCGGCGGCGCGGCCGGGGGGGTGGATGCGGCCGGTGACGTGCAGCCGTGCACCGGTGGGCCCGGTGGCGTCCAGGCCCTCGATGAGGACCTCGTCCTGTGTGAATCGCAGGACGCCTCTGATGTTGTGTGCCGGATAGGGGAACTTGTGGTAGGCGGCGCGGGCGTCGATGACGTCGACGCGACCATCGACGCGCACGGGGCCGTCGTAGGTGTCGCGGACCAGGTCCGCGCCGATCTGAAACGTCCCCACGGCCCGAAAGCGGTCGTAGTGCTTCTTGATGACCGGCGGCAGTATGTCGAGCAGCTCGGGGTCCTCGGAGACGCGGAACGGCGCGGTCGCGGCGCGCAGGCGGAACGGCGCCTTGTCGTCGAGGCTGTCGATCGAGCCGTCGAGCGTGTAGCGGATGCCCTCGATCACGCCCGTCAGGTCCTGCACTTCGATGCGATTGTTCGTGAGGATGAACCGGCCGGAGACGTCGGACATGCGTGAGGAGACGTCGGGCAGGGCGATGGCGTCGGCCGCCTGACGGAACGCCGGCAGCGTCAGCGCCGCGCCCTCGACGGCCAGGTGGGCGTAGTAGCCGGCGTCCGGACGATAGCCGACGCGAATCGTCGAGAACGTGCCCTGCGGTTCCAGGCGATCCCACCACTGCCGCCAGCGCCGCAGCAGGAACCCACGCTGGGGCTGCTCAAAGGCGAACCGCGCCACCGACACCTCGAAGGTCTCGCCGATCAGGTTCACGTCGCCGCTGATCACCGGGCCGGCGTTCCCGTCGTCGCTCTGCTGCCGCAAGACGAAGCGATACGCCCCCGGCTCCGCGGGGGATTCGATGAGCTTGCCCTCGACCTCGAGCGCGGCGAGGCGGCGATAGCTGTCCGGCCCATCGGTTTCGCCGAACACGATCCGCCCCTGACGCACGACCAGTTGCGGCAGCACCTTCGGCGGGTGCGGCGGCTCGGATGAAGAGTCGCCCGTCAGCAGCTTCTCGGCGGTGTACCGGCCCGTCGGCACCTCCTCGATCAGGTGAAACACCGGCTCCACCAGCACGACCGACCGCGGCATGAACTGGCCCGCGAAGATCGCGCCCGGGTCCGCCTCGACCACCACCCGCCCGATCTCGAGCACCCTCCCGGCCTCGCCCGCACCCCGCTCGAGCGACAGCCGCACCCCGCGCAGCGCCAGCTCGCCCCGCCACGACAGGCTCGCGGACTCGATCTCCACGACGCCGCCGGTCCAACGCTGGATCAGCGAGCCGGCCAGCGCCGAGAGCTGCGCCGGACGCGTCACCACGTACCCGCCCGCTGCCAGGAGCACCACCACGCCGAGCAGCCCGCAGGCGATCAGCCGCAGCCACGGTCGGCGATGGCGACGTTCAGCCGGCGGGTCGGCCGGACCGGGCGTGGTCTGTGGCGTGGACGACAAGGCAGCCCTCGATCTTGCGCTTTTTAACTGAATCTGGCGGGGACTCGCTCGGCACATTGTAGCGCCGCGGCCCGACCCCGCCACTTCCGCTATCCTGCTATCGTCGCACGACCGATTCGGCTGATCACGACCGCAGGAGCCCACCCTCATGACCGAGACCGAGAAGCCGACCATTCAGTTCGACGATTTCGCCCGCCTGGACCTGCGGGTCGCGACGATCCTCCGGGCCGAGCCGCACCCCAACGCCGACCGCCTGCTGAAGCTCCAGATCGACTTGAACGGTGAACAGAGGCAGATCTGCGCCGGGATCCGGGCGTATTGCGAGCCCGAGACGCTGGTCGGCCGGCAGATCGTCGTGGTGGCGAACCTGGCGCCGCGCAAGATCCGGGGCGAGCAGTCCAACGGGATGCTCCTGGCCGCGAGCGTGACCGATGGCGACAGCGACGAGGTCCGGGACGTGGTGCTGTTGGGGCCCGCCAGGGCGGTGCCGGCCGGCTCCGTGGTCGGTTGAATCCACGCGCCCGATCGGGTCAGGCGTCGCGACCTCGGGCCGGTTCGAGCCTCAGAACGACGCCCCCGCGGGCTCCGCGGTCACTTCGGCGGCGTCCGGCTGGTCTTCTTCGTCCAGTTCGAACCCCACTCGGGCGGCCAACGCTTCAAGCGACAACGGCTCGGTGGGCGTTTGTGGCCAGAGCGTCTGGCTCACGTACGCCATCAGCATCCGCCGCGACTGATCGGAGACGGCCTCGCGGTACTCCTGGGCGGTCATCGGCTGGTAGTCGGTGATCTCGTAGACAACCATCCCCAGCCGCTCGTCGAGCGCCACGACGCCGATCCGCTCGTCCTGCGGTGCCGCCGCGATGCCGCCGTCGCCGTGCAGCCGCTCGGCCTGCTCGAACACCGTGTCGATGAACGCCTCGCTCACCCCCACGCCCGCGACATACGGCACCTGCAGTTGAGACTGGGTCAGGATGAACTCCCGGCGGCGCGTCGGCGGCATCTCGATCACCGACGCGTCGGCCTGCTCGGCGACGGCGGTCAGCCCCTCGGCCAGCGCCCGCTCGCGCCACGCCGCCTTCTCCTCACGCAGACGCTCGTACGCCGCCAGCGCCCGCGCGTCCCGCTCGACACGCTCACGCACCAAATCCAGCGAGTCGGGCACGCGGCTCGGTTCCGCCGCCGTCAGCCGAAACACGTAACGCGATCCGTCGGCACCGCGCAGCACGTCGCTGGGCAGGCCCACCTGCAGCCGTCGCAGCAGCAGCGGGTTGTCCGACGGCGGCTCCAGCTCCCGGGCGCTCATCACGTACTGGTAAAATGAGACGTTCGGCTGCGGCGCCAGCACCGCCCGCCCGATGCCCGTCAGGTCGGGCAGCTCCTCCGCCGGCACCCAACGCTCGTTCACTCGCTCGATTCGCGGCCGCACGCCGTATTGCTCCTCGATCCGTTCCGCCACGACCCGAAGCGGAGGCGGCTCGAAATCGCCCGGGATCACCTTGTAGCCGTTCATCTCCGCCAGCCGTCGCGTGGCGGGGTCGGTCAGCAGCAGGCTTCGCAGTTCGCCGGCGATTCGGCCGGCCAATGCGGTGGCCTTCTCGTGCCGCAGCAACTCGAACACACGCGCCCGGACCTCCTCGTACGGCCGAGGTGCCGGCACCGTCTCCACCCCCTCGATCTGCGATCGCTCGTCTTCAGACCGCGTGAACTCTTCGGGGTGCTCATCGTAATACTGCAGCGCCTCGGCCTCGCTGACCTCGACCACGTTCCGCACGTCGCTGATCGGAATCGTCACGTACTCGATCTTCACGCGGTCGGGCAGCCGGTACCCGAAGCCGTACGGCTCACCCCCGCCCTCGGGCACGTCGCGATAGCGCTCGAACAGCTCCTGAAGCGTCTGCTCGTCCGGGTCGGGCACGTCGTCGTGGTACCGGCGGCTGTCGATGAACACGAGCCGACCACTGACGACGGCGCGTTGCTTGCTCAGGAAGTTGAGCACCATCGGTTCGCTGAGGCGGGGCAGGCCATACCACAGGCTCTCGCCGGCGCGGAAGCTCAACCAGTCGCCCTGCTGGTGGCTGCGAATCGCGGTCAGGAGAAACTGAAGCCGCTCGATGGGGTCCATGTGCACCTGGCCGAGCATCAGCTCCCGGTAGGCCTGCACGGTGAGCCAGTTTCGTATGGCGAGGCGCACGCGCTCGTCGGAGGTGCCGAAGCGTCGAGCCAGGACGGCCACGTCGTCGTCGCGTACGCCCAGGGCATTGCTCAGGACGATGGTGGCGGCGGTGTCGCTGGCCGAGAGGCCCAGGTGCCGCGCGTCCTCCAGCGCCAGCAGCCAGGCGAGCGGGTCATCGCCGAGCAGGGGGTCGGGCAGGTTGAGCGCTTCGAGGATCTGCAGGTCCTCGCCGGCGCGGAGTTGATCGGCTCGGGTCAGCTCCCGGCCGTGGGCTTTGCCGATCGGCTGGTCCATCGGGCTGGGCATGAACATGCTCATGACCGGCTGAATGAGGAAAGCGATCATGAGCAGGGATGCTCCGACCGCGAGGATGTACTTGTTGTACATGCGGAAGAACTTGAGCACGGTGTCGTCTCCGAGGGGTCAAAGTCGCGAGTATAACCGCGGTCGGGTGCGAACGCCGGGACCGCCCGGGGTTGTCCGGCGCCGGACGAACGATACAATCCCGCGCCATGACGACGTTTACACCCCAGCACGACAACATCCCATCGACGCTCGATGAGTACGAGGCGCGGATTTTAACGATCCGTGACTCTCTTTAACGCCGATCAGAAGGCTTCCCGACTCAAGCAGCTCGAACGACAGATGGCCGAACCGACCTTCTGGGACGAGCCCGACAAGGCCCAGGAGGTCGTCGCCGAGCTGAAGTCGCTCAAGGCCCAGCTCGATCCGCTGCGAACTGCCCAGCAGAAGATCGAGGACGCCAAGCTGCTCTGGGAGATGGCTATCGAGGCCGAGGACGAGGAGTCCAAGCGCGAGGTCGACGAGCAGATCGACAGCCTGCAGAAGGAGCTCGATCGGCTCGAGACGGTCTCGCTGCTGTCCGGCAAGTACGACGCGCGCAACTGTTACCTGTCGATCTACTCCCGCGAGGGCGGCACCGAGGCCCAGGACTGGACCGAGATGCTGATGCGCATGTACCTCTACTATTGCGAGCGTCGCGGCTGGGACGTCAGCGAGGTGGACAAAACGATCGGCGAGGAGGCCGGGCTCAAGGACGTGACGCTCTACATCAAGGGCCCGATGGCGTACGGCTACCTGTCGGCCGAGCGCGGGACGCACCGCCTGGCCCGGGTCTCGCCGTTCAACGCACAGGGCAAGCGGCAGACCAGCTTCGCCGCGGTGGACGTCGTGCCCGAGTTCAGGGACGACGGAGGCGTCCAGATCGACGAGGGCGACCTGGAGGTAACCGCTTTCGCCCGCAGCTCCGGCCCGGGGGGGCAGAACGTCAACAAGGTCGCCACCGCCATCCGCATGGTCCACAAGCCCACCGGCCTGATGGTCGTCTGCTCGGTGCACAAGAGCCAGGAGCAGAACCGCCGCCAGGCCCTGGCCATCCTGCGCGGCAAGCTCGAGCTACTCGAGGAGCAGAAGCGGGAGCAGGAGCGGCTCGACGCCGCCGGTGGCAAGCTCGACATGGGCTGGGGGACCCAGATCCGCAGCTACGTGCTCTACGACAACCGCGTCAAGGACCACCGCACCGGTTTCGAGGTCGGCAACCCCCAGACGGTGCTCGACGGGGCGCTCGACGGCTTCATCGAGGCGGAGCTGCGCCGCCGGGCCAAGCAACGAAGCAAGCGGTAATCGCACGGGCGCGCCGTGTCACGACCCCGCGCGCAAGGCGTGGGCCGCTCGGCCGGGTCGGCTGAATCCGGGTCCGCTGAAGTTGTCTTGCCCATCCGGTCGATAACGAACAGGCCGAGTTCTCGGACCGAGGTAGCGGTCTGCGCGGCGTCAAGCCAGGGATTCCCGATGGCCGAACGGCGGGACATGCCGGCGTCAGGAGAGGGCGGCACCGCCGCGGGCCCGTCCGCGTCGCGACGGTCAGCCGAGGCGGTCTCCTGGACCCAGGCGTGGCAACTGCCCGTGCTGCTGGCCGGTCTGGCGCTGACGGGCATCGGCATCATGCTGGCCATGCCCGAGCGGGCGCCGAACGACGTGCCCGGCGCGATCGACGAGGCCGAACGCCTCATCGAGCTCAATCAGCTCGACGACGCCGAACAGAAGCTCACCGAGGTTCAAGCCGCGCTCGATGAGGCCACGCCGACCGACCACGGCCGGGCGTTGCAGGCGTGGGGGGATCTGAAATACCTGAGGCTTCAGAAGCAGTTGCGTGTGGCGGGGCCCACGGCGGTCCACGAGCAGATCGCCGGCTTCTACGCCCGGGCCCAGCAGAAGCTCGGCGAGCTGGGCGACACCGCCCAGCGGCGATACGCGAGGACGCTGGTGGGGCTGGGCCGTGAGGACGAGGCGCTGACGCTGGTGGACGCCATGGAAGGCGAGCCCGCCGCGCGGTACACGATCATCCGCGACATGATCGAGCTGCGTCGGGAGGGCGGCGATCGCGGCTCGCCGACGTTGCTGGAGTTGGTCGGGCGCTACAAGAGCGAGCTGGGCGAAGAGACCGATGCGGCCGCGCGGCGCGCCGGCAGCGTGTGGGTCTATGGCCTGGAGGCACAACTGCGCATCGAGGCGGGGGACCCGCAGGGTGCGATCGATCTGCTGGTCCAGCAGCGACTGCCGGCGTTGATCGGTCGTACTGAAGACCTCGCCGCGGCGCGGGGTGACTTCGCGCCGCTGTACGTCAAGCTGGCGCAGGCGTACCGGGAAGCGGGCGAGGCGGATCAGGCCGAGGCCTACTTTCTTCAGGCCCAGCAGCACCTGTCGGCGGGCGACCCGTTGCAGGCCGACGTGCTGGTGGGGTTGGGCTGGATCGAGCTGGCGCGCGGCGGCGAGGAGGCGGTGCGGCGGGCGTACGAGCTGTTCAGCCAGGCGGATCGCGAGTACCCGGACGAGCCGGCGCACGTCGAGGCGTTGATCGGGCGGGCCGACTGCGAGGCGCGCCTGGGGGCGTACCCGGAAGCGATCGAGCACGTCGCGCTGGCGGTGTCGGCGTTGGGTGAGTCGCGGGAGGTCGAGGATCGGCGTCGCGAGGCGCTGCTGGGCATGGTGCGGACGCACGTGGCGGGGCTGGTGAACCAGCAGCAGTACGAGCAGGCGTTGGAGCTGATGCGCACGCTGTTGCCGTTGTACGGCCAGGAACCGCCGCCCGCGCTGTTGCTCGCGCTGGCCGAGACGCACGAGCTGCAGGCCGAAGCGGACCGGGCCGAAGCGCGCCGGATCGAGCAGTGGCTGGAGCAGGGCCGCCCGGACGCGACGGTCGAGGCGATGCGACACGCCAACCAGCGCGCCTCGCTGCACTACGAGAAGGCCGGCGACGACTATCTGCGTCACGCTCAAGCGGTCACCATCAGCGACGACGAGGCGCACGGGCGGAGCCTCTGGCGCGCCGGCGCCGCTTACGACCGCGCCCAGCTGTGGTCCAAGGCGGCGGGGGTGTATTCCGAGTTCATCAAGACCCGCGGGCACGATCCCATGCGGCTGGGCGCCATGCATCGGCTGGGCAAGGCCTACCTCGCGGACGGTCAGTACGAGGCCGCCCTCGACCTGTTTCTCGAGCTGATCGACAAGCACCCGCACGCGCCCGAGTCGTACGACAGCCTCGTGCCGCTCGCCCGAGCGTACATGGCCCTGGGCCGCTACGACGAGGCGCGACGCGGGCTCGAAAGCGTCGTCACCGACCATCCCGCCATCACCCCCGAGAGCGCCGAGTACCGCGAGGCGCTGATCGAGCTGGGACGCATGTTCCACCGCCTGGGCGAGCAGGACCCCCGCCATTACTGGTCCGCGATCGAGCGGCTGACCTTCGCCGTCGAACGCTACCCCGACGAGCTCGAGCGCGGCGCCGAGCTGCGATTCCTTCTGGCCGACTCCTACCGCAAGTCCGTCACGATGCTCGATGAGCGGCTCGAAGACAGCCCCACGGACACCGAGCGGCTCCGGCTTCAGCAGCAGCGACGCGATCACCTCGAGAAGGCGATGATGTATTACACCCAGGCCATCGAGTTGCTGGACGATCGCCCGGTCGCGACCCTCTCGTCGCTGGAGAAGATCTATCATCGCAACGCCTACTTCTACCGGTCCGACTGCGCCTACGACCTGGCCCAGTACGAGCGCGCGATCGAGCTGTACCTCACCGCCGCCCAGCGGTTCGAAGACGACCCGTCGGCTCTGGTCGCGATGATTCAGATCGTCAACGCCCACGCGTCGCTCGGCCAGTACCAGGAAGCGCGGGCGGCGAACCAGAACGCCCGCTGGCTGCTCGACCGACTGCCGGACGAGGCGTTTGACGACCCGTCCCTGCCGATGTCGCGCAAGCACTGGGAAGACTGGCTCCGCTGGACGAGCGAGCTGGAGGTCTTTGCTGACGGCACGCCCGCGGCCGCGCCGTGAGCGCCGCTCGCGCCCGGTCCCCGTCGCGCGGGCGCGATATTGGCGAAATCGCTTCGGCCTGCCGATAACTCTTACGAGCCGTTGCCCAACGCCTGTCCCTGGAAGGGACGGTGTGCCTTGAAAGGGTCATGGATGACCGTCGATGCCCATCCCACCACGACGCCCGATCCGCTCGGCGCGATCGCGCTGCTCACCGAGCAGCGGGACACCTACCGCCAGCTCGAGTCGCTCGGACAACAGCAGGCCGAGCTGATCGAGCGTGACGAGGTCGAGCCGCTGCTGACGGTCCTGGCCCAGCGACAGGCCGTGATCGATCGGCTCGACGCGTTGAACCGCCGATCCGCGCCGATCCGCGAACAATGGGACGCCGTGTCCGATCGCCTCAGCGAAACACAGCGCCAGACGGTGCGGCAACTCGTGGACGAGGTGGACGACCTTCTCGAACGCATCATGCGCCGCGACGATCAGGATCGGACCCGTCTCGCCGCGGCACGCGATCGGATCGGCAGCAGCCTGCGGCAGGCCACCCACGCCGCGACGGCGCGGCGAGCCTACGGCGGTCCTGCGAACGCGGCCAGCCCTCGGTTGACGGATCAACAGGGATGACCAAGCGATGAGCGCCACCACGCCGACTACCTCAGCCCCCAGCCGACGCCGCGACACGGTTCGCCCCCGCGCGGCCGACCCGGCCGCCCAACCCGTCCCCAGCACCGTCGGGACGGCCGAGCACGAACGCCGCCTCGATGAGCTGGCGCAGATCATCCAGGCGTACAACGACGCGACGCAGAATCTTCAGCGCAGCCACGAGTCGCTCGAGGCCGAGGTGGCCCGGCTGCGAAAGGAACTGGCCAGCGCCGACGCCCAGCTTCAGCGATCGCGACGCCTGGCTGCGCTGGGCGAGATGGCCGCGGGCATCGCCCACGAGGTGCGCAACCCCTTGGCGGCGATCCAGCTCTACGCGGCGATGATCGTCGAGGACCTGGAGGCCGCCGGCGCCCGACCGGACGTGGCCGCGGCCAACGCACGCAAGATCGGCGACGCCGTCCGCGGCCTCAACGCGATCGTCAACGACGTGCTCACCTTCGCCCGGGAGATCCAGCCCCGTCCGCAGGCCGCCTGTGCGCACGCCCTGCTTCGGCGGGCGTGGGACGCGTCCCGACCGATCCTCGACGCGACGCACGTCGAGGTCGTGCTCGACGACGCCGACGAGCCCACGACGCTCGTAAACGCCGACGCCGCCCTGATCCACCAGGCGCTGCTGAACCTGATCCGAAACGCCGCCGACGCGATGGCCCAGAACCGCGCCGACCGACCCCGTCGGCTTGAGCTCGCCGTCCGCCGCGCCGACAGTGAGGCCGCTCTGATCATCCGCGATACCGGCCCAGGCATCGCCCACGCCCAGGTCGACCGCATCTTCAACCCCTTCTTCACCACACGCGACACCGGCACGGGCCTCGGCCTGGCGATCGTGCACCGCATCGTCGACGCACACGGCGGCGCCATCACCGTCCACAACGACCCGCAAACCGGCGGCGCCGTGTTCACCCTGACCCTGCCGATCGCCGACGAGTCGGCGCGGGCCACGGCGGTTGCCGAGCCCGTCATCGACCGCGGCGCGACCCGTGTCCACCGAGGTCGAGCGTGCCACGCATCGGAGGCCGCATGAGCACCACCCGGGTCCTCGTTGTCGACGACAAGCCGATGATGCGCGACAGCGTCGGCGCCATGCTCCAGCGCGCCGGTTACACCGTGATCGCCGCCGCCGACGGCGAAGCCGCCCTGCGTCAGATCAGCCGAAATCGACCTTCCGCCGTGCTGACCGACCTGCGCATGCCCGAGATGGATGGGCTGGAACTGCTCGTCCGCCTGCGTCAGCTCGACGACCAACTGCCCGTCGTGCTCATGACCGCTTACGGCTCGGTGCAGGACGCCGTCGCCGCGATGAAGCAGGGCGCGTTCGACTTCATCCAGAAGCCCTTCGAGGGCGACGCCCTAATCATGGTCATCCGCCGAGCCGTCGAGCATCGCCGCCTGATCCAGGAGAACGCGGCCCTGCGCAGCCACGCCCAGTCTCTCGAGCAGATGCCGGCCCTGATCGGTCGCTCGGCGCCGATGCGCCGCCTCGCCCAGCAGCTTCAGCAGGTCGCCAACTCGCACGGCACCGTGCTGATCTGCGGTGAGTCCGGCACCGGCAAGGAGGTCGTCGCCCGCACCATCCACGCCCACAGCCCCCGACGCGACCGGGTCATGCTCTGTCTCAACTGTGCCGCGCTGTCCAGCAGCCTGCTCGAGAGCGAGTTGTTCGGCCACGAGAAGGGGGCGTTCACCGGCGCCGATCAGCTCCGCAAGGGACGCTTCGAGCTGGCCGACGGCGGCACGCTGCTGCTCGACGAGATCAGCGAGATCAGCCCGGAACTGCAGGCCAAGCTGCTGCGCGTGCTCCAGGAGGGGCAGTTCGAGCGCGTTGGGGCGAGCCTGACCATGCAGGTGGACGTGCGC
>CAYSIX010000056.1:0-19370 GCA_964431205.1 uncultured Phycisphaeraceae bacterium
TACGGCGGGAGAATGAAAGCGAGAGCGAGTTGGACTTGGACCTGTTCTGACCGGCTATCCGCGTCGCGCACGTGCGCGCACGAGAGGTAGCCGTTTCCGTCGGCGAGCCGCAAGCGTCATGACCAGCACAATCGCCGCCCCCGGCTCCGGTATCGCCGGCGGGCCGGCCGCCGCAAGTTCGCGTGACACGAAGCCAAATTGGCTCTGCCAGATACCCAGGTCGAAGGCGTCCACGTCGCCGTCCCAATCAGCATCACCATCGCTGTTGGCGTTGCCTGGACCGTGGGCGAATTCCGATTGCCACATGCCCAGGTCGAACGCGTCCACGTCGCCATCGAGGTTGAAGTCGGCACGTGAGATGGCATACGTCGCGTCCGAGCCTGCCCATGTCCCCTCGTCGGATGAAACCCAAGCCCAGAAATCCCAATCAAAAGGCGTGAAATTCGCGGCCGGCAACGATGCGGATGTGCCTCGGGCGAACGCGATGTAGCCAAACCCGTCCACATCGGCGAAGGTTTCGGCCGGCATGGAGAACGTGAGCGTCGTGCCGACAAGCGTGTACGGCAGGACTTGAGGGTCATAAGGCTCGATTGGGCTGTTGAACGTCAACGGCCGCACTCTCAGTTCGGCCACTTGCGTCTCAATCGTGGCGAGGACTTCGCCCGCGAACACGTCGCCGGTGAGCACGTGGCCGTCCAATTCATAGCCGACGAAGGGACTGCCTGTGACCCCCTCGTACCCAAAGACCGATTGCTCAAAAAAGGGCCAAACGCCAAGCTCGCCGTCGATGTCGAGGTACAGCTTGAAAGTGTCGAACGGCTCGCTCTTGCCCTCATCCACACGGTCAAACTCCGGGGGCCGGTCGAACGTGAAGCTGAAGTCCGCCCCGGTGTCGGTCCGGGTCATGCTGTGCTCCACGATTCGGAGCTGGCCGGCGGAGACGGGCAGGGCGGCGAGACAGAGGCACGCGACGGCTGCGATGCGGATGCTGGACATGGCTGGTCCTCCGGGGTGCTACCCATCATAGCCGACATCGCGTGACTGTCAGCGGCGAGCCTGGACATCCCACGTCCCCGTACTCCAAGGCGGCCCAAACGCCGCGGAGCCGGACCACCGAGTCATGGCTGGGCTGCGGGTCCTCCGGGGCGGATGGCGGCCATGCGGGCAGGATACGGGCGGTCGAGAGCGCGAAATTCAACATTTTTTGGGGGGGTGACATGACCTCGCACGGATAGAACCCAACCGGGTTGAGTCAACACGCGCCGAACAGCATAATGCACGGCATACGGGTAGCCAGCTAGCTACTGGCGCACGCCCGGAGCGAAGCGGCGGGACGCAATCCCCTCGCCGCCCGCTCCGGCGGCCCGACCACCGAGGGATTGCGCCATGTCCACCACCCATACGGATGCTCCGGACGATTCGGTTCAAGTCTTGTCCGCGGCGGATTGCCGTGATGCGGTCATTCGCTTCGTGGAGGCCATTAGGGACATGCTGGCACACCGAATCGCGCTGCGAAAAGAGATGAGTCGCGATGACCTATGGAATCTGATTGCCGACAATGCCGGCGTGCCGGATTGTGCCGTGGAGGTAATGGAGGTGTATGCCGCTGTTCGTGAGGCGGTTGGCGGCAACCGTCTGCGAAGCCTGTTCCCCAAGATGGTGGAGCGATACGACGCCCTGTTGAAACTGATGATGAAAGCGTTGCAACCGCATGAGGTGGTGGCGCAGACGGCCGTGGCATTGGGATTGGATTATCACGACGCGGGATGCCTGTTTTGGGCCGCAGTCAATGAAGCGAGCGACGATGACTTCCGGCGCGCAGAAAACATTGCACATTGGCTCGAAGTCAAGCTCGACCGCGCTGAGGCGCTGGAAGCGCTCAAGGCTGCCGGGCGTGTGAGCACAAGTCAATCCCTCCAATCTGCCATAGAAGCCGGCGACCCGAGGGAGCAGGCCCAGACCGGTGAGCGGGGCGCGGACGAGCCGGACGACTCGGGCTACGTGGCAAGCCCGGCGGACCCAACCGCTTACGTCCCCGCGTCATGCATCATCGCGGAGCACTGCGACAACCTGCCGATCCCGATGACGCCCAAAGAACTGGCGAGGATTGTGGAGAACTATGGCACTAATCGCGTGCCATGGACACGACCGCTGAGCAAGACGACCGGCATGGCCGACCCACACCGCCGAAGCGTACACCTCGCCAAATGGATTGAATATGTCGAGCGGTTCACCGGCAAGCCACACACCGAAGATGATTGGCCCGACACCACTCCCAACGAAGTGGAGCGCCGCAAGGCTAAGGTGAAAGCGAAAAAGTCATTCCGAAAGTGACTCTCTCACTTTCCCTGCACTTCCCAATCTTGCCGGCTTTCGCCTGCAATCGCCGGTAATCGCCGCGATTGCCCGGCGTCGCCACTTTCGGCGCACACCCCATTGGAGGCGTGGTGGTGGGATGGTCGCGTCCGTCGTGTGAAGACGGGCGGCGAGGGCCGCCGGCACGCCGGGCGACAGACCGGAGTGCATCGTGATGATGACGACCCCGACCCCGACCGCCGAGGCCATCGGCGGGGCCGAGCGAGCACGGCCCGAGCTGCTTGATGTCCGAGGCGTCGCGGCGCTGCTCAATACGTCGGTGCGGACTGTCTACCGCTTGAGCGACGCCGGCCGGATGCCGCGGCCCGTCCGGCTCGGCGCGCTGGTGCGTTGGCAGCGTCGGACCCTCATGGAATGGCTGGATGCCGGTTGCCCACCCTGTCGCCGCGCCGTGGCAGGGGGTGGGCGATGAGTGTGTTACCCCTTCCCCTTCCCCGCACCGTAGGCCGCGCCGTCGGTGAGGCGCGACGCGACGCGGCTCACGCGCTACTTCTGGCCTGGCGCGGCGTGACGATACGCCGGGCCCAGCGGGCGCTCCTGCAACGCCTGCTCGTGGCTGATACCGCGACGGTTGACGACGTACGCGCCGAGGTGGACCTGCCCGAGGGTGTGAACCCCGTCTGCTTCGGAGCGGCCCCCGGCGCGCTGGCCAAGGCCGGCATCATCGCCGCCGACGGGTTCGCCCGCACGTCGCGGCCCGTCGGTCACGCCCGACCTGTCACCGTGTGGCGGCTCACCGACCGCGCCGCCGCGCTGCGATGGCTGGCGGCCAACCGCGACCTGCCCGACCCCGACTGCGAATCGGGGCCGGGCGCTGACACGAACGACTGATTGACCCGTTGACCCGGCCGGGGCGGCGTACCAGCGCCGTTCCGGCCACTACCGATAGGACGCTTACACCATGAAACATGATACACAGGGCGCGACGCCGCGCCGCAAACTGTCCGACATACTCGCCGGCTCGACGGATTCGCTCCGTCGTCAATGGGATTCGACCAAGGCCGCCGATGACTTTCGACCGCTGCCGACCGGCACGTACACGGCACACGTGCAGGCCGTTGAGCTGTTCAATGCCCGAACCGGCACGGCCGGCATCAAAGTGACATTCAAAGTCGCTGAGGGCGAGCACGTCGGCAGGCTGGTTTGGCACGACCTTTGGCTCACGCCGGCGGCGCTGCCACAGACCAAACGCGATTGCTTGAAGCTCGGGCTCGATTCCATCGACAAGCTGGAGTCGGCGAGCATCGAGCCCGGCCGCATCCGCTGCCGCGTCCGTGTCGCGCTGCGGCGAGACGATGACGGAACCGAACACAACAAGGTCCGCGGCTTCGACGTGTTGGGCGTCGACGACCCGCCGAGCGTCGATGACCCGGACTTCCCGCCGGACACGCCGGCCGAGACGGTCGAAGACGACGCCGTGCCGGTGGACGCCGCCGCGACGGACGAAGCGGAAGCGGAAGACGCGGCCGGCGACAACGGACAAGGCGCGCTCATCAAGTCTTCCGTCCGCCCGCGCTGGGCGATGGAGGTGGGGCAATGAGCGCCTATGGGTTTCGCATCGTCGGACCCTGTACCAGCGAGCGCCGTCTAGTGGACCATGCTCGGGCGTTCGCGGCCTATTGCGCCGCGGACGCCCGAGCCGGCGTCGAATGTGAAAGCTACCTGTCCGCGTTCACCTTCGGCGATGCGTTCCGCGACCACCAGTGCGCCACCGGCTCGACCAAAGGTTATGCCGGCCCTTGCGGCGGCTCGTGGTTGTGGTTCGATATCGACCGGGACGATTCGGCGGGTGGCATCGACGCCGCGTTACGTGACGCTCGGACGCTGGCCGTCCAGCTCGGCGAACGCTTCGCCGTCGCCGACGACGGGTTGCTCGCTTTCTACAGCGGTTCCAAGGGCTTTCACATGGGTTTGCCCCTCGACGGTTTCACCCCCGAGCCGGGACTGCTATTCCACCGTGTCGCCCGGCGACTCGCCGGGGACGTGGCCGAGGCCGCCGGCGTCGCTATCGACACCGGCGTTTATGACCGGGTTCGCGCATTCAGAGCCCCCAATAGCCGGCACCCCAAGACCGGCAGACACAAGCGCCGGCTGAGCGTCGATGAACTACTGCACCTGCCGGCGGCTCGCATCGTGGAGTTGGCCGGCGAGCCTGAGCCCTTCGACCTGCCGGACGCGACCGATACGCGATGCGGGCCGGAGTTGCCGGCGGCGTGGCATGACGCGACCGAGCGGGTTCGGCAAGAGGCGGAAGCGGAAACCGAGCGCCGCAAGGCCATCGCCAGCGGCGACGCGACTGCGCGGCTGAACCGCTCGACAATGGACTATCTGCGCGAAGGCGCTTCGGTCGGCGACCGGCACCGCCTGTTGTTTTCGGCGTCGGCGAACCTGGCGGAGTGCGGCGCGACGCTCCACCTTTGCCGTGAGCTGTTGGTCGAGGCGGCGTTGGATTCGGGGCTGCCGCCGGCTGACGTGGAGCGGCAAATCCGCTGCGGCTATGAGCACGTTGTCTCAGGCCGCCCGTCCGGTGGCGGTCTCGACGCTGGCGATGTGCAGGTACGCGATGAACTCCACGCGGTCGGACGGGCTGCCGTCGGCGTCAGGGTGGACCACGACCAGCGCGGACTTGGCCAGACTGGCCATCTCGGGATGATGAATCTCAAAGGTCTCACCGCCGCTCGTATTGACCCGCAGCGGCTCGAAGGGTCGGCGGCTGAGCATGTCCCGCAGAGCGTCGGCGTTCATACGCCCCATTCTACACCGGGGGTGGGACCATGACGACGGGAAACTACACCACGGCCGCCGACGTGTTGGATGATTGGCGCGATGACCTGTTGAGCGGCAAGGCTCCGACGCTTTATCCCATCGGCACCGGCGCGCTCGGCCGCATCGAGGTCGGGCCCGGACTCGTCACGCTCATCGGCGGAGCCCCCGGAGCCGGCAAGACGGCTTTCACCATGCAGGCGACGATAGACGCGCTGCGCATGACGCCGACGCTGCGGGCGCTGGTCGCCAACGTGGAAATGCCGCCGGCCGTGCTGCTCGACCGTCAGCTCGCACGGCTTTCGGGGGTGGAGTTGACTGCGATTCGGTATCGCCGGCTCACCGCCGAACATGCGGACCGGGTGGACCAAGCGCTGAGCACGCTGGCGGCGGTCGCCGAGCGGCTGTGTTTCCTGCGGCCACCTTTTGATTTGGCCAACGTCGCTGCTGCGGCCGATGACTTCGACGCGGGGCTGCTGGTGTTGGACTATATCCAGCGTATCGCTCCGCCCGGCGAGCACGAGCACGACCGAGGCCGCGTGAATGTCACGATGGACTACCTTCGCCAGTTCGCCGACGCCGGCGCGGCGGTGATTGCGGTTTCCGCCGTCGGCCGGACACGCGACGCCAAAGGCCGCTCGTCGTACACCGGCGGCGGGCTGAACCTCGCCAGTTTTCGTGAGTCGAGCGAGCTGGAGTACGGCGCGGATGATGCGTTCATTCTGCACGCGACGCCGGGGGATTCGGATGGCGAGTTGGTCAGCCTCAAGCACCTCAAATCGCGGCACGGCGAGTGCCGGTCCCTGACGCTCCGATTCGATGGTACTAGCCAGCGGTTCGACCCCGAGCCGGACGCCGAGCCGACGCCGGCACCGGCCGAGAAGGCGAAGCTTAAGTCGGCGCTGGCGTCACTCTGGCAGCGGACGCCGGCAGCCGGGGAGGATGATGACCATGTATGAGGGGCGAATCATCCCGGTTGGGGGCGAGTTCCCCCCGATGGAGCCGCGACCGCCGAGGCGAGCCGAAGCGGACGCCGGCGATAACGGTCGCGCCGCAGCCCGCCCCAAACGCCCCAAGCGGTCGAGGTCGAACGCTCGGGCCGGCGCGGTCCGCCAGCGGTTCGCGCTCCTGAACGCCTTCCTCGACCTGGCGCTGCCGCACCTGACACGGGCCGAGGCTGCCGCATGGTTGCTGCTGTATCGCCACGCCAAGCCTGACGGCATCGCGACGGCGAGCGTCGCGGACCTGGCACGGCGGACCGGTTGTGATGAATCGGCCATCAGACGGGCCCTCAAGCGGCTGCGGGAGAACGGCCTTGTCGAGCGAATCAAGCGCGGCAGCCTTGCCGGCGGGCCGTCGGTATGGCGGCTGACCACCCCGAAGGGAGGCGCAACGTGAAGGGCATCGACGCCGGTCATAGCGCGCATGTACGCCCGCTTTCAAACCGGGCGTGTACGCCCGCTCACTGTAGGCGTGTACGCCCGCTATCACAGTACCCTACGGGTACACATAGACCCGTCGGGTTACATGCTGCGCATGTACCCGCGGGCCAAAAGACAGAATCCGATGTTGACTCCGCCGGCGAACAATGGTATAAGAATGCCATGGCACGACGGAAGCAGAGCAAGCCGACGATGACGGACCTGCTGCGCGACGCGATTGTCGAAGCCGATTCGCTGCTCGGGGTAGCGCGAAGCACGGGCCTGAACCGGGCCGCCCTGCGCCGCTTCCGCGACGGCAAGCAATCGCTTCGGCTCGACCTGGCCGACCGGCTCGCCGAGCACTTCGGCATTGAGTGCCGGCGACGGTCACGGCGGCGGAAAGGATGACACCATGGGCCACGTTTACCGCCCCACCTACAGCAAACCCCTGCCGCCCGAGGCCGAGGTTTTTACGCGCAAGGGCGAGCGCTTCGCCCGCTGGCGTGACGGCAAGGGGCGCAAGCGTATCGCCAAGGTAACGACCGGCAGGGCCGGCAAGCCGGTGGTGATGCTTGAGGCCGGCACGTACACCGCCGAGTACCGCGACGGTGCGGGACTGATTGCGAGGGTTCCGACCGGCTGCCGCTCTCTGGACGCTGCGCGGACCGTGCTCGGCGAATTGGAGCGGCGGGCCGACAAGGTGCGCAGCGGCATCACCACGGCCGCCGAGGATTCGGTGATGGACCATCAGGCGACGCCGCTGGCCGAGCACGTCGCGGCGTACCTCGACCACCTGCGGACCAAACGGGGCAAGGGCGGCAAACCGAAGGTGTCGGCCCGGCACGTCGCCAACGTCGAGCATCAGTTGAACCGCATCGTCGCGGGCTGCGGGTTCGAGCGGCTGCGCGACGTGAACCGCTCAGCGGTCGAACGCTGGCTGAAGCGGGAGCTTGAAGCGACGAAGCCGCTGGCCGCCCGGACCCTCAACGCGCACGTCGCGGCGCTGGCGGCGTTCTGCAACTGGTGCGTGGAGTCGAAGCGGCTGGTGGCGAGCCCGTTGGCGCGACCGCCAAAACTGGATGAGAAGGCCGACCGACGCCGGCAACGCCGGGCGCTGACCGAGGATGAGCTTCGCCGGCTGCTGCACGTTGCCCGGCTGCGGCCGGTGGCCGAGTACGGCCGACAAACCGTCCGACTGCCCGAAGGCGAGCGAAGCGGACGGCGGACGTGGAGCAAGGCCCCGCTGACCTTCGACGCCATCGACGCGGCGGCCGAGCGTGGGCGCCAGGCGCTGGCCAAGCGGCCCGACTACCTGGCCCAGCTGGAGCGCGCCGGCCGGGAGCGATCGCTCATCTACAAGGCGCTGGTGCTGACCGGGCTTCGCCGTGGCGAGCTGGCGTCGCTGACGGTCGGCCAGCTTGAGCTTGAGCCGGGGCCGGGTCAGACGTGCTACGCGACCTTGCGGGCCGCCGACGAGAAGGCCGGTCGCGGGGCGGACGTGCCGCTGAGAGGCGACCTGGCGGCCGACCTGGGGCGATGGCTGTCCGAAGGACTGGAAGCCCGCAGAGAGGCCGCACGGGCGACGGGCGGGCCGCTGCCGGCGAAGCTGCCGCCCGAGACGAGACTGTTCGACGTGCCCAGCGGTCTGCTTCGGGTGTTGAACAACGACGCCAAGGTCGCGGGCATCCCCAAGCGTGACGAGCGCGGCCGGTCGGTCTGCCTGCACGGGCTGCGTCACACGTTCGGCACGATGCTGAGCAAGGGCGGCGTGTCGCCGCGCACGGCTCAGGCCGCGATGAGGCACAGCACTATCGACCTCACGATGAACACCTACACGGACCCGCGCCTGCTCGACGTGCCCGGCGCGATGAACGTGCTGCCGGCGTTCCCGCTGGACGACGATTCGAGCGCCGAGGCGGCCCGAGCGACCGGAACCGAGGGGCGCTGCACGCCGGCCGAGGCGTCGGGTCTGGAAAACAAGGGTTTTTCGGACGGCCGCTTGTGGTCGGATTCGGGGCAGGGTGCCGAAGCCGAAGCGCGCAAGTCTCGGCAAACGCCGGACGAACCCGCCGTTGACGGGCCGAGTCCGCTTGTGGCTGTGCTTGTGGGCGCGACCGGCAAATCGTGCATATCCGAGGCGTCGGCTGACAAAACGGCGGGGCGCGACGCTCGGAGCGAATCGGTTGTAAGTGGTGCAAATGCCAGCGTTAGGCAATCGCTGGCGACGGGTGACGGAATGGAGCCGAAGGGGATCGAACCCTCAACCTCTGCATTGCGAACGCAGCGCTCTCCCAATTGAGCTACGGCCCCGCGGGTGAGATATTCTGTCGGCATCGGAGCGGGGGGTCAAGTGAGCCGGCGGATCGTGCCGATGGTATCGGACCTGACGGGGAGGCGAGCGGGGCGTCCGTGGGGCGGTCGTGTGACGGGTGCGAAAAAAACTTCGCCGCGGCTCGTCCGGGCGGTTGCTCGGCGGTGCGGCACAGCGTATCCTTCCCGGTTCGCTATTGCAGGCAACCTCAGACCCGGTAGGGGCGGCGCGTGTCGCCCCGGTCCCAATTGGCATATGCGGCGAGTGCCGCGATTGAGGTGGATTGTGGACGGTCTTTACCGTTTGGCCCCGACCTGACGACCCTGAACCCCGAACCGAAGAGGAGGTGTCCCATTGTCCCACCCCGTAACCCCCGTCGGCACCCACTGCATCCTCGAACTGGAAGAGTGCTCGCCGTTCCTGCTGAATGATGAGGCATTCATCCGAGACGCTCTGGCCGAGGCGTCGCGTCAGGGGATGTCCACCCTGTTGAATCTGACCAGCTACAAGTTTCACCCCCAGGGGGTGACGGCTTTGGCGTTGCTGGCCGAGTCGCACATCAGCATCCACACGTGGCCGGAGAGCCGGTACGCGGCGGTGGACGTGTTCACGTGCGGGCCGCACTCCAGGCCGCAGCAGGCGTGCCGGTTCCTGGTCGAGCGGATGCAGTCCGAGCGCCACACGCTGCGGGTGCTGCCGCGAGGCAGCGCGGCGGGGACGCCGCACAGCCCCAAGCCCAAGCTCACGCCCTACGCCGAGGAGGTCCTGCCATGCCCGGTTCCAGCCTAGGGGCCGACCTGTGGGTCAGCGAGTACGTCACGCCGTGCGACATCTACCAGCACGGGGTGGTCCGTGTGCTGGCGCACAAGACGACGGCGTATCAGGAGATGTACATCGTCGAGTCGGGCGCGTTCGGCAAGGCGCTGGTGCTCGACGGCAAGTGGCAGTCGTGCACGGGCGACGAGTTTCTGTACCACGAGCCGCTGGTGCACGTGGCGATGGCGCAGCACGGCAAGCCGCGGCGGGTGCTGGTGCTCGGCGGCGGCGAGGGCGCGACCGTGCGCGAGGTGCTCAAGTGGCAATGCGTCGAGAAGGTGGCGATGGTGGACATCGACGGCGAGGTGGTCGAGGCCTGCCGCGAGCACCTGCCGGAGATGCACGCCGGCGCGTTCGAGGACCCGCGGACGGAGCTGATCATCGGCGACGCGCTGGACTGCCTGGATCAGTCGGAGCGGGAGTGGGACATCATCATCTCCGACCTGTCGGATCCGATCGAGGACGGCCCGTCGTACAAGCTGTTCACGAAGGAATACTTCGAGCGGTGCCGGCGGGCGATGAAGTCGGAGGGGTACCTGGTCGTTCAGGCGGGGCAGACGGCGCCACCGCTGATGAAGCTGCACGTGAGGCTGATCAAGACTTTGCAGAGCGTGTATCCGAACGTGGTGTCGTTCAGCTCGCACGTCTCGAGCTACGCCTCACCCTGGGGTTTCGGGCTGGCCAGTGCCGAGGCGATCGAGACGCGGCCGGAGCCGGCGTCGATCGACGCGCTGCTCGAGGCGCAGACCACCGGTGCGTTTCGCATGTTCGACGGTCGGACGATGCTGGGGCTGATGCAGACGGTCAAGCACATTCGGGATGCGATCGAGCGGGAGACGGTGGTGTACACGCAGGCGAAGCCGCCACAGTTTTTCGGCAAGGGTGCGTTGGGGGCGGCTCAGGCTCAGGCGTCCGGTTGAGTCAGGCCGTCCGTCAGCCGTCGGTCGGGCCCGCTACACGTGAGTCTGAAGCAGACGTGGGGTTCAAGTCCGAGCGTTGAGGCCCTCGCCGGGACGCGCTTTGATGGGGGGACACCGGACGCGGCGGGGGCCGGTTGACAGATCGCGTGGGAAGTGGTTATTTTTTGCGTGTCCGCAGCGCGGCGGTGGGTCATGCGCACCGCCGGAGCTCGGCGATGACAGGGACGTCCCGCGGCGACGGTTCGGTCAGGGAGTGTTGCCGAACAGGATGTGTGCGGTTGCGGCGGGGCGGAGGAGAAAGCTGGGGGGGTCGGGGAGGAGGACCACGCGACGAGCACGTTCCGTGCGGCCGGCTATACCAGCCGGGTCGTGGTGGTTCTAGCGGTTTCGGGTAGTCGCTTACCTGCCGGTCTTGTGACGCCGGTCGCCCGGCACGCGCCCGGCTCGACCAAACTTTCCTGATTTTTTGGATCCCACGGTCCCGTCGCGGACGGGCCATGAGACACCGCGCTCGGGACGCGGCCGGGTTCGCCCGATCTGCCTATCTCGCCCAGTCGGCAAAGGTGGGAACAACGGCACGGGCCTGCTGGTTGATGCAAGCGGAATCGGCCGGGCCACCGGGTGCGGGTCGAAACGATCCCGTGGTGTTGGACGGCCAGCAAAGCGAGTTGTGCGTTGGATTTGCGTGGCCGAGCGCGCCACTCGGTGGCAGACTGTTGAAGGCCGGGCCTATGATGAACTATCGACCCACGGCTCAATGGATTCGCCGGGTCGTTACGGCGGGCAAGCGGAGCGAGGCGATGAGCAGACGTGCGAGTGTGTTGGTGCTGGCGGCGTGGTTGTTGGCGGTCGCCAGCGCCGAGGCCATCGTGATCCGTCACGACGCGGATACGGCGGATTATCAGGCGCTCGCGGCGGACCCGGCGTTTGATTCGGTCGGGTTCATCACGATCAACGCGAACACGGAGACGCCCAAGCTCCAGGCGTCTGCCGTGCTGGTGCATCCGCAGTACGTGCTGACCGCCGCTCACTTCGGGCTGGGCAACGCCAGCGGTCGGCAGTTCACCGTGGCCGGGGAGACCCGCTCGATCGTGCAGAAGATCTCTCATCCGGATTTCGACGGCGACACCGCCGGCGGGTGGGACCTGGCGCTGTTGAGGCTCGATGAGCCGATCACGTCCGTCGCCCCCGCGGCGCTGTATGAAGCGCCCGTCGCCGAGGGGATGCTCGGCACGTACGTCGGTTACGGCGAGACGGGCGATGGTAACTTCGGCGCCCAGCCGGACAGCCGGGGCGTCAAGCTCGCCGGCACGAACGTGATCGACCAGATCGGCGGCGAGGTCGTGTTCACCACGCAGGTACGCAACTACTCGCCGCGGACCATCGTCTCCGACTTCGACCGTCCGAACAGCGACAACTTCAACCCGCTCGGGTCGGCGGAGCCGACGCCCCTGGAGATGCTGGTCGCCCTCGGCGACTCGGGCGGCGCCCTGTTCGTCGAGGACGAGGGTCAATACTTTCTGGCCGGCACGCATTCGTTCGTCGACCCGTTTCCCTCCCTCTTCGCCGGCGAGGAGATCCGCTTCGATTACGGCGACGTGAACGGCACGACCGGCATCTACGAATCGCTCGACTGGATCCGCTCGGTCCTGCCCGTTGCCGGTGACTTCGACGGCGACGGTGACGTCGACGCCTTCGACCTGGGCGTGTGGCAGAGCGGGTTCGGCACGACCCAGGGCGCGACCGCGGCCCACGGCGACGCGGACTTCGACGGCGACGTCGACGCCTTCGACCTGGCCGTCTGGCAGACCCATTTCGGGACCGGCACCGCCGCCGCCGCGCCGAACCCCGAGCCCGCGACGCTGGCGCTGTTCGCCCTCGCCGGCGTCGCTGCGCTGCGCCGTATCCACCGGCCGCGACGCTCGTGAGCTCCTGCTGAACCCACGACAACGCACGACGAGACGGACACGCCCTGCCGCACCGGCGGGACGATGTGATCGCCCATGTTCGGTTCGCGCGCCTCGCCGATTTCGAGTCCCGCTGCGCTTCGACCGCGCTTCGATCACACTTCGGATAAGATGATCGGTGTGCGCGAAACCGCTTGATCGCGTCGGGCCTGTCGATGCCCGGCGCGCGTGCAACCGCGGGTTGACCGAAGGGAGGGGTGTGATGCGTGGATTCGTGAAGCGGGCGACGGCGTCGCTGGTCCTGATCTTCGTGTGCCAGGCGCACGGCATTCACGAGGTGCTGCCCGACGTCGAGGCCGGGGCCTTGCGCATCCGGCTGGAGCCGGTGAGCTCGGGCCTGAGCGGGGTGGCGCCCGGCACCGGCAGCTTCCAGTTCGCCCCCACGCGCATGGTCAGCGACGGCACCGGCCGACACCTCGTGGCAACGCTCGGCGGCGTCGTCCGCATTATCGATGCCACCGGCAACCTGCTGGCTCAGCCGTTCCTCGACACCACCCGCGACGCCACCGAGATCAACCCGCGCGAGTTCGGCATGACCTCGATCGCCCTGCACCCCGACTTCCACAGCCCCTCAGCCGACGGGTTCGGCCGGTTTTACACCATCACCACCGAGGCCGCCGGCTCCGCCCCCGCCGACTTCTCCGGATCCATCGTCCAGGCCGCGCCGAGCCGCCGACACCAGGACGTGCTCACCGAGTGGCGGATGGACGACCCCGCCGCAAACGTCTTCTCCGGCACACGCCGCGAGATCCTTCGCATCGACCAGCCCGAGATCAATCACAACCTCTTCGACATGGTGTTTGACGACGACGGCCTGCTGTACCTGAGCAGCGGGGACGGCGGCAACGCCGGCAGCACCGCCCAGCCCACGTTCTCCGACAGCGCTCAGCGCCTCGACAATGTCTATGGCAAAATACTTCGTATCGATCCCCTCGGCGACCACGGCGTCAACGGCCAGTACGGCGTACCCGAAGACAATCCGTTCCTCGGCGTGGCGGATGCGCTTCCCGAACTCTACACGATCGGGCACCGCAGCCCCTATCGGCTCACGCGCGATCGCCTCACCGGCGATCTCTACCTCGGCGAGGTCGGGCAGGTCAACATCGAGGAAGTCAACCGGATCGAGGCCGGCGGGAACTACGGCTGGAACCTCAAGGAAGGCACCTTCGTCTACGACAAGGCCGCTAAGGACAACATTCAACCCGACGTGCCGGACGGTCAGACCGGCCAGACGCTCGCCGAGCGCGAAGGGCTGATCGATCCGATCTTCGAGTACGATCACACCGAGGGCCGGTCGGTCACGGGCGGATTCGTCTACCGCGGTGCGTCGCTCGGGGTGCTGTTCGGCCAGTATGTGTTTGGGGAATTTCTCGGCCCCTCGCGCGATCCGTCGGCGCGGCTGTTCTACGGCGATCCGGCGACCGGCGTCATCCAGGAGGCGGTGATCGATCCCGCCGGCGTCGCCCTGCCCGAGCGTATCTACAGCTTTGCCGAGGATGACGATGGCGAGCTGTATCTCCTCGGCGGGCCGCGCAACGGCAGCGACGGCGTCGTCCTCCGCATCGCGGCCGCCACGCTCATCGGCGACTTCGATCTCGACGGCGACGTCGACGCGTTCGACCTGGGCATCTGGCAGACCGGCTTCGGCATCACCGGCGGCGCGGCGGCGACCGACGGCGACGCCGACGGTGACGGCGACGTCGATGCGTTCGACCTGGGCCTGTGGCAGACGAACTTCGGGTTCGGCGTGGAGCCGGACGGTCCATCGGTGCCGGAGCCGCACGGGCTGGTGATCGTCGTGTTCGCGCTGGGTTGCGCTGTCCGTCGTCACGGTGTGCCGACGCCTCTCGGCTGTACGCGTGGGTCAACACGCTGCGTACGGACGTGTGAGATGACTGCGCCGCGGCCCGGAGTCGCCGCTCCCTCGTGTCAACAGAGGTGTTCCGGGCACAATAGGTAACGCGCGCCGACACCCACAAGAGGTCGATCGTTGACAACGGCGGGGCCAGCAAGTAGCATCGATACGTCACGAATCAATCATCGTCGCCCATCGCCAGTGCCTTCTGTCCACCACCGATTTGCATTGATTAACCAATAGAACAATAGTGGTCGCGTCTACGCGCGACCCGTGATCGAACGCGTCCCTTGCATCTTCGTGCCAGCGACGTGTTCCCCCAAACGAGAATGAAAGGTCAAGCCCATGCATTCAAGCGAACGGATTGTCTGCGCCTTTGCTTTGGGTACATCAACCCGACGGCGACTTCATGGTCCGAGCTTGGGCGTGACGGGATCCGCGCTGTGGGTGATGCTCAGTGCGGCCTCGCTGGGGCTCGTGGCGGGCCAGGCAGGCGCTGAGCTGATCGCGTACGAGGGATTCGAGTACGACGCGGGGGACCTGCGCAACCAGAACGGTGGTGTGGGTGATTGGACCTCGGCCTGGGGGCGCGGCAGCGGTTTCGGTTCCGGAGCGAGCTGGCAGGTCGGCCCGCCCAGCCTGAGCTACACCGACTCCGGTGGTCGGACGCTGCGGACCCGCGGGGGCGCCGCCCGGGCCGACGCGGGCGATGTCAGCAAGGAGTTTCGCGAGACACGAAGCTGGAACGCCGCCGCCTACAACAATGACGGCGATGAGCTCTGGTTCAGCTTCCTCTTCCATCGCTCCGGTGACAATACGTCAGGGGTTCATTTCTACATCGCCGGCAGCGGCGGCCTGCACAACGGGCTCGGCGTGTTTCTGGGTACTTTCAGCCTCAGCGCCCGCATCAACTCAAGCAGCGCCGGCTACCGGTCCTTCTCGCCTGACGAAGATCACTTCGTCGTCGGTCGCATCACTTTCTCCGACACCGAAGACGACGAGGTTCGGTACTGGCTCAACCCGGACCTGGATCGGGTTCCCCTCGACACGGCGTCAAACAGCGGGGTCAACCACGCGGCGGTCAGCGCGGCCTCGTGGAACAGACTTTATATGCGCCATCCCAACAATCCCGGCCGGGACATGATCGATGAGATTCGTCTCGGTACCGACTTCTTCTCCGTCGCGCCCCTCGCGACCGTCGCCGGCGACTTTGATCTCGACGGCGACGTCGACGCGTTTGACCTGGGCATCTGGCAGACCGGCTTCGGCATCACCGGCGGCGCGGCGGTGACCGACGGCGACGCCGACGGTGACGGCGACGTCGATGCGTTCGACCTGGGCCTGTGGCAGACGAACTTCGGGTTCGGCGTGGAGCCGGACGGTCCATCGGTGCCGGAGCCGGCGATCGGGGCGTTGTTCGGCGGCGGCCTCGCGCTGGGCATTCGGCGGCGGCGGACGGGCCCGGGCCGTTGAAACGGCGCGGCGTGGCGGTGCTATCATGGCCCCATGTCGCACAAGTTCGCCAAAGACCGTTACGACCGGATGGCCTACCGACGCTGCGGCCGCAGCGGCCTGCTGCTGCCGGCGCTGTCGCTCGGCGGGTGGCACAACTTTCAGGACGCCGACCTCGCCGCCGACCTGATGACCCGCGCGTTCGACCTGGGCGTCACCCACTTCGACTTCGCCAACAACTACGGCCCGCCGCCCGGCGCCGCCGAGGAAAACGCCGGCAAGATCCTCAAAAAACAGTTCAAGCGGCACCGCGACGAGCTGATCATCTCCTCCAAGGCCGGCTACCGCATGTGGCCCGGCCCGTACGGGGAGTGGGGCTCGAAGAAGTACCTCGTCGCCAGCGTCGACCAGTCGCTCAAGCGGCTGAAGCTCGACTACGTCGACATCTTCTACTCGCACCGGCCCGACCCCGACACGCCGCTCGAGGAGACCATGGGCGCGATCGATCGGATCGTGAAGCAGGGCAAGGCCCTCTACGCCGGGATCAGCAGTTACAGCGGCGAGGCCACGGCCCGGGCGGCGGACATCATGCAGCACCACGGCACGCCGATCACGATCCACCAGCCGCTGTATCACATGCTCGAGCGGCGGATCGAGCACGACCTGCTGCCCGTCGTGGAGCGTCTGGGTATCGGCGTGATCGTCTTCTGCCCGCTGGCGCAGGGGCTGTTGACGGACAAGTATCTCGACGGCGTGCCGGAAGACTCGCGCGCGGCGAGCGAGACCGGGTTTCTCCAGCGTGAATCGGTGACGCCGCAGGTGATCGAGAAGGTCCGTCAGTTGCGGGTGATCGCGCAGGAGCGTGGGCAGACGATGGCGCAGCTCGCGTTGAGCTGGGTCCTGCGGGACCCGCGGATCACGAGCGTGCTGTTCGGCGCCAGCCGGGTGGAGCAGGTGGAGCAGAACGTCGCGGCGCTGGACGCGCCGGCGTTGAGCGAGGACGAGCTGGGCAGGATCGATGCGATTCTCGCGGGCTGAGCCAGCCCGATGGGTTCGCCATCACGCCGACCGCGTCGCGGGCCCGTCGTGAGAGCGAGCCGGCGGACCGCCATCGCGTTACGGCTCGCACTGGATCGGCTTGACCCCTTCGCCACACTTCTTGCCGACGGCGTTCATGATCTGGGCGCCAACCATGCTCTGGTCCGAGACCCACTTGCCGCCGTCGGGGGCGCGGACGAGCATGGCAGTGGCGCCCAGGGCCGCTTCATCCGCGGCGCTGCCGGACTCACGCCGGGTTGGGGGGTTGGCGAACTTCTCCAGATAGCCGACCCAGAGCGAGTCCTCGTCGTCACAACTGCTGCAACTGAAGACGATGGCACGGACGCCGGCGGGTTGGCCGTCCGGGTCGGGCCCCGACGGCGCTTCGATCGGGGGGAACTTGCTGCTGTCGTCGACGAACAGCTCGCCGGTGTTCAGGTCGTAGTAGTACGCCCGCGGGTTCAGCTCCGAGCCCGGCCCGGTGCTGAGCTGGTGGATGATGAACCAGAGGCACAGGCCCAGAAGAACGATCGCCCCGATGGTCGTCACGGATGGGTTCTGGTTCAGCCATTCACGTACGGACATGTCGTGGTTCCTTTCTGTCGGTCCGTATCGGCACGCGCGAGCACGCCAGAGGGAGACGGAGTGGCGTGAGTTTAATCGAACGAACCCGGATGGCAAGGCGTCGCTCGCCCGCCGTGTTATGCCGGCGCCGGGCCCGTGCTCTCGCGCACGATCAGACGCGGCTGAATGATCTGCCTCGACCCGCGCAACGACGCGGCCTTGTTCGGCTCCATCGCCAGAGTCAGCGCCAGCTCGCCGGCGCGCTGGCCGATCTCCGCCAGCCGGTGGTCGATCGTCGTCAGCGCCGGGTTGGCCAGCTCCGCCTGCGCATCATCGAACCCGACCACCGACACGTCCTGCGGCACGCGAATGCCCCGCCGGGTCAACACCCGGCAGACGACCATGGCCACCACGTCGCTCTGGCACACCGCCGCCGTAAAACTTCGCGGCCGCTCGCTCAGGTAACGCTCAAACGCCGCCTCGGCGGTCTGCGTCCGCAGGCGATCGGGCTGCTGCGTGCTCTCATGATCGAACCAGTACCGGCAGGACGCCCCGCGCAGCCCCGCGTCCCACACCGCCGTCATGAACGCGTTCTCACGGGGTGAGACGCCCTGGTCCAGCTCGGGCCGGTTCGACGCGCCCACCCACAGCACCTCGCGGTGCCCGAACTCGGCCAGGTGCGAGACCGTCAGCTTCGCCGCCGCCGTCTCGTCGAAGTCCACCGTCGTCAACCGGGTCGGGATCGCCGGCTGGACGACGACGATGGGCAGTTCGGGCCCGTCGGCGAGCAGGGGCACGACGCTCTGGGCCTCGACGTGGCCGAGCTGCGTGCCGACCACGACCAGCCCGTCCAGCCGTCGCTCGCGGATGCCCTCGATGCCCCGGACGGTCGCCCGCCTGTCCTCGCTGGGCCCGATGAGGGTCAGCGCGTAGCCGAGGTTGTGGGTCGCCGCCTCGACGCCGCTGATCAGCGAGTGGAAGTAGGTGTTGTTGGTCAGCCGATTGGGCGAGAGGTTGCGCTGCGGCCCGCCGATCTCCATGGCCATGCCAAGGGTCTCGGCCCGTCCGGTGCGGATGGACCGATGCGGGAAGCTGCGGGTGTAGCCGACGCGGGTCGCCGCTTCGCGGACGCGCTGAGCCGCCGCGTCGCTGATCCGCTCGGCATACTTGCCACGGTTGAGCACGCGACTGGCCGTCGTCGTGCTCACACCCGCGATCTTCGCCACTTCCTGCAGCGTCGCCATGCGATTGGCCCTCGACTGGACTCAAACCCGACAGGAAACCGACGATCATGCACCCGATTGCACAGCGAGGCAATCGACCCCGCTCGGATGACGCGCCCGTCCGGGCTGGATCCGGGTAAGCATAGCCCGATTCTCGCTTCATTCCAAGACGAAGTTGGCCCACCGTCAACTTTTTTTGGCCCGGGCGAAAATCGGCTTGACAGGCGGGGGACTCGGGTTTAGTGTTTGCATAGCTCGGCTGGCAGGCGCACGCGGGTGGCCAGCCGGTCGACGGCGCGAGCCTCGTGTGTCCCATTTGTCGCGCCGCTCGTTTTTCCGCTCGTTCGGTTTCACGTTCTTGCGACGGGTCATTTAAACGATGGAGGTTTCACGAACGCAGCACGAGAGCGGGGGACGGGCTCAACCGCGCGGTTGGCATTCGGTGAAGGCCGGCGCGGCACGCCTGCAAGACCGCCGTGCGCCGATACGCCGCCCGTGGAAGCGATTCTGAGGCTGGTGGCAGTCCACGCCGTTCGTGCTGCGTTGGAAGGCGGCCCGCGCCGACACTTGGAGGTCTAAGCGATGAATCACGTCAAAATGCCAAAAGGTTTCACCCTGATCGAGCTGCTGGTCGTGATCAGCATCATCGCGCTGCTGATCTCGA
>CAYSIX010000057.1:0-19173 GCA_964431205.1 uncultured Phycisphaeraceae bacterium
TGATCTTCGTGGCGAGCATCGCGTTGGAGGCGTACTTGACCATCTCGGCCGAGGGGATGTCCATGACGAAGATGGGGTTGCCCTGTCGGACGAACGGGTCGTAGAGCTCACGGAGTCGTTCGCCGGTCTGGCGGTCCTCGGCGCCGATGACCACCCGATCGGGCTTCATGAAGTCGTTGATGGCGTCGCCCTCCTTGAGGAACTCGGGGTTGGACGCCATGCGGAAGGGCTTGGAGGTTCGGGCAGCGATCTCGGCCTGGACCTTGACGTTGGTGCCGACCGGGACGGTGGACTTGACGACGATGATCTTGGGCTTGGTGTGGTGCGGCTCGCCGCCGGTCGGGCCGGGGGCGGACTCGATGGCGTCGCCGATGTCGCGTGCGGCGGCGAGGATGTACTTCAGGTCGGCGCGGCCGCGCTCGTCCGAGGGCGTGCCGACGCAGATGAAGATCGCCTCGGCGCGCTGGTAGGCCTGCTGCTTATCGGTCGTGAACGTGAGGCGGCCGGCCTTGGTGTTCCGCCGGATCAGCTCGTCCAGCCCGGGCTCGTAGATCGGCGAGACGCCCCGGTTGAGCTTGTCGATCTTGGCCTGATCGATGTCCAGGCAGGTGACCTTGTTGCCGGTGTTGGCAAAGCAGGTCCCGGTCACCAGGCCGACGTAGCCGGTTCCGACCATCGTGATCCGCATGGTGCAACATCCCTCGGGTGCGTGGGGTGACGGCCATCGCCGCTGGAAACTCTCGATCTTACTCTCGGCCGGATCGCCGGGAAAGTGTAGCACCGCCCCGGCCCGAACGGCCCCTCTCCCGCGCCGGGCGGTGTGCCCCACAACCCTTCGCGGCGTGCCCCAGTCGCCCGTCGCGAAAGCGAGGGGTCGGGTCGCCAAGGGCGTCCCGGTGCCGTCGGCTTGTCGCAAAGACGATCAGATCGCCTCGCCGTCGCGGACCGACGACGGGTCGAACCGGCGTCGGTGCAGCCAGTGCACGATCTGGCGGGCGTCGCCGTCGGTCACGCCGTACCAGGCCTCGCGGCCGCGGCGTCGGCGGGTCACCAGCCCGTGCAGGCGCAGGTGGTTCAGGTGCTGGCTGGTCGCGGCGTGGGGCAGGCGCAGGTGCTCGGCGAGCTGGCCCACCGTCGCCTCCCGCCGCAGAAGCAGCTCCAGCAGCTTCAGCCGCACCGGGTGGCCCAGCACGCGAAGCCGCTCGGCGGCCGCCTCCAGCGTCCGCATGGGCAACCCCCTGGGCCAGGCGCGTCTCGATTCCATCAAAAGCATCGTAATCCTTGAATATGTTGATATCAAATCGATACGTAGATACCTGAAATATCAATATTTACGTGACTGTGCCCCATTTGATCGCGCGATTTGACTTCCCGGGGCCACCCGACAGACAATACGGCGTCGTTCCTGAGGCCCCGCCCGTGCCGCCCCACGCCGGGCCGCTGCGGTGCCCGAGACGAGAAGAGACGAAACTGACGCAACGCCCGGGCCGCCACGCCCGGGCCGCCACGACCCGACCGCTACGATTGGACCGCCATGCCCAAGACCAAAGTCCCCCAGCCCCTGCTGCGTACCCCCGACGACGAGCTGAACAAGGTCGAGCGCTACAAGCTGGCTTCGCAAGGCGTGCGCGGCCACCTCGCCGAGGAGTTCCGCGACCACCAGCAGGAGAACGTCACCGACGAGACCGAGCAGCTGGCCAAGAGCCACGGCCTGTACCTCGAATACAACCGCGCCAAGACCGGCCGGGAGAAGGACTGGATGTTCATGGTCCGCATCTCCGTGCCCGGCGGCGGCGCGTTCACCGCCGAGCAGTGGCGCATCATCGACGAGGCCGCCACGCGGCACGCCAACGCCAACCCCTACGGCAACGTCTCGATCCGGCTGACCACCCGCCAGAACATCCAGCTCCACTGGGTCAAGAAGCCCCACGTCATCGAGCTGATCCAGGAGATCGCCCGCACCGGCTTCTACACCATGAACGGCTGCGGCGACAACACGCGAAACGTCATGGCCTGCCCGCTCGGTCGCTTCTCCGACCTCTACGACGGCAACGCCAAGGCCCACCAGTACGGCGCCTACTTCCGCCTGCCGCGCGACCCGCACATCCAGGTCTTCGCCATCGACCCGAACTACGTGCCCGAGCCGGGCGAGAAGTACGACTACGGCCCCAGGCTGTTGAACCGCAAGTTCAAGATCGCCTTCAGCCAGGTCCACCGCGACCCCGAGACCGGCGACATCCAACACGACAACTGTGTCGAGCTGCGCACCAACGACATGGGCATCGTCCCCATCGTCAACCCGCGCACCGGCAAGGTCGACGCGTACCAGGTCTACATCGGCGGGGGCCAGGGCGAGAAGAACGGCAAACCCACCTTCGCCACGCTCTCGGTCCCCTTCGGCATCTTCACCGAAGACAACCTCATGAAGGGCCTGCACGAGATCGTCAAGGTCCACGAGGAATGGGGCGACCGCAAGAACCGCCACTGGGCCCGGCTCAAGTACGTCGTCCATGCGCAGGGCGTCGACTGGTATCGCAACGAGGTCCGCGCCAAAGGCGCCGAGTTTGAGCCGCCCAACCCGGAGACCGACCCCGGGCCGCGCATGCTCCATCACGGCTGGCACACCCTGCCCGCCGACGGCCCCGGCGCCGGCAGGCTCGCCTACGGCGCCTACGTCGAGTGCGGCCGACTCGTGGACTCCGCCGAGGGCGACGACCCCGAGCACCGCAGCGGCAACGTCACCGGGAACGGCCGACTCAAGAGCATGGTCCGCGCCGTCATGGACGAGTTCGACGGTTTGCAACTCATGATCACGCCCAACCAGGACCTGCTGTTCACGCACATCGAGCCCGACGCGAAGGACGCCTTCGAGGCCCGCCTGCGCGAGTTCGGCTTCGGCACCCGCGGCGGCAGGCCCTACTCCACCCTCCGCGTGCTCTCGGGCGCCTGTGTCGGCCTGCCCACCTGTCGGCTCAGCTACACCGACTCCGAGCAGTTCGAGCCCGAGCTGATCGACGAGCTCGAGGCCCGCGGCTACGGGGAAATCCACGAGGCCGTCGGCATCACCGGCTGCGAGCGACAGTGCTTCCGCCCGGCCACCAAGTCGATCGGGTGGGTCGGTCAGGGTCCGAACCTCTACGGCCTGAAGCTCGGCGGCTCCGAGGACGCCCGCCACCAGGGCGAGTGGCTGGTCCACGACGGCACGTGGTACCTGCGCCAGGTCCCGCGCGAGAAGGTCGCCGACGTCACCGCCACGCTGTTCGACCACTACCTGGCCAACCGCGAATCGCAGGCCGAGGACCTGGGCGCGTTTTATCGGCGGCTCGGCTCGGCGGCCGTCGTCGAGCTGCTCAAGTCCAACCCCGACACCGCGGGGGTCACCGAGAAGACGTTCCCCGCGCCCTACATCCCCGAGGCGGACGCCCAGGCCGTCGGCGTCGGATAAGACCGCGTGGTGCGGCGGAGAAGGCCTCGGCCTCCGTGATTCCCGGGCCTTGCGGTCAGCGAGCCCGTTCGGTGAAGGCCGCTGCGCCGCGGCGACGATAACACGCCGACACATGGCGTCGGCACCCGTGAACACGACATCGAGCGAGCGCGGCCGCATCGTCGGCGCCGACGGCGTGCGGGCGCTGGCGTGCCTGTGGGTGTTCGCGTGCCACGTGGTGGTGCGCCAGCCGGGCGAACTGATACACGGGCGGCCGGTCGGTCAGCTCGCGGCGGCGGGGTATCACGGCGTGGCGGTGTTCTTCGTGCTCAGCGGGTTTCTGCTGTCGCTGCCGTTCTGGAAGCGGCTGCGTGACGGGCGGGCGATGCCGTCGCTGCGGACGTACACGCGACGAAGGGCGGCGCGGATTATCCCGGAGTTTGTCGTGTGCGTGCTGGTGACGGCGTGGCTCGCCGGCGCGTTCTCGAGCAAGTGGGGCCTGATGCAGGTGGCGGCGTGCCTGACGTTCACCGGCTCGCTGCTGCCGCCGTTCTACACGCCGGCGTTCAACCCGCCGCTGTGGTCGATCGGGATCGAGGCGATCTTCTATGCGCTGCTGCCGGTGGCGCTGTGGCCGGTGTTTCGATGGGGCGGGACCCGGCGTGCCGTGGCGTGGGTCGTGGGGCTGATCGGGTTGATCGCGGCCGGGCAGGTGTGGCTGCTGCACGCGGCGCCGGCGATCGAGCGGCTGGTGGGTGAGCCGGCGCTGTTCTCGGCCGAGACGGCGTCGACGCGGAAGAACGCGGTGGCGATGTTCGCGCACTTTCTGATCGGGTCGCTGGGCGGGCTGGCGCACGCGTCCTGGCCGGTGCCGCGGCGTGGGCGGTGGGCGTGGGACGCGGCGGCGGTCGTGGCGGCGGTGGTTCTGCTTCTGCCGTTGATCCGGCCGCTGTATCCCCTGCCGCACGTCGCGGCGTTGAGTTACGCGTTCCCGTTCGCTTCGCTCGCCACGGCGGCGTTGCTGGTGTCGCTGCCGCGGAGCACCGTCGCGGGGCGGTTGCTCGACGTCGCCCCGTTGCGGCTCACCGCGGCGTGGTCGTACGGGCTGTACATCTGGCACGCGCCGATCCTGACGGCGGTGCTGAGCGCCTGGCCCCGCGACGAGCGCGGCGTGAGCGTGATGCTGCCGGCCGCGGTCGCCGTGGCGCTCGGGCTCAGCTACGCCGTCGCGGGCGTGTCGTACGTGCTGATCGGCCGGCCGGCGATGCGCTGGGCGGCGCGACGCCAGACGCCGGCCGCACCGTTGCCGGCATGGTTCTCTTTACCGCAACCGAAGCGGGTCCCCGCCCCTGACCGACGCGCGGCCTGACCCGCTTCAGCGGGCCGGGAAGTCAGGGATAAACCGCCTCCACCTTCACCCATCACCGCTCACCCCCGACCGCCCGTGCCATCGCCTGGGTGCCCAGCTTCCCGCCGCCGTCGTCGGCGACTTCGCTGAAGTACCGCCGCGCCACCGCCGTCCCGTCGAGCGACAGCCCGTGCTGCTCGGCGTTTTCCAGCACGATCGACAGGTCCTTGAGCACCAGGTCGATCATGAACCCGGGAGCGAAGTCCTCGGCGGCGATCTTCGGGCCCAGGTTCTGCATCTGCCACGACCCGCCCGCCCCGGCGCTGACGACCTCGATCATCTTCCCCACGTCCAGCCCGCCGGCACGCGCCAACGCGATCGCCTCCGACACGCCCATCAACGCGTTGACCACCGCCACCTGGTTGCACGCCTTGCAGAGCTGACCGGTGCCGACCTCGCCGACGTGCGTGATGCTCTTGCCCACCGCCTCGAACAGCGGCCGACATCGCTCGAACGTCTCGGCCGGCCCGCCGACCATGATGCTCAGCGTCCCCGCCTTCGCGCCCGTGTCCCCGCCGGAAACCGGCGCATCGACCAGCGTCACGCCGCGCTCGCCGAGCCGGGCCGCGAAATCTTTGGTCGCCTCCGGGCTGATCGTCGAGTGGTCGATCACGATGAGCCCCGCCTGCGCCGCGTCCGCCAGGCCGTCGTCGCCGAAGAGCACCGCCTCGACGTCCGGCGTGTCGGTCACGTTGAGGCAGATCGCGTCGAGCCCGCGTCGGGCCAACTCGGCCGGTGACTCGGCGGCCTCAGCGCCCGCGTCGGTCAGCGGCTCGGCCTTGCTCGCCGTGCGGTTCCACACGTGCACCTCGAAGCCCGCCTTGAGCAGGTTCGCGGCCATCGGCGCACCCATGATGCCCAGCCCGATGTAGCCCACGCGTCGGATCGGTCCGTTGTCGTTGGTTTTGCCAGCCATGCCCCACACCGTAATCGATCCGCGGCGTCGTGTCTGAACACGCCGGCCGCGAGCCGTGCCGCGGTGGCGCTGCGCAACCCCTTGACCGGATGTGCGGCAACCGATACCGTTCCGCGGTCGGACCTCGACCGCTCGAGACCCCCGGATGACGCAGCAAGCCAAGGAAAAGTGTGGTGTGTTCGGCGTGTGGGGCACGCCGGACGGCGCCATGCTCACGTACACCGCTCTGTTCGCGTTGCAGCACCGCGGGCAGGAGTCGGCGGGGATCGCGGTGAACCACGAGGGACTGCTGCGGGCCCACGCGGGGATGGGCCTGGTCGCCGAGGTCTTCGACCGCGCGACGCTGGAGCGGCTGACCGGCCGGGCGGCGATCGGGCACAACCGCTACTCGACGACCGGCTCGAGCCGCTCGTGCAACGCCCAGCCGCTGCTGCGCGAGTACGTCGGCGGGCAGGTCGCGGTCGGCCACAACGGCAACCTGATCAACGCCGAGCGCCTGCGCCGCGAGTACGAAGAGCGCGGGCACATGTTCCAGACCTCGACGGACACCGAGGTGATCCTGGTGGTGCTGGCGTCGCACCATCGGTCGAAGGAGGACCCGCTTTCCGAGACGATGCAGCACCTTCAGGGGGCGTACTCGCTGGTGTTTCTGTTTCCGGACCGGATCGAGGCGGTGCGGGACCCGTGGGGCTGGCGGCCGCTGGTGCTGGGCGAGACGGCCGAGGGCGCGCCGTGCGTGGCCAGCGAGACGGTGGCGCTGGACGCGATCGGGGCGCGGACGGTGCGGGAGGTCGAGCCGGGCGAGATCGTGACGCTGTCGGACGCGGGGGTGGCGTCGCGGCGGTTCGCCGAGGTGCAGCCGCCGGCGCGGTGCGTGTTCGAGCACGTGTACTTTGCCAACCCCAGCTCGCGTCTGTTCGGGGACACGGTGCAGGTGGTGCGGGAGAAGCTGGGCGAGCGGCTGGCCGAGGAAGCGCCGGTCGAGGCGGACGCGGTGATCCCCATGCCGGACTCGGGCCGCTCGGCCGCGCTGGGCTACGCCCGGGCCAGCGGCATCCCCTACCGCGAGGGCATCGTGCCCAACCGCTACGTCGGCCGCACCTTCATCCAGCCGACCCAGTCGCAGCGCGACGCGGCGGTCCAGCTCAAGCTCAACGCCGTGGCCGACATCATCGCCGGCCACCGCCTGATCGTCGTGGACGACTCGATCGTCCGCGGCACGACCACCCGCGGCAAGATGCGCCAGCTCCGACGCGCCGGCGCCAAGGAGATCCATCTGCGCATCAGTTGCCCGCCGATCCGCCACGCCTGCTACTACGGCATCGACTTCCCCGACCCCTCCGAGCTGATCGCCAACCAGCGCAGCGTTGATCAGATCGCCGAGTTCCTCGGCGTCGATTCGCTGCACTTCCTCTCGCTCGAGGGATTGCTCTCGTGCGTCAGCGGCCCGTCGGACACCTACTGCACCGCCTGCTGGTCCGGCCGGTACCCGCTCGAGGTCACCCGCCAGTTCAACAAGCTCGACCTCGAACGCCACCAGCTCCGCATGTTCAGCACGCCGTGAGGCGCGGCGTTTGTCCTCGTGCCTATCGCGATCGAGGCGCGGGTGCGGTCTTGTGCCACTTCGCGCCGTTACAGAGACCTGCCTGGCCAGCCGACGGAGGATCTTCGCCGGCGCTGCCCGCGTCGGTATGCTGTCAGTGCCATGAACGATCGGACGAACACGAAGGCGGAGCCGTACACCGAGCTGATCGACCGGGTGCGGCAGGTGAGCCTGCTGCGGGCGACGGGGTCGCTGCTGGGCTGGGACCAGGAGACGATGATGCCGCCTCGGGGCCTGCCGATGCGCTCGCGGCAGTTGGCACAGTTGGCGCGGCTGAGCCACGCGATGTTCACCGACCCGCGGATCGGGGAGCTGCTGGCGGCGTGCGAGCTGGACACGGCGCTGACCGCGGACCCGGCGGGCGACGCGGCGGCAAACCTGCGCGAGCTGCGGCATCAGTACGACCGGGCGACGAGCCTGCCGCCGACGCTGGTGCAGGAGCTGGCCGAGACGCAGAGCCTGGCGCGGGCGGCCTGGGTCGAGGCGCGCAGGGGCAAGGATTACGAGCGATTTCGGCCGTGGCTGGAGAAAATCGTGGCGCTGAAGCGCGAGGAGGCGCGGTGCTACCGCCACGGCGAAGGCGACCTGTGGGACGCGCTGGCCGACGGTTACGAGCCGGGGCTGACGGCCGCGGAGGTCGAGCGGGTGTTTACACCGCTGCGGGCCCAACTCGCCGAGCTGGTGGCGACGCTGACCGAGCGCGGCCGGGCGCCGAGCGACGCGTTCATCCGCCTGCGGCTGCCGATCGATCGGCAGGAGCGTTTCGTGCGCTCGGTGTGCCAGGCGATGGGGTTCGACTTCGAGCGGGGTCGTCTGGACACGTCGGCGCACCCGTTCTGTGCGGGGATGCACTGCCACGACGTGCGGATGACCACGCGGTTCAGCGAGGACAACCTGCCGGACGCGTTGAGCTCGACGATGCACGAGGCGGGCCACGGGCTGTACGAGCAGGGGTTGCCGGAGGCACACGTGGGCACGCCGCTGGGCCGGGCGGCGGGCCTGAGCATCCACGAGAGCCAGAGCCGGCTGTGGGAGAACCACGTCGGCCGGTCGCGGGCGTTCTGGCGATGGTGTTACCCGAAGCTGGCCGAGGCGTTCGGGGACGCGGTGGCGGGCCTGGACTTCGAGACGGTGTACGGCGGGGCGAACCTGGTGCGACCGACGCTGATCCGCGTCGAGTCCGACGAGGTGACGTATCACCTGCACATCCTGATCCGTTTCGAGCTGGAGCGTGCGCTGCTGAGCGGGGAGCTGTCGGTGGCGGACCTGCCGGGGGCGTGGAACGAACGGTACAAGGCGTACCTGGGCCTGGACGTGCCGGACGACGCGGCGGGATGCATGCAGGACGTGCACTGGTCGGTCGGGTCGATCGGGTACTTCCCGACGTACACGCTGGGGACGCTGTACGCGGCGCAGTTCTACGGAGCGGCGGAGGCGGCGCTGGGCGACCTGGACGGGATGCTGGCGCGTGGGGAGTTCGGGCCGCTCAAGGCGTGGCTGAACGAGCACGTCCACGCGCACGGGCGGCGGTACCGGGCGGCGGCGCTGTGCGAGCGGGTGACGGGGCGGACGCTGTCGGCCGAGCCGTTCATCGCGCACCTGCGGCGGAAGCTGGAGCGGTTGTATGGGTTATGACAAACGTCGACGGGATAACATCGGCGAACGGTTTAGCGGCGGGGCAACGCGCCGCGCGCGGTTGCTTGCCACGCGCGGGGTCCGGGCCTTCGCTGCGATCGGCCCGCGGCGTGAGGACACGGACCGTGGCGTCGAGCGCCGGGCCGGTTTGGTCGTCGTGGCGCACCCGGACGACGAGACGCTGTGGTGCGGCGGGCACCTGCTGGCGCACGCGGACTGGGATTGGCATCTCGTGACGCTCTGCCGGGCGAGCGACGCGGATCGGGCGCCGAAGTTCGCGCGTGTGGCGGCGCGGTTCGGGGCGCGCGGTGCCATGGGTGACCTGGACGACGGCCCGGAACAGACGCCGTTGCCTTCGGAGGAAGTAGAGGCGGCGATCGAGCGGCTGCTGCCGGGCGGGCGGCATGACCGGGTGCTGACGCACGGGCCGTGGGGCGAGTACACGCGGCATCGTCGTCACGAGGAGTGCTGCCGTGCGGTCGTGTCGCTGTGGCGCCGGGGCCGGCTGGAGGCCGGCGAGCTGTGGATGTTCGCGTATGAGGACGGCGGGCGGGCGTATCTGCCGCGGGTGCGCGAGGATGCTGAGCGCGTCGTGGATCTGCCGGAACACGTGTGGCGGGAGAAGGTTCGAATCATCACGGAGTTGTACGGCTTCGCGCCCGAGAGCTGGGAAGCGCGGACGACGCCGCGGCGCGAAGGGTTCTGGGTGTTCAACAACGCGGCGGCGGCCGTCGAGCGCCTGGCCGCGTGTGAGGTGATGCCATGAAGGTGTTGCTGCTCTACGACTACCCGGCCTCGCCGGCGGGCCTGGCCACGCAGGGCGCCCTGCTGCACAAGGGCCTGGAGCACATCGGCGTCGAGGTGCACTCGGTCCACTTCGAGTCGCCCCAGGAAAAGGAATGGTATTACCGCTGGTTCGAGCCGGACGTGGTGGTCGGCATCGGGTTCTGGGGCCACACGCCGCACCTGGTCCTGCACCCGCAGCGGTACGGCGTGCGGGCGGTGCCGTGGTTCGTCGCCGACGGCTACGTCGCCGGCTACCACGAGGTGCTCAACCAGCTCCCCCTGATCCTGACCACCTCGAACTGGGTCCGGGACACCTACATCCGCGACGGCGTCAACGGCGACCACATCGAAGTCCTGCCGGTCGGCTGCGACACGGACGCGTTCCGTCCGCGCGACCCGCAAGACCTGAAAGTCAGAACGATCCGCGAGTCCCTCGGCGTGGCCGACGACCAGGTCATGGTCCTCACCGTCGGCGGCGACGCGGCGTCCAAGGGCGCCCAGGAGGTCATGCAGGCCCTGGCGCTGATCGACACGCGCGCGCCCGACTGGAAGTACGTCTGCAAGGTCTGGCCTCAGCCGCGCACGATGGCGCAGAACCTCCAGGACCTGCAGCTCGCCACGTTTCTCGGCATCGACAAGAACGTGACGTACACCGCGAACGTGGTGTCTCGTAACTTCATGCCGTACCTGCTGGCGGCGTGCGACGTCTACGCGGCGCCGTCACGATTGGAAGGCTTCGGCATGATCCAGGTCGAGGCCAACGCCTGCGGCAAGCCGGTGATCGCCGTCAACGCCATGGCGTTTCTCGACACCATGGTGCACGGCGAAACCGCCCTGCTCGCCGGCGTGGCGCAGGAGATCAAGATCGGCGAGGCGACGCTCGGCGCCGATCACGGCTTCGAGGAGGGCCACCGCATCATCTTTCCGAGCATGAAGACCGCCGACTACCGCGCCAGCGTGACGGACATCGCCGATCATCTGCTGACGCTGATGAGCGATCCGGAGTTGCGTCGGCGCATGGGCGAGGCGGGGCGCAAGCGCGTGTTGGAGCGCTACGATTACCGTACGGTGGCGCGACAGTTCGTGAAAATCGTCGGCGAGCGGCTGGGGATCGGATGAACGTGGCGGAAATGAGACGCACGAGCGGTGTCGATCGAAAAGGCGAGCGAGGCGGATGAATCGCACGGCCGAACAGCCCAAGCCAGTGGAGATCGAGGCGGCGGAGCGCGCGGCCGTCGAGGTGCTGCTGCACAACGCCCGCGGGCCCTATCGCGGCCTGCCGCGCACCGCCGGCTGGGGCTACCCCGAACCGTACACACGTGACCTGATGATCGCCATCCCCGGCTGGCTCGCCAGCGGCCGGCCCCGCCTGATCGAAGCCGCCGCTCGCACGCTCGAAGCCCTCGCCCGCAACCAGTCCCGCCACGGCCACATCCCCTCGCTCGCCCACGACCCCGACAACCGAGGCGCCAGCGACACCACGCCCCTGTTCCTGCTCGGGCTGGCGCTGTTCCGCCACCACACCGGCCGAGGCGACTTCCTCGCCGACGCCGCCGACAAGGCCCTGACCTGGATGACGTATCAGAGCCCCGACGACAACGTCATGGTCGCCCAGCTCCCCACCAGCGACTGGCGCGACGAGCACTGGGTCCTCGGCTACGGCCTGTACGTCAACACGATCTACTACGCCGCCCTGCGCCTCCACGGCCGGCACGACGACGCCGAGACCCTCTGCGAGCTGATGAACCGGTTCGAGATCACCGGCGACCGCAAGGCCCCGCACGTGCACGAGGGCCTGGTCGTCCCGCACAAACCGTACTATGCGCTCTATTCCTACAAGACCGAGCACAACGAGCGGTTCAGCCTGCTGGGCAACAGCCTCGCGATCCTGACCGGGATCGCCTCGCCCTCGCGGTCCAGGAAGCTCGTGGCCTGGATCGAGACCGAGCGCGAGGCGCTGGGGCGGCGGGGCGAGCTGGCCGTCGCCCTCCCGCCGAACCTGTTCCCGTACATGCAGCCGGGCGACCCCGACTGGCGGCCGCGCTACGCCAGGTACAACCTGCCGGGCGAGTACCACAACGGCGGGGTCTGGCCGTTCATCTGCGGGTTCTACGTCGCCGCCTGCGTCGCCGCCGGACGCAGGCGCCTGGCCCGGCAGAACCTCGCGGCGCTGGCCGCCCTGGTCAAGCCCTGGCACGAGAACGAGGCCGAGTGGGGCTTCAACGAACAGATCAAGGCCCAGACCGGCAAGCCGATCGGCCGGGACTGGCAGACCTGGTCGGCGGCGATGTACCTCTACGCCGCCCACTGCGTGCGGACCGGCACCACCCCCGGCTTCGACGCCGTCCGCGGCCACCGCTGGACATGATGCCCGTCGGAATCACGAGCCAGCCACGACGCCACGCGACGCCTGGACTGCTTGCTCTTGGGATCGGTCATGTCAGATGATCAAGCAGATAACGGACAGTTGCGCGTCGGTACCAGCGGGTACCAGTACGACCACTGGCGGGGTGTCCTGTATGAGCAAGGGTTGCCCAAACGGAAATGGTTCGAACGGTATGCGGAACGGTTCGACACGGTCGAGATCAACAACACGTTCTACAACCTGCCGCAACCCGAGACCTTCGAGAACTGGCGTGAGGTGGCGCCCCGTGGGTTCTGTTACACCTTGAAGTACAGCCGCTATGGAACCCACATGAAGCGACTGAAGGACCCGGCCGAGGCGATCGGCACGTTCCTGGAGCGGGCCGATCGCCTGGGCCCGACGCTGGGCCCGATCCTGGTGCAACTGCCGCCGAACTTCCACGCCGATGCTGAGAGGCTGGATGCGTTTCTCGAGGCTGCGCCGTCGCGACTTCGGTGGGCGGTCGAGTTTTCGGCACGAAAGCTGGTTGAACGACGAGACGTTCAGCGTCCTGCGACGGCACGGCGCGGCGCTTTGTATCCACGATCAGATCGAGAAGCACCCGCGCACCGTCACGACCGACTGGACATATCTGCGGTTCCACGGACGCGACGGTGGGGACTACCCACATCAGGCCCTCAGCGCCGAGGCGAAGCGGATTCGGTCGCATCTCGAGCGGGGTCTGGACGTGTACGCGTACTTCAACAACGACGCCCACGGCTTCGCGGTCGACAACGCTCAAGCCCTTCGGCGCTAGGCATCGCCCCTATGATGCCGTGAAGGGACTCCGCAATGGGACAGAACGTCACACAGAAGCTGATCGCCTCGCACCTCGTCGAAGGCGAGATGACGCCCGGCGAGGAGATCGCGATCCGGATCGACCAGACCCTGACGCAGGACGCGACCGGCACGCTCGTGATGCTTCAGCTCGAGGCGATGGACCTGGACCGGGTGAGGACGGATCTGTCGGCCCAGTACGTGGATCACAACCTGATCCAGGAGGACCACAAGAACGCCGACGATCATCTGTTTCTATACAGCGCTTGCCGTCGATTCGGGATTTGGTACAGCGCGCCCGGCAACGGGGTGTCGCACCCGGTGCACCAGGAACGATTCGGCCGACCGGGCGCCACGCTGCTGGGCAGCGACAGCCACACGCCGGCGGCGGGCGCATTGGGCATGCTCGCGATCGGTGCCGGCGGGATCGAGGTGGCGCTGGCAATGGCGGGCGAGCCGTTCTACTTGTCGATGCCTGACGTCTGGCGCGTGGAGCTGGTCGGGCGGTTGCCCGATTGGGTCAGCGCCAAGGACGTCGTGCTGGAGATGCTGCGTCGACACGGTGTGGCCGGCGGCGTCGGATGCGTGTTCGAGTACGGTGGGCCGGGGCTCGCGGGGCTCTCGGCCATGGATCGGCACGTCATCGCGAACATGGGCACCGAGCTGGGCGCGACCACAACGGTATTTCCTTCCGACGAGGAAGCGCGAAGCTTCCTGAGATCCCAGCAGCGCGAGGACGACTGGCGGGAGCTGGTGGCGGACGACGACGCGACCTACGATCGTCACGAACAGATCGATCTGAGCGAGTTGGAGCCCCTGATCGCGATGCCGTCGAGCCCCGGGCACGTGAGGCCGGTGCGCGAGGTCGCGGGCGAGGATATCTACCAGGCTTACATCGGTTCATCGGCGAACCCGGGCTACCGGGACTTCGCGGTCGCAGCCGGGATCATCAAGGGCCAGCGTGTCCATCCACGCGTGTCGCTGGACGTGAACCCGACGTCGCGGCAGATCCTGGAGAACCTGACCAAGGACGGGCACCTGATCGAGCTGATCCGCGGCGGGGCACGGATCCATCAGGCGGGGTGCAACGGCTGCATCGGGATGGGTCAGGCGCCGGCGTCGGATCGGCTGTCGTTGCGCACGGTTCCGCGCAACTTCCCGGGCCGATCAGGCACACGCGAAGACAAGGTGTGTCTCGTGAGCCCGGAGACGGCGGCGGCGTCGGCGCTGAGGGGCGTGATCACCGACCCGCGCACGCTGGGCATGGACCCGCCGCGGGTACGCGAGCCGCAAGACCCGGTGCTGAACACGGAGATGCTCGAGCCCCCGCCCTCGGCCGAGGAAAGCCGCGGCGTGACTCTGGAGAAGGGCCCGAACATCGCCGACCTGCCGCGATTCGACGAGCTTCCCGATCGCCTGGAACTGCCCGTGCTGCTTAAGGTCGGCGATGACGTTTCGACGGATGAGATCATGCCGGCCGGGGCCCGGGTCCTGCCGCTGCGCTCGAACATCCCGGCGATCAGCAACCACTGCTTCGAATCCGTCGATGACTCGTACCCCCGTCGTGCCGCTGAAGCTCGGGAAAAGGACGGTCACGCGATCGTCGGCGGCGAGAACTACGGCCAGGGTTCGAGCCGCGAACACGCGGCCCTCGCCCCGCGTTACCTCGGTCTCCGCCTTGTGCTGGCCAAATCGTTCGCCCGCATCCATCGGCAGAACCTGGTCAGCTATGGCGTGCTGCCGTTGGTCTTCGTCGACGATGCCGCCTGTGAAGACATCGAACAGGCAGACGTGCTGATTCTCGACGACGCCCACGAACAGCTCAAGCAGGGAGGCGAGATCGAGCTGGTTGATTCGGCGCGATCGCGAACCATTGTCGCCCGACACGATCTATCACCACGTCAGGTTGAGATTGTTCTCGCTGGCGGGCTGGTCAACGCCGTGCGCCGACGTGTCGCCACCGAATGAGCGACGTGCGGACCAGAAACTCCCGCGGCCCGGGGAGAAACCTCAGAAGACGATGGAAAGAACCGCGCCCGTGTACGCGGATCGATCCCAGGCCGGACGCGCCCTGGCCCAGGCGCTCGCCCACTACGCCGGCCGCGGCGACGTGATCGTTCTGGCCCAGGTGCGAGGCGGCGTGCCCGTGGCCGTGGAGGTCGCGCGATCGCTCGGGGCCCCGCTGGACCTGATGCTGGTTCGGAAGCTGGGCGTGCCGGGCCATGAGGAACTGGCGATGGGCGCGATCGCCACCGGCGGGGCGCGCGTGCTGAATCGTTCGGTGATCCGCCAGCTCGGGATCGACACGGACACGCTCGACCTCGCTGAAGATCGCGAGCGGCGGGAGCTGGACCGGCGTGCGCGGGCGTACCGCGGCGACCGGCCCGAGCCCTCGCTCCGCGGGCGCTGCGTGATCCTGGTGGACGATGGGCTGGCGACCGGTTCGAGCATGGCGGCGGCCGTCGAGGCGGTCCGGCAGAGCGGGCCCGCCCGGGTCGTGGTCGCCGTGCCCGTCGCCCCGCCCCAGACCTGCCACGAGCTGGGCTCGGCGGTGGAGGAGCTGGTCTGCCCCGTCCGCCCGATGGACTTCGCCGGTGTCGGCCAGTGGTACGAGGACTTCGCCCAGGTCTCCGACGACCGGGTCCGCGACCTGCTGGCCCAGGCGTGGCACGAGCCGCCGTCCCCGGATCGGCCCGGCGGCCACAGCGGCTGAACGTGGGCAGACTTATCGACCCGGGCCGATACGCCGACTATAATGAGGCTGATCTTTGACAAGTGGGGCCGACCGGTATCGACCGGACAGGGAAGGCTTGTGGTGGCGCGCCGAGGTGCACGTTGGCCTCGTTAAACCACGTGCAACACTATAAATGCCAACGATTCCATCGCTGGTCGGATCGGCTTCGCGCCGGTCCGCATGGCTGCCTAAAGAGCAGTCGCATCGTCGGGTGGCTCGTCTGCGGCCGCTCGTCGGTGAATGAACAGCAGACTCGTCCAAGGCCTGAGTCTCAGGGGCCGCGGGCTAAAACTCACTGAGGCTGGGTGACGCGGAGGCGGTCGCGAGCCGCCGGATCACCGAGATCAAAGCCGCGACTACGCGTGTAGAAGCCGCAGGCTGACTGTCACGGGACGGGGGTTCGAATCCCCCCGGCTCCATTCGACTCGGCCGCTAACTGCCGAGCGTTCGAAATCGGCCCACCGTCGTGAGGCGGTGGGCTTTCGATTGCTCGCGATACCAATGCAATCCGTCTGGCCGTTATCAGTCCCTGTATGATGCGGGGGTGTTTTCTCAATTACAGGTCGATCGGCTGACGTTTCTCCTCTGCGATGGCTGGGTTCAGGAACGAGATGACGAGGATTACACCGCCTCATGGCGCGTGTTCGCCGAACACGTCGCTCAGATTACCTGTCCGTTCGAACTGCATTGTCTTGCTGCCAATCTGAATTGGGATTATGGCTTTGCGGGATTGCGCACCGTCGCACGGCATGGGAATTGTGATCGTGGCACGATCCTGATGCTGTACTGGCTTGGTGAGCCGACTGATCAGCCAGTCGATGAGGATCACGCCGCATTTCTGTCGGAGCTGGAGTCCCGGTACAAGCAGCTTCCACCGGTCACGATCGCTTGGACGCCGTTACGCGATAGTAGAATACAGGAGTCGGTTCGCATCGTCCCGAGCGAGATGCGCCACCCCACATTTGGATATGATCTGGCTCCGCTGGTTGAAACAGTGCGACTCCTAGTGGCGGTCAAGTGGTTCGAGAAGGGGGCGTTGTCCAGTCGCGAGCTGCTATCTTCATTTTCTGTTAGGACGCCTGGTGTGGACGAGCGTTTCGTCGCGACGGTTCGCAGACTGAGAGGCAAGGTGTACGCGATTGGAGACTCGCGCGAAGCGGACCAGCGTCAACTTGAAAACCTGCGTGCCGCGATCCTCGAGGCCGGGATGTTAGACAAATCGCATAACGAGGGGTCGTCGCCATGACATCAAAGGATGAACCGGTGATGAGCGAGGCGGAGTGGGCCCGTTTCATGCAGCGCAGCGACGCGAGGGCGGCGCGGTATCAGGAGTTGCTGGAGACGCTGCTGGATCACCCCGATCGTGATGCGCTGATCGCACAGGAAATGGGCTGGGACGCCGAGCCGGCGGACACGGAAGGACCCGCGGATGAGCTGGCTCATGCGGACGTGCGGGCGTGGGCTCCACCGACGGCCGAATCATACGACGTTGAGGCCGATGAGGGCGGCCCTGAAACAATTCGCTGCTTTGTGCTCGCCCGTGCCTACGGGTTGAAGGCGCTTCGGTTGCTTGAACCATGCCTCGATGCCGCAGGCTTCGCGCCGACGGACGATCGGTCCGAGCGGATCGAGTCGCTGTTGACCAATTCGCTGATCCCCGCCGCCCGGATCGGCGGCGGCCATGGGATGGGCTACGAGCCCGAGGTGCTCGGCGGCCACGTCGTCTGCTGCCGTCAGGCCCTCGAGGCGGCGGAGTCGGCCCGCGAGGATCTTCGCTGCCTCGAAACGCACGGGCACCTGCCGACCGCGGTGATATACCGGCTGAAGCCGCGCCTCGACGTCCTGGTGGACGCGATCGAAGAGCGGCTGGCGGCATTGCGAGCACGGGTTGTTCAGTGATTATTGCTTTCACGCATGGGGCATCAGCCACGACGCGGCGACAACAAGCGCTCACATCGCCAATTCATGGCTGTGCGCGGTGACGGGCGCGATGGTCGTCCTGCGTGCTTTGTTCGGGTAGCTCGGCGCAAGCCTCACCCTACTCATCGCCTCGGCAAGCGCACGATCGACTTCGCCCGTGGGACGCGAAAACGACAGCCGTTATCCAGATGACATGTACGTCTTGGACGTACCCTCGCTCAACGCTAAAATAGATCGGTCATACGGGATTCAGGTCACTCTTGATGACGGAGGCGACTGCATGTCCGCTCTCTTTCGACTTTGGTTCCTGTTGGTGGCGGTCTGCGGTATAGGGTGCGTTGACCACAGACCATGGCGAACCATGCATCAGCCGCATGCGCCCTGGGTCGGCCCCCAAAGCCGTGCGGAGTTTCAGGAACGCATTAGCGCTTTTTACATTCCCTTTCTTCCGATCCCACCTGCTGGTTGGTGGGAGTATCGGTACATGGATCCAAGCGAGAGCGAGGTGTTTGATCCGGTGGAGGTGGGACGGCGTGCGGAAGCTTTTCTGCGGAGGAATGCGCAGTTCGAAGTCCAGCTCGAACCGTCGTACCGCGACAATCCTCGTTTCGTGGCGCAGTTTGAGCGCTGGCGGGAAGGTACAAAGCCGGACTTCGACATTCCTCTGGTGACACCTTTCCGGATGACCTTGGTCTGCCTGGATCCCGTTGTGGTGTTCCGCACCGAGGAGATGTCGACGTATCAAGCACATCCTTTCTTGATGCTGATTGCTCCAGATCCCGACCACCACTCGCCAGATGATGCTGGTTCGGTTAACGATGCGGAATTCTTGACTCACGATCAGCCGGTTTTACCAGGAGGTGTGATCCCACGTACCCGACTGAAGGCGACAAGGCACGTCGAGTGGTTTTCGCCGACTCTCGAGAAGGGGCTGACACCGCTCAAATTCGATGCCAACGCAAGAGCCGAAATAGCCGTCCCTTGGGGCCGGCTGTTGGTGAGTTGGGACGGCGAGCGACTGGAAGTACAGGCAGAACGTTAACACGACGACGGGGCAAGCCGCGCCCTGCCCATCCCCATCGCCTCGATGCGCGTCCGATTGGCACCGTTCGCGGTTCAGTTGGCTTCCGTCGTCAGCGTCTGGCGCAGTCGGTCGATCTCGGTCGGGATGCGGTCGGAGCGACGACGTGGATCCCGACTACCTCCAACACGCCTGACGCCGGGCCCTGCACGATCAGAAGCAGCCCGACCTGCCCTGAAACGCGTGAACCGATCCTGCTCTGCGAAGAAGCGCTTCGCCAAGCAGCAAGATCTCATAACCTGATCGATCTATTTTGTTCTTGACCGGGGCGGGGCCGGTTGTCATACTGTTTCTACGTGATTCGGGGGGTGGGCGGTCTCCGGGCTGCAAGACCGCTTCCAGCGGGCGAATACGGAAGGCTCGGATGGTGAACGGGTTGGCTCACACACCGATCTGGAGCGCGAGCAACCCTCGTAGGTTTCGATTCATCCCTAGTGTACCCCGCCTAACGGTCTATGACTTATTCAACGCCTTTCGCGCCCGCT
>CAYSIX010000058.1:0-18853 GCA_964431205.1 uncultured Phycisphaeraceae bacterium
TCGGTGGCGTATCGCCAGGGCCCCTCGGCGTCCGGGCTCCACCGCACGCGGTAGACGCCCTCGCCGTCGTAGAACCCGCGCACGCGGACGCGGCGGTGCCCCTGGGAGAAGACGGCGAACAGCTCGACGTCCAGGAACGGGTTGCCCTCGGCGGGCCCGTTCAATGTCAGCTCAAAGACGTCCCAGCGTTCGACGGTTTGGGTAGATCGGCTCATATCGGTCGCTCCTGGACTGCGGGTCGGACGGGCAGGATAGCGATGATGGCCGGGGGTTGCACGTTTCAACTAGGCCGGGCGAGGTCGCGCGCCCGCTCGAGCAGATCGGCAACGTTCAGCTCGTGGGCCCAGCGGTCGAGGTACGCGTCGTCGAGGGCGTCGCCCTGGACCTTCAGCACCCCGAGCACGTCAAGCCACTGCCGCTCGGACGCCTCGCCGCCGAGGCGGTACCACTCCAGCTTGCGGAGGATGATGTCCTCGGGCGAGGCCAGCGGCAGCTCGCTCGCCGGGTCGTCCGGGTCGAGGCGCACGCGCACGACGCGGCTGAGGGCGGTCTCATCGTGCTCGCGGCAGATGGCAAACACGTCGATTTTCATCATCGTTTCGAGATGAATGACATTGAAGGGTTGTTGCTGGTGAACCGCGGCGAGCATGGCGGCCTGATCCGCGTAGTAGGTCGCTTCGAGTCGCTGCGCAAGCCGCAGCGTATCCGCCGAGGAAAGGTCCGCCACCATATCGATATCGACCGTGGTCCTGGGAATCCCATGGATGGAGCTGGCAACCGAACCTCCGATGTAGTGCGGCACCCGATCCCGCTGGAGGGCCTGGAGGACGGGCAGAACGGTGATCCGGATGGCGGTCAGGTCGGCCATGGCGACTCGAGGCGCTCGTGAGAGACCGTGCGCGCGACACGATCCGCCAATTCGGCGCCGTAACACACCCGTACAAAGGCGAGCCGAAGCTCGGCGGGTGTGGCCTGGACGTGACGACGCACCAGCCCGGCGATCGAGTATCGCCGGACCTCATCGGTCAGGTTTTCCATCAGTGCGCCACGACGCGCCGCTCCGGCACGCCGGAGCAGATCAACATGGACGCGCTCGGCCTCGGGAGACGTGTCGCTGAGCATCGCCGTGAGTATAACCACGCCACCGACGCCACCGCCCGGCGAGCCTGTCCGCATCGGCAAACGCGACCGTCGGCATCGGCCGTTCGGGCCGCCCCCGCCTCGGGGTATGCTACCCCGCAGGCGAGGCCCGACGATCCGCGACCCGGCGCGCCCGCCCGCACTCCGGAGAAAGGACGCCCGCACCATGCCCCTGAACCTGCGATCCCCCGACGAATGCGAACTGGACCTGCTGTCCCTCGGCGAGTGCATGGTCCGCCTGAGCCCGCCCGGCCACGGGCGCATCGAGTTCGCCAGCAACCTCGAGGTCTGGGTCGGCGGCGGCGAGTACAACGTCGCCTACGCCCTGGCGCGCCTGGGCCTGCGCACCGGGTGGGTCGGCGGGCTTGTCGACAACCCCGTCGGCAGGATCATCCGCAACCACGCGCGGGCCGTCGGCGTCGATACCCGCCACGTCGTCACCCTGCCCTACGACGGCGTCGGACGCGAGGCCCGCATCGGCCTGAACTTCACCGAGGTCGGCGCCGGGCCCCGCGCCAGCGTCACGCTCTACGACCGCGGGCACTCGGCCACCAGCAAGCTCAAGCCCGGCGACGTCGACTGGCCCGCGATCTTCGCCGGCCGCGGCGTCCGCTGGCTCCACACCGGCGGCATCTTCACCTGCCTCAGCCCCTCCACCCGCCAGGTCGCCGCCGAGGCCCTCAAAGCCGCCCACGACGCCGGCACCGTCGTCTCCTACGACCTCAACTTCCGCGGCAAGCTCTGGTCCTCGAAAGAAGCCATCGACACCACCAAGCCGCTCGTGCGGTACATCGACTGCCTCATCGGCAACGAGGAAGACTTCCAGAAGGTGCTCGGCTACGAGGTCGAGGGCGCCGACGTCGACACCGGCGACGCCCTGCCCATCGACAGCTACAAGCAGATGGTCCGCCGCGTCGCCAAGGACTATCCGAACCTCAAGGTCATCGGCACGACGCTTCGCGAGGTCGTCAGCGCCAACGAGAACAACTGGTCCGCCATCCTCTACTGGGCCGAGACCGACACGTTCTACCAGGGCCCCAGCTTCGAGCGGCTGATCATCGAGGACCGCGTCGGCGGGGGCGACGGGTTCGCCTCCGGGTTCGCCTACGCGTTCCTCAACGGCAAGGACCCGCAGACCGCCGTCAACCTCGGCACCGCACACGGCGCCCTGCTCCAGACCACCCGCGGCGACACCTCGCAGGTCACGCTCCAGGAACTCGAGCACGTCGCCGGCGGCGGTGGGGCCCGCATCGTCCGCTGAACCCCGCCCCGACCCGGCGTGGTCGCTTGACTCGGCGTGGTCGCTTGACTCGGCGTGGTCGCTTCAGCGATCCACGGCGCGACCCACGCTTGCGTCACCCCTTCGCGCTGACCCACCCAACCCCCACGCCCGCCGCCACGCGTAACCGATCGGCGAGCTGGGCCGCGTGGTGCTGGATGTGCCGGATGTTGATGAACTGGTGCTCCAGCTTCGACAGGCGGTACCAGTGGAACCCGCTGGTCGGCGCGTCAAGGTCGAACCCGTCCACCGCGCTGTCGACCATCGCCTCGCACAGGCCCAGGTAACTCAGGATCTGCTCCTTCGTGTACGGCTCGTGCACGAGCGGCTGGACACGCGGGCGAGACAACTCGCCGAGGTACTGGTAATCCTCGCGGTGGTGCGCCCACGGGCGGAACGCGTGCTCGTTGGATTGCAGGTACAGGTGCGTGAAGTACAGCGCGTGGTAGGCGATGTGCCAGAACGCCGTGGGGTGGCCGCTCTTGTCGGTCCACGCCTCGTCGGGGCAGCGCTCGATCGCCTGCCGCAGCATCGCCAGCGCCGCGTGGTACTGGCTCTTGAGCACGGCACGCACGCGGGCCCGGCCATCGTCAGCCGTGTGATTCATGGCTGAAAACAAGTATATGAACGGTGCGGGGCGCGGCCAAGCGGGCGGCGTTCGGGATCGCAAGCCAGCAATAAGCTGGGGTGAGCGTTTTTTCTTGACTGCCCGCGCCCCGCGGGCCATAATCGCGGTCCAGCCGCGGCCCGGAGGATGGACCCGCCGCGGCGCCTTTCCTGACCGGTCCGTCGACACAATGGAGCTGCTCCGATGCGCGGGTTACATCCGAGTCGTTGCGGCGGTTGTGGTGTGTGCCCGGCCGCGGCCGCGGCGATCGTTCTGGCCGGCGCGGGCCCCGCGACCGGACAGTCGGTCATCTTCGACAACGGCTCGATCGAGGACTCAGGCGGCCGCCGCGCCGTCAGCGACGCCGACGCCAACATCATCCACGCCGACAACTTCCAGCTCCTGCCCGGCCAGACGACCATCGGCGGGATCGAGTGGGAGGGCCTCTACTCGCCCGCGTCGGCGCCTGACCCGGACGACTTCTCGATCCGCATCTACGCCGACAACGCCGGCTTGCCCATGGGCAACTGGTTCCAGCAATGGACCGACCTGGCCGTGGACCGCGTGTTCGTCGACCCGGAGGTCGGCGTCGACTTCTACCGCTACACCGTCGAGCTCGAACCGCTGGCGCTGGAGCCCGACACGACGTACTGGGTCTCGATCGTCAACGACACGACGCTGAGCGACCTGACCTGGTCGTGGGGCATCTCGCTGCGCGACCTGGGCGACTCGGCGCAGGCGACGGGCACGGGCCTGGGCTTCGCCAACTGGATCGCCGATCCGGACGGGGCCGACTTCGCGTTCAAGCTGCTGGGCGTGGCCGGCGGCGAGGACTTTTTCTGGTCGGGCGAGGGCGACGGCACGACGTGGCACGGCACGAACCTGGGGGAAAGCAACTGGAATGATTCGGTCGGCGCGACCGTTCCCCCGCCGGGCAACGAGGGCACGGAGGTCGTCACGATCGCCGATGCCGACGTCGCCGTCCAGGCCCCGGTCACCATAGCCAAGCTGACCGCCACCGGTGCGCTGTTCCTCAACGCACCCTTGACGCTCAACATGTCCGGCAACGAGAGCTCCAGCGCGCAGAGCGTGGTCAACAGCAGCACGCTGACGGCCCGCGGCGACGGCACGCTCACCGTCACCGAGGGCGAGCACGGCGCCGGCTCGGTGCTCGAGACGACCGACGGTGTGCTGGCCCGCGCCGAGCTCCGTGGCGAACACGCGATCAATGCCGGCGGCGGCGCGGCGACCTTCCGCGCCAGCTCCGGCGTCATCGCGCTTACCGGCCCCGGATCGCTGCTCCGCGTCGATGCCGGCACACTGATGATCGAGAGCGGGCCGCTCGGTCGGTTCGAGCTGGACGACGGCGCCGTGCTCGACACCGGCAACCTCGTCGTTACCGTGACCGGCCACTTCGACTGGCGCAGCGGCACGGTGACGCGCGGTCACTCGGAGTCCGCCCGCCTCGTGCTCCAGGGCGAAACCGTGATCCACGACCACCCCACCACACCCGCGACCCTCGCCAACTTCCTCCACAACCAGGGCATCGTCGTTCAGAACGGACGACTCGTGCTCGACAACGGCATCGTCTTCAACTTCTCCGACGACACCTGGATTCAGGGCGCCCACGGCGACATCGAGACGACGGAGAACGGCGGGCTGATCGTCAACAACGGCACGTGGGAAACCGAGACCGGCACGTTCACGGAACTGACTATCGACGCCGACTTCGACAACGGCGGCGGTGTGATGGAGCTGCGCGGCGGCGCCAACGGCCCGGACGCACCCTCGACGCTCACGTTCACGGGCACGGTCCTCGGCATCGAGCCGGACGGGACCTGGGTGCAGGGCGGCTCGTGGATCGTCAACGCCGGCAATCGGCTGAACATCCCCGGCGTGACCGTTCGCGTCCTCGGCGACGGCACGACCATCGAGGCGACGCCGGAAAGCTTTCCTCAGTATGACCCGGCCGGCACCCTCCCCGGAGGAACGCTCATCGTTCCGCCCGGTGAGACGATCCGCGTGGACGAATCGTTTCGCAACGAGGGCCGGACCGAAGTACGCGAAGGCGGGCGACTGATCCTCGGCGAAGAGATACCCGAGCTCGAGCTCGAGAACCAACCTGAAGGCGAGGTGGACTCAGCGCTCGAGGACTTGACCCCGGTCGTCCTGCCCTCGGCGATCGGCGCGGCCAACGACACCCCGCTTGTCCCCATGCTCGACGAGGGCTTCGTCTTCCCCAACGGCGGGACGTTCCGCAACCACGGCATCGTGCGCCCCGGCGGGCCAAACAAGACCGGTTGGCTCCCCGTGCAGGGCGAGTACGTGCAGACCGCCACCGGCGTGCTCGAGGTCGAACTGGCCGGCACGATGACCGATGAGACAACCGAGTTCGATCGGGCGGTGATCCTCGGTGACGTCACCCTGGGCGGCACCCTGGCGCTGGCCGCGCTCGACGGGTTCGTGCCGGCGGTGGGCGACCTGTTCGAGCTCGTCACGGCGACTTCGATCACGGGCCGGTTCGACCGTGTGACCGGAGCGCGGATCGGCGGCCTGATGCTCGCGCCGATCTACGGTGCATCCCACGTCACGCTCGCCGCCGCTTTGCCCGCCGACTTCGATCTCGACGGCGACGTCGACGCCTTCGACCTGGGCATCTGGCAGACCGGCTTCGGCATCACCGGCGGCGCCACGGCGATGGACGGTGACGCGGACGCCGACGGCGACGTCGACGCGTTCGACCTCGGCCTGTGGCAGACCAACTTCGGCACCGGCGTCGGCGCCACCGTGCCCGAGCCGGCGACGTGGTGCGCGATGATGCTCTCATCGTTTGTCGTGGTCCGGCGCCGGCGACGCCAAGAGTCCGCTGCGCCGCCTCGGATGGACGGAAGAGAGGCTCAGCCTTGGGAATGACGCGCTCAGCCACGGCGCGACCCGACGCCTGGACACGGATGGCCGAGGGCGCGGCACCGACTGCCCGTTGAAACGGGGCGGAACAGCACGACCCGCTCACGACTGACCCGTCGCCCCCAACGCCCGACGCCGGCCCTGGAATCAGATCTCCTCTCGATCCATCAGCTATCAGGCGTTCGCATCCGAGGCGGGCCCGGGAGGGGGTTAAGCCAGGGACACTGCCTGCGCGCCCGTCGCGCGGCCCCGGCATAGGGCAAACCCCAACTTGATCCCGACCGTAACCCTCGTATCATACGGGTTTTGCTGGGATGCCGCGTGAGGCCCGGCGGGACGGGACGCGGCGGGGACGGAGAAAGAGCCCGCGCCGCCACCCCGCGGTCCGCGTGCCCGCTGCGACCTTTCCCCGCGGCATCGCCATCGAGGCCGGCCACGGCGGCACCGCCGCGCCGACGCCATCGTATGTGCGACCGGGTCAACCTTTTCACCTGACGTCTTGGGGGAACCAATGCGACCGACCTTCCCACTCATCGCAGGCGTGCTGGCTGTCGCGCTGGCCGGCAAAGCCGACGCCCAGCAGAGCAACATCCGGATTGATGTCGACGACCTTTGGCTGGCCGAGGGAACCAACAAGGTCCGACACGAGCCGTCGGGCGAGCAGCACACGGTCGATATCCCGATCGACAGCTTTTTTGACGCCAGCGTGCGTAACAACGGCGAGGTGGTCGCGCGCACCCGCTACTACCTCTTCGGCCCTTTAGCCGATGAATTCACTACGGGCGCTGTCGAGTTCCCGCCGGAGCCGACCGGGTCGCCCGCGGCCAGCGAGTGGTTCAGCTGGCCGCCCGAATTCCCGTCCGGGCCGCTGATGCCCGACTTGTCGTTTGACTTCCAGTCGATACGCACCAACAACGGCCTTTACTTCGGGGCCAGCGCGGGGCCCGTCGGGCAGGCATCGCTGCCGCAGGCCGCGTCTCCCGCCGGTGAGCCGGTCCCGTCCTGGAACGCGAGCGGCATGCCGCAGGTCTACATGCCGCTTCTAAGACCGACCGAGGACAGTGACGACGTTGTCGTCACCATCGACAACTACACCTACGGCCAAGAGTCGGGACTAGAGCATGGCGGCACCGTGGTCACGCTCAATACCCCACCAGACACCACGGGCGCTTGGATTGACTGGAGCCCTACCGGCCTGACCTTCAACGCGTCGGGCTCGATCTTCGGCTTCGCGCAGTTCGACATCGGCGGAGAGTTTCCCACAATCGAGGAGCAGATCATCCGGATTGATGAAGATCAAAACGACGTGACAACGCTGGCCGGGGTGCCGGCGGGCCGCACGGTGCGCAGCAACGTCGCGACCACGAAGGTCGGCCAGACGATATTCTGGATCGAAAACAGCTTCTTCGCCCCAGGGGCCCCCACATTGCAGGCGATGGACCTCTTTGCTGACGACGGCGAGCCGGTGCGGGAGCAGAGCTTGCCGATCGACCTCGGCGGCCGCGAGCTGCGCGGCGACGCATTTCTGAGGCAAATGAATAGGGACCTCTTGTCGGGCGTTCCGGACCTCGGCCCCAACGACCAACTGATCGCAGGCTTGTTCGAGACGCAGGGGGATACCCTGGCCGACCAAAGGCTGGACCTCTTGTTCGTGGTCAACCCGGTCGTCAGCGACGACCCGATGTCGCTGTCTCTCGAGGCGCAGGCCGACGCCACCGCCGACGGGGGCCTGCGCATCCTCGATCGCGTCCCGCTGCTCGGCATCGGCGACGAGGTCTTCGGCCGAACGATCACGTCGTTCGATCTGGGCCCGGTGCCGCTGAGCCCGTCCGGCAGGGTCGCGGTGACGGTGGAAACCGATGACGGGGCGTCGGGCGTGCTGACCTTCCAGTTGTCCGCTGCGCGGATCCCCGGCGACTTCGATCTCGACGGTGACGTCGACGCCTTCGACCTGGGCATCTGGCAGACCGGCTTCGGCATCACCGGCGGCGCCACGGCGATGGACGGTGACGCGGACGCCGACGGCGACGTCGACGCGTTCGACCTCGGCCTGTGGCAGACCAACTTCGGCACCGGCGTCGGCGCCACCGTGCCCGAGCCGGCGACGGTGGTGCTGTCGGCGGTGATGTCGGGGGCGGTGTTCGCAAGGCCAGTTCGCAGAAAAACCTTGCGTCGACTGGCATGATGCACTAGGTTGGCTTGCGAGAATCTTTGGGAGGGATCCACCGTGTGCGTGGGTTGCCCACGGCGCGCAACCTGGAAGGGAGAAAGCATTGTGAAGTGGTTTTGCGGCATTATTGGCGCAGCCGTGGTCGGGGGGATGATGTGTTTATCGGGCGTGGCGTCGGGCCAGACGACCAGCACGTTTGTCGACCCCGGGCCGACTGTATTTCAAGCGCTGTGGACTGACGCAGACAACTGGGACACCGCCGCCCACCCCGACAACGGTCAACCCGCGGCCGGGGACACCTACAACGCGATCGTCGACGACGGGAACGTGGGGCTGGACAGCGACATCACGATCGAGGCCCTGACGCTCAACGGCAGCGGCGTGATCCAGCAGGTCTTTGACCTTTCGGGCGCCACGCCGCCACGTCAGACTCTGACGCTCAACGCACCGTTTGCGTTCATGGGCGGCCGGGTCTCGGGCAACGTCGCCGTCAGCGCCAACGCCGGGGTCCACTTCACGACGGCGGCGGACAAGCGTATCAACACCAGCAGCTTCGCCGGCTCCGACGCGCTGCAGCCGATCCTGAATATCGGCGGCAGCAGCGCGTGGACCGACGGGGAGATCATGGGGACAACGGTCGGCGGTATTGCGCCGCTGGTCAACCTGCTCGCCGGTGCGGAGCTCACGGCCACCGCGGCCGACCGCACGTTCGGCCCCCGCCTCGAGAACGCGGGCACGATCCACATCGACCCCGGCGCGGGGGCGATGCAGACGTACCCTCAGATGTTCAACGCCGGCACGGTCAACGTTCTCTCGGGCACGGCAAAATTCGCCTCCTCGTTCAGCGGTATCCAAACCAGCACCGGCGACTTTGTCGTCGATTCCGGCGCGGCGATCTTCTTCGAAAACCACGACCTCGCCGCCGGCAGTTCCGTCACCGGCGACGGTGACGTCGCCTTCGGCCTCAACTCCGGCACCGCCATCACGTCCGTCAACGGCGTCTACCACATCAACGGCACCACCACCGTCACTGACGACGTGACCACATTTGCGAACCCCGCGACCACCGGCGGTCTGATCCTCGACAGCGCGTTTACTTTCCTCGCACTCAACGGCCCCTCACTCACCGCCAGCGACCTGACGACCTTTCGGGACGGAACCGTCATCGGCAACATCGAGCTCAACGCCGACGGCGGCATGGCCTTCGAGTCCAGCTCCCCCCATCGCTTCAGCAGCGACATCAGCGTCAACCTCGGGGGGCAGACGACCCTCAACCCCGGACAATCAGTCATTCGTGTTTCCCAAAACGCTCAACTCAATGTGCGTAACGGCGGCACGCTCACCGCCGAGGGGCCTCAAGCGATCGAGTTCCAAGATGAGCCCGGCAGCTTTTCCAACGCCGGCACGATCATCAAAACCGGCGGCGGCACGCTGTCGCTGAGCATCCCGAGCATCAACACGGGCCTGGTCATCGTCGAGGCGGGCAACAACATCAACTTCCGCAGTTCATCCAGCGCGGGGCTGACGCAGACGGGCGGCGAACTGCGGCTCGACGGCGGGGGCCTCGGCGGCATCCAGAGCATCACCGGCGGCAGCGTCACCGGCTTCGGAAAGATCTTCAGTGGGTTTGATCTGGGGCCGGGCAGCACCCTCTCCCCCGGACACGGCGCACAGACCGGCCCCAGCGTCGGCACGCTCGACATCATCAGCCTCGACATGGAAGATGGCTCGACCACCCGGATCGAGCTCGCCGGCACAGCCGAATCCGATTTCGACCGACTCCTGGGGGAATTCACCCTCGGCGGCGACCTGATACTCGAGCTCATCGACGGCTTCGGGCAGGACGTCACCGCCAGCGACACCTTCACCATCATCGACGCCGAGGAACCAATCGACGGCCAGTTCGCCAACGTCGCCAACGGCCAGCGGCTCGACACCGCCGACGGCGTCGGCTCGTTCCTCGTCCACTACGGCGCGGACAGCGCGTTCGACGACAAGCTCGTTGTGCTCAGCGACTTCCTTCGCGCCGCGATCCCCGGCGACTTCGACGGTGATGGCGACGTCGACGCCTTCGACCTGGGCATCTGGCAGACCGGCTTCGGCATCACCGGCGGCGCCACGGCGATGGACGGTGACGCGGACGCCGACGGCGACGTCGACGCGTTCGACCTCGGCCTGTGGCAGACCAACTTCGGCACCGGCGTGGGCGGCGCGACCGTCCCCGAGCCGGGCGCGGCGGTGCTCATTGGCACATCCTTCGCCGTGCTGGCCGGTCAGCGAACGACGCGGCGTCGCGATCGTCGCCACGCGTGAAAGGTCGGCCAGGACCCGCGGTACCGAGGTATGGTGCAGCTCCGCGACGTTCGCGGAGCCGCAAGAGCCCCTGCTGCGGTGGTTGCTTCGTGTGTCGTCCGCCGCGGTTGAATCGGCCGGACCTGAGACGAAAGGCACGCGATGAACCGGCACCGACGCCCGCAACGGCTGGCAGCAAACCTGAGTACGGCCCTGACCCTCGCCGTGACCGCCGGGCTTGCCCCGGCCGGCCACGCGCTGAATATCGTCTTCACCCCCCTGTCGCAGAACAACAACCCGCAGATCTCCGGCGTCTCGGCCGACTTCAACCCGCAGGACGTCAGCGGCAACGGTCTGCTGACCGTGCTCAACCACGTCGGCGACGTGTACGAACGCGTCATCGACGACCCAGGCACCGTCGAGATCACCTACTGGTGGGACGACATCAGCCTCGTCGGGCAGAGCTCGCCTTCGTGGATCGTCGAGAACAACGGCCGCGTCACGATGTCCGGCGTGCGCTTCAACTCCGACCTGGTCGGGAACTTCGGCCTGCCGTGGTTCATCGATTCCACGCCGGCGCAGGACGAGGAGTTCGACATGAACCAGCGCCTGTTCCGCGACCTGCCGGCGAACACGCAGGACGCCCGTTACCTCGGCGACACGCCCGACCTGTTCGAGGCCGCCTTCTCCGGCGGCGCCAACGGCAACGCGCCGGGCGGCAACTTCTTCGACCTGGTCACCGTCGCGTTTCAGGAGGTCGGCCACGCACTGGGCATGAACGCCGGCTTCTCCAACGTCAGCAACAACTCGAACACCGGCGAGGGCGACGACTTCAAGTTCGACCTGCCCACCGGGTGGGTCCACGGCGACACGATGGCGCTCAAGGCCCGCGGGTTCAGCAACCCCAACGCCGGCGACGGCAAGGACCACATCGTCGGCAACGACGTGGTCATGGGCGGCGTCAACGGCCGACAGCGCAACCGCCCGTCCGCCGCCGACATCCTCTCCATCGCCGTCACCGGCAACTACAACAGCCCCGACCTGCCGCGCAAGGAGTTTCTCGGCGGGGTGCAGTGGGACAACGGGTTCAACTGGCTCGGCGGCAAGGCGCCCGGCGTGCTCGACGACGTGTTCGTCCGTCACGGCAGCCCCAGCTCCGTCGTCGTGGACGAGGGCGGGCTGACGCTCGTGCAGAACCTCACCGTTGCCGAGGGCAGTAACCTGCTGGTGACGGACGGCGCGACGCTGGTCGTGCTCGACGAAACGGTCGTGGAACGCGCCGACCCGGCGGTCGTCGGCAGCACCGGCATCGCCATCAACGCCGACAGCGAGCTCGACGCGTCGCTGATGCGCATCAATGAGGGCGGGACCGTCAGCGTGTTCAACGGGCTGCTCGACGTCGAGGACCTGCGCATCGGCGAAGGCGGGCGCGTCGCCGGCAACGGCACCGTCCGCTTCATCGACCGCCTGCGCAACGACGGCGAGATCGCCGCGAGCAACCCGTTCGGCCTGGGCATCAACGTGCTGTCGATCGTCTCGGACGACGGCGCGCCCGTCGACCTCGACGGCACGACGGGCAACGGCGCCGTCACCGCCAACTTCGCCAGCGTACAGGTGCTCGGCGCGCTCAACGACGCGTTCGACGGCACGATCTACGTCGGCGACGGGCGGTTCTTCGGCGTCAACCAGGCCTGGACGCTGGGCGCCCAGGGCCTGATCGAGCTCGACGGCGGCAACAGCGTCGCCGACCGCGCCCGCGTCGCCGGCGCCGCGCTGAACGCCCCGGCCGGCGACATCGAGGCCTCCGGCCACGCCCACTTCGACAACGACGTGACCCTCGGCCCGCTCGTCACCGTTTCCCTGGCCGACAACGCCAACCTCGAGTTCAACGGCGAAACCACCGTCGACGGCGGCACGTACCACGTCGGCCAAGGCGCCATCCTCGAGTTCGACGGGCCCACCACCGTCGACACCGCGACCTTCGACATCACCGGCAACGGCCGCGTCGCCTTCGACGGCCCGACCACCTTCAGCTTTCAGACCCAGATGACCGCCAACGGCCTGATCCAGCAGACCGGCGACGCCACCGTCATCGGCTCGATGACCGTCAACGGCGGCGTCTTCGACATGGACGGGTTCAACGGCAACACCACGATCAACCTCGGCAACGCGGCCAATAACGGCTCGCTGACCCTCAACGTCGACGCCATCGACGAGGTCGTCAACCGCTTCGACGGCACCATCAATACCGCCCAGTCCGGCCTCACCGGCCGCCTCACCGTCAACCTGCCCGGCGACGAACACTGGATCATGGATGGCACGCTCAATCTCGTCGGCGCCGGCTCGCTGTTCCGCCCCACCCGCGTCGCCGGCTCTCGCATGGCCGTCGCCGGCACCGTCAACCTCACCAACAACAGCCCTACCAACCTCGCCGCCGACGTCGACTTCAACCCCTCGGCCGTCGTCAACGCCTCCGGCCTCAACTCCAGCCTCGCCGTCTCCGGCGCCACCCGCGTCTTCGCCGGCGCCGAGTTCAACGGCTTCGGCTCGCTGATCAACAACGGCGAGCTCACCCTGCTCGACGACGCCGACACCGGCCTGTTCTCGCTGACCAACAACGGCACGCTCGAGGTCGGCGACTCGCCCGGATCCGCCACCGCGGGTGGGTTCACCCAGAACGCTTCGGGCACGTGGGTGCTTGAGCTCGGCGGCGATTCCCCGGGCAGCGGGTTCGACCGCCTGCGCACCAACGCCGCCTCCCTGGCCGGCACGCTCGACGTGCGGTTGATCAACGGTTACCTGCCCGGTCTCGGCACCGATCACGTGTTCCTCACCACCGAGTTCCCGCAGGCCGACATCGGCACGTTTGACACGCTGCTGCTGCCGATCGTCAACGGTCTGACCTTCGACGTGCTCTACAGCCCCACGTCCGTCGCGTTGCGGGTGGTCGAGGCCGACCTGGTCCCGGGCGACTTCGACGGCGACGGCGACGTCGACGCGTTCGACCTGGGCATCTGGCAGACCGGCTTCGGCACGACCAGCGGCGCGACGTGGGCGGACGGCGACGCGGACGACGACGGCGACGTCGACGCCTTCGACCTGGGCCTGTGGCAGACCAACTTCGGCACGGGCGTGGGCAGCGCGAGCGTGCCCGAGCCGGGCGCGGCCGCCCTCGTTATCCTGACGCTGTGTCCGCTGGTCGTCCGTCGGCCTTTCACCCATCAGCGCCGTCACTGAACATCGCAAGGACCCGGCCATGAACTCCATCACGCCTCAAAGACTCAGCGCGCTTGCGGCGATCACCACGCTCCTCGTCACGGTGTCAAACGCTCATGCCGGCCTGCTCGGGCGGTACTACAACGGTTGGGCGATCAACGAACAGAACATCATCGACTTCGAAGGCATCAGCGAAGCGTTCAGTCGTGTGGACTCGCACATCGAGTTCTGGGATGGCAACTCTTCATACCGCTGGAGCCCGATCCCGGGGCGCGGGGATCATTACGGCGTCGAGTGGACCGGCTATGTGCAAATCGAACAGGCGGGGGCATACGGTTTCGGCACGATCTCCGACGACGGCTCGCAGGTCTGGATCGACGGGACGCTCGTCGTCGACAACCGCGAGTCACAGTGGTACGACTGGGAGGACAACATAAGCGAGGGTGACCAGCCCGGCGCCACGTTCCCGCCGCTCGTGCTCGACAAGGGCTTCCACGAGATCATGGTGCGCTTCTATGACGGGCCGCACTTCGACGGCATCGAGCTGTGGTGGCTGCTGCCAGACGCCGGACCGTCGAGCATCCCCTACCACGGCACGACGTTTCACGGCGTGCCGCCGACGTTCAACTCGCAGACGAACTGGCAGATCGTTCCACCGAACGTGCTGTTCACCGAAGCGCTGGTCACACCGACCGGCGACTTCGACCTCGACGGCGACGTGGACGCCTTCGACCTGGGCATCTGGCAGACCGGCTTCGGGATCACGAGCGGGGCATCGGTGACCGACGGTGACGCGGACCACGACGGCGACGTCGACGCGTTCGACCTGGGCCTCTGGCAGACCAACTTCGGCACCGGCGTGGGCAGCGCGACCGTTCCCGAGCCGACGGCGGCCCTCGTGATCCTGCTCGCCGGCACGCTGGCCGGTGCGCGACGGCAGGGAGTGCCACGACGGATGAAGTAGAACAGCTTCAGCTCACCCCTCATCAGAGGCGCGATCATGATGCGATACCAAGCGATTGGCATGATCGCCGCGGCCCTTTCGAGCGCGGCCCCCGCCTTCGCCGACCTGTACTGGGTCGGTGGCAACGGGGATTGGAACGAACCCAACTCGTGGACGTCTGAACCCGGCGAGCCGGCCGGCGACGGCCCGCCCGGCCCGAGCGACACCACCCGCCTCAAGGACGTCGAGAACCCGTTTACCGTCGGCTTCCTGGAAGACGGCACGGCGCACCGTGTCGAGCTCGAGAGCGTGGACGCGACCTTCGACCTCGACGGCCACACGCTCGACCTGGCCCGGCGGCTCACCGGCTCGCCGCCGAACACCGTGCTGGTCGACAGCGCCTTCACCGCCGACGCCGGCACCGATCAGACCACCCAGGTCACGCTCACGGGCGGCGACGGCGCCTCCGGCTTCTTGGGTGCCCAGGCGCTGGGCAACGGCGTCGTCACGGTGACGATCACGCCCGACGCCACGTGGGCGGTTAACGAGGCGACCCCGATCGTCAACGTCTTCGGCGACCACGTCGAGCTCGTCGTCCGCGGCCGGCTCGATCTCGAACAGTTCGTGACCGAACCGATCGTCCGCATCAACGACCACGCGACGCTCACGGTGGACGGCGGCGTGCTCGGCAACCAGGGCGGGCTGCGCATCGGGAACCTGAGCCCCGGGGGGCAGTTCACCGTCTCGAACGACGGGGTGGCAACGTCCAACGACGCATTCGTCGTGGGCGATACCGGCGCCGGCCGCGTGGACCTGCTCACCGGCGGCGACCTGACCACGCAGGGCCCCGCCACCCTCGGCCGCGCCGCGGGCGTGCGCGGCGACGCGCGCGTCGCCGACCCCGCGTCCAACTGGTTCTTCGAGGACGAGCTGATCGTCGGCGACGAGGGGCTCGGCTTCCTTTCCGTCGTCTCCCAGGGCAACATCGAGTCGTTCAACTCGGCCGACACGTTCCTGGCCCGCACCGCCGGCAGCCAGGGCGAGCTGGAGGTCAGCACCGGCGGCACGTTCCGCAGCGGCGGCTCGCTCTACGTCGGCGGGGACGCGGCCGGCGCCGGCGGCACGGGGACGCTCAGGGTTCGACGCGGCGGCCAAAACGACCCGCCCGGCCGCCTCGAGATCGACGGCACGCTCAAGATCTGGAACGACGGCCTGCTCTCCGTCGACGGCGGCATCGTTGACGCCGGTTCCCTCGAGATGCCCATCAGCAGCGGTGAGCTCGTGCTCGAGGGCGGCGGCGTCATCAACGCCAACGGCGTGACGCTCGCGGCCACCGCCGGCGCCGTCGAGCTGAACCACGGCGAGATCAACGTCTCCGGCGGAACGTTCAACTCGGCACAGTTCTTCCGATTCGGCGACGCGGCCACGCCTGTCACGATCCGCCTGCTCGATGGCGCCCGCGCCGACGTGAGCCTCTGGGTCATCGGCAACGAGGCGGATGGCGTGGGCGTCACGGAGGTGGCGCGGTCCGGCGCCGCCGGCGGGCTGTTCGCCAGCTTCGACATCTCGGTCGGAGGCACGAGCGTCGCCGCCGACGGCACGCTCAACGTCACCGACGGCGGCAAGGCGCGGGCGGACGACGAGATCGTGATCGGGCGCAGCTCGGGCGCCGTTGGATCCGTGCTGGTTCAGGGCGTCGGCGCGGACGGGCGCCGGTCGCTGCTGCAAAGCATCGACACGCTGATCCCCGGCAACGGTGAGATCCTCGTCGGTCGCGAGGGCACCGCCACGCTCACGATCCGCGACGGCGGACTCGCCCAGTCGCTCAACCGTGTCAGCATCGCCTCGATGCCCGGCGGCAAGGGGACGGTGTCGGTCGGCGGCGCGGCGATGGGCAGCCCCGCCACGCTCAGCGCGACGAGTCACCTGGCCGTCGGCGGCTCGGCCAAGGACGGCACACCCGGCGGCGACGGCCTGCTCGAAGTGCTCGCCGACGGGCTCGTCACCGTCGGCCTGTCCGCCACCGTCCATGACGACGACGCCGTCAAGGTCCAGGCCCACGGCGCCTTCGAGAGCCACAGCCTCACGATCGACGGCGGAACCTTCACCGTCCTCGGCTCGACCGCCACCGCGCTCGGCACGGCGGACGTCAACGGCACGACCGCCGTCAGCGGCGCCGGCGCCAAGCTGCAACTGCTCGGCGGCGCGTTCCGCACCGGGCAGCTCGACCTCGGCGGCACACCCAGCCGTCTCGACTGGCAGGCCGGCACGCTCGGCCTGACCGATTCGGGTCTGAGTATCGATCAGGGAGCCCCCCTCGGCGCCGACCTCACGCTCAACGCCGACCAGATGCTCGAGGTCGCCGGCTCCGTCTTCATCGGCAGCCGCGGCACGCTCACACTCGACAGCGGCGTGCTCGACGGCGGCGACGAGGTCCTCATCGAAGACGGCGCCACCGTCATGGGCGCCGGCACCGTCCGCTCACCCGTCTTCGTCGAAAACAACGGCAAACTCCGCCCCGGGCTCAGCCCCGGCGAGCTGCTCATCGAAGGCCCCTTCGCCCAGACCGGCTCGGGCTCGCTGTTCATCGAGGTCGGCGGGCTCGTCCCCGCGACCGGGCACGACCTGCTGACCGTCACCGGCGCGGCCGATCTTGGCGGCACGCTCGAGATCAGCCTGATCAACGGGTTCCTCCCACAGATCGGCGACGAGGTGACATTCCTCACCGCTTCCGGCGGCGTCCTCGACGAGTTCGACGCCTTGCTCGTGCCGAACGTCAGCGGCCTGATCCTCGAAGTGATGTACCGCTCCCAGAGCGTCGTCCTCCGGGTCTCGAGCTCGGCGCCCGTCCCCGGTGACGCCGATGGCGATGGCGACGTGGACGCCTTCGACCTCGGCATCTGGCAGACGCAGTTCGGCATGACGGGTGAAGACGTCAGCGCCGACTTCGACGACGACGGCGACGTCGATGCCTTCGACCTGGGCCTGTGGCAAACGAACTTCGGCACGGGCGTCGACGCCACCGTGCCCGAGCCGGCGACGGTGGCGATCCTGCTGGCGGCCGCGGCGGCGGGTGGCCGAGCCCGTCGCGCCAGGGAGCGGGCCCCGGTCGGCAACGGCGGTTCGAGCCTCGGCAAATGATCGCACAAACTGCTTTGCGCCGCGTGCGCTCCGGGTTACAATGAAGACCGGTTCCGCGGTCCGAGCGATCCGCGGCGTGGGTGACCTGCTCGCGACCCGTCACGTTCCAGCTGGCGACGTCTGCCAGAGAGGAGAAGGAGATGCGAATCGCAATCTTGTCGTGGCTGATTTTTCTGTGGGCGTCCCACGCGGCGGGTCAGACCACCACCGTCAACTGCCGGGAGCTGAACGACCAGCCGGTCGCGGACCTGCGTGCGATCCTGCACGCCACGGCGAACGTCGACGTGATCGACCCGGCGATGCCGTTCGGCGACCCCCTCCTGCAGGCCCAGGTTTGCGAGACGCTGACCGGCTCGCAACCCCAAGGCGAGTTCAACATCGGCCTGAGCCTAGACCTACCCATCTCCACGGTGAACCTTCATTTCGAGGAGACCGTTCCCGACGAACCGGGGTTCGATTTTGTCGGCCGGGGCTACGAGTCCGGGGTGAATCTCACCCTGCGAGGCGGCATTGAGAACGACAAGCGGTTCTGGGAGAGCGAGTTCAAGCTCGGCGTCAACGGTCCACCGGCCGGCAACTACACGACCGAGTCCCGGATCGGCGCGCCGATCCGCGTGACGAACCCCACAGCCGCGCCCATCGAGCCGCGGTTTAACGTCTAGACCCGGTGGCAGTCCGCGGGCGTCTTCCCGCCCGCCGGCAACGTCAACCACAGCGCCTCGACGGACATCTTTCCGCTGGGCGACGGGGGCGGGTTCATCGGACCCGATCAGTTCTGGACGCAGAACGACAGCGCGAACTTCAGCTCGTCGTTCGGCAACCTGGTCGACCCGGTAGCGACCCAGCCGACGCCGGGCCAGTGGGAGTTGAGTGAAGACGGCAATGTATGGACCTACACGGGCGAGGCCCTGGCGCCGGGTGAGTCCCGGGTGATGGTCTGGGACAGCCGCGTCAGCGTCGGCGTCAGCAATCATGCCGACCCCGGGGTGACCGACGCGCCGGGGTCCAACGACGCGTTCAACACCGTCACCATGCGGCTGATCCCGTTGACCGAGGGGCTCGAACTCCAGGTCGCGCCCGGCAGCACGCCCGGCGACTTCGACCTCGACGGCGACGTCGACGCGTTCGACCTGGGCATCTGGCAGACCGGCTTCGGCA
>CAYSIX010000059.1:0-18637 GCA_964431205.1 uncultured Phycisphaeraceae bacterium
TTCCAGCTGCACCGCCCCGACGCCGGCACTGGCGGCACCGGAGGCACCGGAGGCGGGCGCGGGGGGTCGCGGGGGCGTGGCCCGTGCCGCGGCGCCCTGCTGCTGTCGCTGCTCGAGGACCACGGCCATGATCCGCAGGACACGCTCGCCCAGGCCCGCCGCCTCGTGGCCGATCAGCGTCAGCCGGTCACGCAGGTACGCGTGGAAGAACGTCAGCGGCACGGCGACGATCAGCCCCATGCACGTCGTGACCAGCGCCTCGGAGATGCCGACGGCCAGCTCGTCCGGCCGCGCGGCACCCTTGGCCTGGCCGAGGATGTCGAACGAGCGGATCATGCCCAGCACCGTGCCCAGCAGCCCGAGCATCGGCGCGATCGCCGCGATCAGCCCGATGTACCCGATCCGCTGCCGCAGCCGCGTCACCTGCTTCTCGCCCTCCTGCTGCATCCCCTCGCGCACCGCGTCCAGGCCCCAGCTCCCCTGCGACAACGCCCCGGTCACGATCTGACCGAACATGCTCTCGTTCTCGCGCGACGCGTTGAGCAGCTCCGTGAACCGACCCTGCTGCGCCAGCTCCACCGCCCGCTCGGCAAACTCCTGCGGAACGAGTCGATCCTCACGCAATCGGATGAACCCGTCGATGATCAGCGCCACCCCGACGATCGACAGCCCGATGATCACGTACCCCACGATCCCGCCGACACGGATCAGGTCCAGCAGGGTCCGCGACTCGTCGGCCGCGGGCGCCGCCTCGGCGGGCGACTGGCCCAGCAGCGACGGCAGCAGACCGAGCACGAGACACGCCGCGGCGACGCGGGCGAGCTTCGCACGACCGCGGCTGGTGTCACCGATCAATGAACCGCAGCGATCTTTCATGGCGTGGCATCCTCCGGATCGGGCGCGTCCGCCGGGCGCTCGGTGAGGTCGTCGCTTCGCGCGACGAGGGCATCATACGCGCGTTCGGCGTCCCGGCGCGCCGCGTCGGCGTCCTCGGCCGGGTGCAGCAGCAGGGCGACGCGGAGCAGGTGTTCGGCCTGCGAACTCTGGCCGGCGTCGGCCAGGTGCGTGGCGACCGCCCGCGTCGCCCGCCACCAGGCCGCGCTGCCCGGGGCAGCCGCCTCGCGAGCGCGGCGGTACCGCTCCAGCGCCGCCTCCGCCTCGCCCGCCCCCGACAGCGCTTCGGCCAGCGCCATCTGCACCCGCGGCACGCCGGCGTGCTCCTCGGCCAGGTCACGCAGGAGGAGCAGGGCGTCCTCGGCGTCGCCGCGGCCGTGCAACGCCCGGCCCCGCAGAAGGCTGGCGGTCAGGCGCGTGCCCGGGTCGAGCGCATCGCCGGCCTCTCGCTCGAGCGGCTCGAGCATGCGCAGCGCGTCCGACCAGGCCTCGACGCGGATCATCGCCTCGGCCGCGGCCACCGTGGTCCACGGATAATCCGACGCGCCGTCCAGCGCCGCGGTGATCGCCGCGCCGGTCAGCCGACGCACGCGGTCGCGCAACGCCGCGCGGGCCGACGGGCTCGACTCCGCGTACCGCTCGCCCAGCGCCTCGGCGATGTGCAGCAGCAGAGAGGACGACGCGTCGCGTTGGTGCGCCGCCGTCACCAGCCGTTCCGCCTCGTCGATCAGTCCCAGGCGCATCAGCAGCGTGGCCTCCAGCGAGACGGCGGCCCGACGCAGCGGCGCCTCCGCCTCCCACCACGCCCGACGCCGACGCAACTCCGACAACGCCTCGCCCGGTCGGTCGATCGGTTCGTCGGCGAGCACGCGGGCGGTGAGCAGCGCCGCGTGGCCGGCGAGCGCGGGCTCCTCCGACGGCGCGGCCGCTTCCATGAACGCACGCAGGTCGTCGACCAGCCGCCGTGCCTCGGCTTCCCGCACGGGATCCGGGCCGGATGGATCGGAGCTTCGTGTACGCCGCTGCAGCACGTCGCGCCGCGTCGCCAACTGCGCGTACGCAAGAAACCGGTCGGATTCGACGAGCTCCGCGTGCGACGTCAGCCGCGCAAGCACCTGCCGCGGCGGGACCGAGCCCCTGGCCAGGCTCCACCATCGGGCCAGCGCCGAGGCCGCGGTCTCGGCATCGCCGACCGAGTCCACGATCGCCGCATACGCCCGGCGGGTTCGCTCGGCCAGAACGGGATCGGCCGGCGACTGTTCGTGCAGCGCCGCGTCGAGCGCAGCCGCATGCCCGCGCAACGCCCTTCGGCGGTCCGACTCATCCGCGTCGTCGCGCGTCAGCACCGCTTCGAACGCCTCCGCCGCCTCGAGCATGCGCCCGGCCTCGTGACGCAGCGTCCCGAGCAACAGCACGTCGTCGGTCGAGAGCGGCGTGGCTTCGTCGGCGAGCGCTTCGAGCCGTGTCAACGCCGCGTCGATGTAGCCGAAACCAGCCAGGGCCCGGGCGTGCGCCAGGCGTTCACCCCGGGTCATCGCGTGATCGGCGCTTGTCCGGGTCAGGCGTTCGAGAAGACTCAGCCGCCGCAACGCGGGCGCCGACTCGATTACGGCGTCGTTGCGCAGCAGTTTTGCGGCTTCGTCGAACACGCGCGGCGGCAGTTCGGTGTCGGGCTCGCCGGCCGATCCCGGGGCCTGGTCACCCAGCGGCGCGAGCAGGGCCCGGGCGAGCAGCCAGTCCAGCCGAGCCGCCCACGCCGGGTTGTCGCGGAACAGCGCGTCGCCGCGCGTCCCCCGAACCGTCTCGATCGCCTCGTCTCTGTCGACGGCCAGCAACGCCTCGACCTGTTCGAGCACGGCGAGGCGAAACACCTGCGCGGTGGCTTCGTCGCGCACGCGATTGCGTTGAGAGAGGACGGGCTCGAGCACGGCCAGCGCGTCCTCGGGCCGGTTCTGCAAGAGAGCCGTGCGCGCCTCGCCGATGTAGCCCAGCGCGCCGATCGCCAGGTCCTTGTAGGTCAGCCGCAGGTCCCGGAACGCGTCGAGCGCCGCTTCCGCGCGTGCGGCGCGTTCGGGGTCGTCGGCTGGCAGCAGCGCGGCCAGGCGCCGATTCAGCTCCCCGCGCAGGAACATCGCTCCCGCCCGCGCGGCCCGCAGTTCCGCGGTGCGTTGACCGTCTTCACCGGGCGTGCGCCGGCCGTTCCCGATCGCCGATCCGTCGGCCTCGGCACGCAGCCGCCGCGCGTAGCGGTCGAGCGCCTCGAGCGCCGCATCCGTCTGCTCACGCGCCGCCGCCGCGTCGGGCGCGCGGTGCTCGGCCAGGCCTGTGAGGTGGGCGAGAGCCTGCTCGGCGGCATCGACCGCGGATCGATCGGACGCGAACGCGATCGGCGCGATGCACGCCACGGCCACGGCCGTCGCGGCGGTGATGGCGGCCGGCCGGCGGCGGACGCTTTGCCTGGAACACCGGAGCCTCAACGCCACTTCTCCGGAAACGAGGGGATCAGGAACTCGAACAGGAACTCGCGCGCGATGGTTTGCAGCGGCAGACGAGCTTCGTCGCGGACGGTGAAGTTGCTGGCGTTGACCAGGCGCGCCAGCCGGGCGGGGCGGTTCGGGTCGAACAGCTCGCCGAGCGCCTTGGCCATGAACGCCTGGACGAACGGGTCGTCGGAGCCGGTCAACTCGTCGAGCAGCACGTCGCCGGCGGCGGTCGCGCCGACGAGGCCCAGCGCGACGATGACCTCACGGTTGACGTAATGGTTCAGGTGCCAGGCCTCGGTGAGGATGGGCACGGCCTCGCGCCCGCCGAACATGCCCAGGCCGAGCACCGCCGCGCGGCGGGAGAGGATCCCGGTCAGGTCGGTGCGTTCGTTGGCGACGACGAGGAAGCGGCGGGCGGGTTCGAGGACGTTGCGGTCGCCGAGCATACCGCGGCCGAGCAGGAAGTAGCCGATGAGCAGGTCGCCGTCGCGGTGTCGTGTGTCGAGCGTGGCGGACGTGGCCTGGAGCGACCGCAGGGCGCCGGTGCGCTGAGCGACGCCCAGGGCGACGGCGGCGGCGCAACGGACCTCAATCGTGTCGCGTTTGTTGGCGAGCAGGCTCTCGAGCCGTTCGACCGCCACCTCAGACCGTGGCCGATCGTAGAGGCCCTGGGGCGTGGGTTGCGGGCGGGCGTAGAGACCCAGGGCCAGGGCAGCGAACCCGCGCAGGGGCGAGTCGCGCTTCGGCGCGGTCGCGCGGCGGCCGGGCGGGGGCCGGTCGGCGGTCAGCTCGATCAGCCGCGGCAGCGCCTCCTTGGCGCCCAGCTCGCCGAGCGACATGATCGCGAAGCTCTTGACCAGGCGGTTGTATTCGCTCGCCTCGTCGTCCAGCACCGTAAGCAGCGCCGCGGCGGCCTCGGGCCGCTCGCTGCGTGCCAGCGCGATCGCGGCCGACGCGCGCAGCCGCGCGATGTCGATCAGTTCCTGGCCGATCCGAATATCCGGACCCCTTCGAGGCTCTTGATCGTCTGCCCCGTCGTTGCTTTGTTGAGAACGCCTCCAGTTCGCGCGTGCCTGCGCATTCGCCGTCACCTCACGCAGACGCCTCTCGTGCCGTCGCATGAGCCGATCCCAGACCGGCAGCTCGGGCGCGGCGCCGGTCGCCAGCACGACGTCCACGAGCATCCGGATCGAACGCTCCTGTTCCCCGCGATCGAGGCCGAGGATCACTTGCGACGCGACCTTCACCTCCGTCGTTCGTCTCAGCTCCTCCAGGAAGAACTCGTGCCCGGCGGCGGCGGTCTGATGCAGGGTCCACGCGGCCAGCGAAGCGGTCCCCGGCTCATGGGCGCGCAACGCCGGGGCGAGGCGATCCACGGTTTCTTCCGGCAACTGCTCCAGCAGGCCCAGCGCCACCAGGCCGGCGAGCTGCAGGCGGGCGGTGGCGAAGTCCACCTCTCGAATGCGTGTGGCCGAATTCTCGTCGGCGAGAAGCCCGATGGCGAGGACGGCCGACAGACGCACGTCCTCGACGGGGTCCCGCGACGCCAGCTCCACGAGCTTGTCCATCGCCCGGGTGGCTTCGATCCTTCCGAGCGCCAACGCCGATTCGGCCCGAACCACGGGTTGCGGATGGCCGAGCGCCTTGATCAGCGTCTCCACCGCACGCTCACGCAGCTTGACCAGCGCCTCGGCCTCCGCCGGCTGAATCTCCGTCTGACCGAGTCGGCTCAGGTACGCATCTCGGTTGGCTTCCCACCAGTGCACCCACGACCATCGCAAGGGATGGACTTGTACGGTGTCTCGTCTGGGCGGGGGCCCCGGTGGCGGCTCGCCGTTGTGCGCACCGACCGACGCGACGATCCATGCCATCGCCACCGCCGCGATCAGCCCACACACCCATGATCGCGTCGCGTTTGCTCGTCGCATGATCGTGACGATCCGTGTGGAGGGTCCGGCGACGCGAGGATCGCGTCCGACCGGGTTCGGTCTATTATTGATCCGGTACCGTCGATGAATCAACACCGCGCGCCAGATTTTGGGCCGGCCACGCCGCGAACCACGGCCACCGCGGGCTGGATGATCCGCCTTCTACCGGTGTTCATCGCGACGGCCCTCGCCCTGGCCCTGTGGTGGGGGCTGGACCGTCGCGAGGCGGCGTACGGCCCGCAGACGCCCATCGATCGGCTGATCGAAGGGATCGAGCGGGGCGACGCATCGGCGGCTTCCGCATTGCGACGGCGGGGGCAGGCGTGGTCGGACGTGGCCCCACACGTCGCCGGGATGCTGGTCCACCCGTCGCCGCGGGTGCGGACCGTCGCCTGCGAGTTGCTGGCGGGCCGCGCCGCGGAGGGTGACGTCGACGCGTTGGGCGCGCTCGTCGCCCGCGCGAGCGACCGGGACTGGCGCGTGCGAGCCGCGGCGTTCAGGGCGCTCGACGCGATGCGGGCGTTCGACGAGACGCTGCCGGCTCGGGACACGCCATTGGCCGATCGCGAGCGTCTGCTGATCGACTGGCTGCGGGCCGACGGACGCGCGGGCGATGTGCCGTGGCTGGCTGAGCTGTGTGAGGTGTACGCGGGTGCCGGCCCGATCGTGGTGGGCCGACCGATGACGGGTCAATGCGTCGTGTGCCACGTCGGCGATCGGGACCGGCGGGTGAACGCGCACTCGTGCCGGGACTGCCACGAGGCCGAGCATCGTGAGTGGTCGGGCTCGGCTCACGCGCAGAGCCTGTCGCACCTGCGGTTGAACACGGTGAATCCCGTGACCAGGCAGCTCGAGCGGTTCGGCTTTGGCGCGGTGGGCGGCCTGGACTGCACCGCGTGTCATCGGATCGAACGACGACACGAAGCGGCCGCGGCGGCCATCACCGATAGCGGGTGTGTCCACGTGTTTGCACGGGACGTGGTCGGCGATGCGGCGTGCGCATCCTGCCACGGCGAGACGGTTCGACAGTGGCGGGGCTGGTCGGGGTCGGCGAGGCCGGTCGCGGTGGATTGGCCGCCGGGCGCGCTGGAATGGAGCACGCGGACGCCCGTGGCGACGTGCGTCGCGTGCCACATGCCCGCGCGAGACACGGCCGGGGGTCGCGGCCGGTCCCACGCCTTCGTCGCGCGGCGTGACTCGCAGTTCATCGCCAGCGGCGTCCGGTTGACCGCTCGGGCGCCCGATCCGCGAGCCGCCGACACGGTGGTGCGGATCGAGCTGACCAACCTGGCCGGCCACGCGTTCCCGACGGGCACGCGCCGTCGCGCGATCCGGGTCCTCGTGTACACGGATTCGAACAGGGACCCGATCGAGGTGGCGCAGCTTGTGCCGGATCGCGCGGGCAATCTTGATCCGGCCCTCGAGCCCGCTCTGGCGCCGGCCGAGCAGCGCCGCTACGAGTTCGCGGCTCCGCCGGGGGCGCGGCGGGTCGAGGTGCGGCTGGAGTACGTCCGTGACCGGTTCGACGCGGCATCGTTGCGGTACGAGTTCGCTTCGTCGGCCGTGCGTTTGCCGGGCTGGTGACGGCGGGGTCAACTGGCTTTTTCTTCGGTGGGGCGGGCGTCTTGCCCGCCATCGCCACGCAGCGGCGAACGACCAAAACAGACGTTCGGCCTGTCGGGAGGCGAGACGCCCGCCCCACTTGTGGACTACACCCGCGCGTGACCTCGCGGTCCGGTAGCGCTTGACCCGCGGGGGTCGGGGGTTATACTTCGAGCACAACTACATACGCGACTTATCGAGAGTGACCGAGGGACGGGCCCTGAGACGTCACCGCAACCGCCGGCGAGGGCCGGGCCAGGTGCGAATTCCCGCCCGGCAAGCCGCCGGGGAAGATAAGAAGCGGCCACCTTCCCTTCGAAGCGAAGCCCTTCTTATCCGCGTAAGAGGGGCGTTTTGTTGCGCTACGCCCTCCAAGCCGGACCGCATCGCCGCGAAGGTCTGGGTCGCCGCCAAGGAAGCGTTGGAGCCACGGCATGAGCTACGTCAGGTGCCTCAAGGGCAAGGAGAGCGGGGTCGAGTACCCGATCGAGCCGCGGACGGTCTGCGACGTGGACTTCGGCCCGGTGGAGGTGGACTACGACTATGAGCGGATGGCCGGGCGGGTCACGCGTGAGTCGATCGAGTCCGGGCCGACGAGCCTGTGGCGGTACCGCGACCTGCTGCCGATCGAGCACGAGCCGCGTGCGGGCTGGCGTTCGGGGTGGACGCCGCTGCTCAAGGCCGACCGCCTCGCCGCGGAGCTGGGCGTCAAGGAGCTGTACATCAAGGACGACTCGGCCAACTACCCCAGTTTCTCGTACAAGGACCGCGTCGTCTCGGTGGCGCTGACCAAGGCGTTCGAGTTCGGGTTCGACACCGTCGGCTGCGCATCGACGGGGAACCTGGCGCACAGCGTCGCCGCCCACGCCGCCGCCGCGGGCATGCGTGCGTTCGTCATGATCCCGCACGACCTCGAAGAGGGGAAGATGGTTGGGATGACCGTCTTCGGCCCGCGCGTGGTGCGGATCAAGGGCAACTACGACGACGTGAACCGCCTCTGCTCACAGATCGCGGACAAGTACAACTGGGCGATCGTGAACGTGAACCTGCGGCCGTACTACACCGAGGGCGCCAAGACGCACGGCTTCGAGATCGCCGAGCAGATGGGCTGGCGGCTGCCGCAACACACGGTGGTGCCGGTCGCCGGCGGGACGATCCTGCCCAAGGTGTGGAAGGCGTACCGGGAGTTCGTCCGGCTGGGGCTGGTCGAGGACAACCGCCCGCGGATGCATGCCGCCCAGGCCGACGGGTGCAACCCCGTGGTCACCGCGATCCACCAGGGCCGCGACCTGTTCCACCCGCAGAAGCCGAACACGATCGCCAAGAGCATCGCGATCGGGAACCCGGCCGACGGGTACTACGTGATCAAGGTGGTCCGCGACTCGGGCGGCTGGGGCGAGTCGGCCGGCGACGCGGAGATCATCGACGCCGTGAAGCTGCTGGCGCGGACCGAGGGGATCTTCACCGAGCCGGCCGGCGGGACGACGCTGGCGTGCGCGATCAAGCTTATCGAGAGCGGCAAGATCCCGCGAGATGAATCGATATGCGTCTGCATCACCGGCAACGGGCTCAAGACGATCGAGGTCATGGAGGGCCAGTTCGCCCAGACGCCGGCGATCAACGCCAAGCTCGCCGAGTTCGACCAGCTCGTCGAGCAGGTCGAGGAGACGGCGGCGGCGCCCGTCAGGGCCGAGGCCAAGGCCTGAGCCAACGACAGCGGCACGGCTTTCGGACGTGACGAGGATTCGAGAAGAAACGAGGAACGCAACGATGGCAGACACGGTTACGGTTCACATTCCCACGGCCCTTCGCCCGCAGGTCGGCGACCGCGAGTCGATCGACGTCGCCGGCGGGACCGTCGGCGAGGTGCTCGGGTCGCTCAGGCACGACTACCCCGAGTTCGGCCAGCGGCTGTACAAGGGCGACAACGAGATCAACCGCTTCATCAACGTCTACGTCAACGACGAGGACATCCGGTTCCTCGAGAACCTGGACACGCCGGTGAAGCCCGGGGACGAGGTGTCGATCATCCCCGCCATCGCCGGCGGGTAAGAAGCACCACAGATGAACGCGGATTCACACAGATGAAAGCATGGTTGCAGTGAGATCAGAGAGGCCCAGACCTGATTCTTGTCCGTGTTCATCGGCGTTTATCTGTGGCTGAGAAGGCTCGATCATGAAGGTGACCCGTAAATGCTGGCTGACGTTCGAGGGCGGGCGGCAGAACGAGCCGTGCCTCTGGAAGATGACGCGGCAGTACCCCGACGTCTGCTTCGACATCCGCCAGGCGAGCGTGCAGAAGGACATCGGCATCATGGCGGTGCTGTTCAGCGGCGAGGAGGACGACGTGGAGGCGGCGCTCAAGACGCTCGAGGAGCTGGGCGTGAAGGTGGACCCGGTCGAGGGCGGGTCGCTGGTCGCGGGATGATGGGGGGCGTGGCGCTGAAGTACCAAGATGTTGTCCGGATGCTCGAAAAGGACGTTTGGCGGCTGGAACGCACGGTGGGCAGCCATTTGGTCTTTCGTCATCTGTGAAGCTCGGCGCGGTGACGGTTCCCGGAGGCGGCAAGCTTCAGCGAGAGATCAAGCCCGGAACACTCAACAGCGTTGTGAAGCAGGCGGGCATCAGGCAAGGCAGGTGACCATGGACTACCTGGTGGTCTTTGAGAAGTGCGATGACGGCTCATACAGCGTGTATGTGCCCGATCTTCCCGGATGTGCCTCCAGCGGAGATACCCTTGAAGAGGCGGAGCAGATGATCCGAGAAGCGATCAAGCTTCATCTTGATTCATTGCGTCAGCACGGCGAGCCGGTTCCTCCGCCCACAACCCAGGCTCGCGTTATTCAGGCCGCGTAATCATGCCGAACCACGATCTTTCCCGTTACCACCGACAGATGCTCCTGCCCGGCTTCGGCGAAGAGGGCCAGCGCCGGCTGCTTGGCTCGACTGCGCTGGTCGTCGGCTGCGGTGCGCTGGGCACGGTCATCGCCAACATGCTCGCCCGCGCCGGCGTGGGGCACCTGGTCATCGTCGATCGCGACTTCATCGAGATCACGAACCTTCAGCGGCAGGTGCTGTTCGACGAGGATGACGTCGAGCAGGCGATCCCCAAGGCCGAGGCCGCCCGCCGCAAGATCGCGAAGATCAACTCGCAGGTGAAGGTCACGGCGATCGTCGACGACGTGAACCACACGAACCTCGAGCGTCTGGCCGGGATCGACAACCCCGACTACGGCAAGGTGGACGTGGTGATCGACGGGGTGGACAACTTCGAGACGCGGTACATCACCAACGACGTGGCGGTCAAGCACGGGATCCCGTACATGTACGGCGGGGCGGTCGGGACGGTCGGGGCGGCCTACGCGGTCCTGCCGCACACGGTCCCGCCGGGCGAGACCGGGGACACGCCGTGGGAGCGCGCGGGCAGGGCGACGCCGTGCCTGCGCTGCATCTTCGAGCAGATCCCCCCGCCGGGCCTGAACCCGACGTGCGACACCGCCGGCGTGATCGGCCCGGTCGTCGCCATGGTCGCCAACTACGAGGTCAACGAGGCGCTGAAGGTGCTGACCGGCAACTTCGACGCGATCAGCCCGACCATGCTGAACATCGACCTGTGGGCGAATCAGTTCCGCCAGTTCAAGGTTTCCCGGGCGTACGACGTCGGCGAGTGCGCCTGCTGCAAGAAGCGGCGGTTCGAGTTCCTGGCCGGCAAGTTCGGCAGCTCGACGACGACGCTGTGCGGCCGCAACGCCGTGCAGCTCAACCTCAAGGCGGCCGAGGCCGCCGAACCGGGCCAGCGCGGCGGAAACGGCCGGCTGGACTTCGACGAGATCGCCCAGCGCCTGCGCGCCCACGGCGAGGTCAAGGCCAACAAGTTCATGATCCGCGCCGAGATCACCGACAACGGCAAGCCGTACGAGCTGACGCTGTTCACTGACGGCCGCGCCATCGTCAAGGGCACCAAGGAGGCCGCCACCGCGCGGAGCATCTACGCCAAGTACGTCGGAGCGTAGCTGACCTGATGACGACCAGGGAGACACCCATGACCGGGCCGATCCTGACCAATCTGGAGTTCAACCGCCAGGTCACGAGGCGATTGCTTGATGACGTGGAGGATGGGCGCCTGGCCGAGCAGCCGCCGGGCATCCGCAATCACGCGGCCTGGCAACTCGGTCACATCGCTTACTCGCTCGAGGGTGCCAACCATATGCTCGGTGGATCCTTCGCGTTGCCCGCGGGGTGGAGCGACAAGTATGGGATGGGTTCAGAGCCGCTCGCCGATCGGTCCGCATACCCGTCGAAAGCCGAGCTTCTCGGGCAACTGGGAGAGGCGTCGGACGCGGCGGCTTCTGCTGTGCGAGGTTGCGACGCGGCGGCGCTGGACGCGGCCAATCCGGTCCCGGACCCGACGTTCCAGAAGATGATGCCGACCCTCGGCGACGCCGTCACGTTTCTGGTCAACAGTCACTACGCTTATCACCTTGGGCAGGTCTCAGGCTGGCGGCGGGCGATCGGCCTCGGCAGTGCGCTCGGCGTCTGATCTGTTCTACCCAGTGGAGCCCAACATGCCGCTCGAACAGGAACGCAAGGTGTACCGTTTCCAGCAGGGCTACGGCGAGATGCTGCTGCAGGCCTTCGAGGGCCACGATCCCTTCACGCTGACGTGCGAGGGCGGTGTCCATCCCGGGTGGGTCTTCGGGCACCTGGCGATGGTCGGCCACGGCATGTGCAAGCGTCTGGGCGGCGAGGGCGCGGGCCTGGACGAGGATCGTTACAAGGCGCTGTTCGGGCTGGGCAGCGAGGCGGTGGGCGACGCGTCGCCGTATCCCGCTTTCGACGAGCTGGTGGGAAGCTGGCGCGCGGCACACGACGCCCTCGACGCCGCCGCGGCGTCCGCTGCCCCCGACGTGCTCTCCCAGCCGAACCCCAACGCCCGGATGAAGGCCGTGCTACCGACCTTGCACGACCTGGCCTCCTTCGTCATGACCGCTCACGAGGGCACGCACCTGGGGCAGATCTCGACCTGGCGGCGGGCGCGCGGTTTGCCACCGCTGTTCTGACGCGTTGGACCGATGGCTCGGCGGAGATGAGACACCGATGATCGACGCGCTGTGGTGCACCTGGGACCGGAACCTCGAGTTCGCGCGCCGGCTCGTCGCGGACGTGCCCGACGAGCGCATGGCGTATCAGCCGGCGGCGGGGATGAATCACCCGGCCTGGGTGCTGTGCCATCTGAGCGCGTATCATCCGGTGATCCTCGGCGTGCTGCGCGGCCAGCCCTTTGACGACCCGAAGGACCACCCCTTCGGCATGAGAAGCGCGCCGGTGCCGTATCGCGACGCCTACCCGTCCAAGGAGGCGTTGGTCCGTGCGTTTGAGGGCGGACACGCGGAGGTGGTGGAGGCGGCGCGCACCGCACCGGCGTCGAGGCTGGCCGAACCCCCGCCGCTGGAGCGCTGGCGGGACGCGATGCCCAACAATGCAGCGCTGCTGGTTCACCTGATGGTGGCGCACGAATCGACGCACCTGGGGCAGCTCAGCGCGTGGCGTCGGGTGCAGGGGATGCCCCCGGCGATGACGGTGTGGTTTGCTCAACCGGACGCACAGAACGCATGATCTACTTCGACAACGCAGCGACGAGTTTTCCCAAGGCGCCCGGGGTGGGCGAGGCGATGTCGCGTTTTCTGGCCGAGGACGCGGCGAACCCCGGTCGCGCGGGCCATCGCATGGCCGTCCAGGCCGAACGCCGGCTGGACGACGTGCGCCTGCGCCTGACGCGCCTGTTTGACGCCCGCGACCCCAACCGACTCGTCTTTTCCATGAACTGCACCGATGCCCTGAACATGGCGATCAAGGGCGTCATCCCCACGGCGACGGATTCGGGCGACAAGCCGCACGTGATCACGACGGTGCTGGAGCACAACTCCGTAAGCCGGCCGCTCCAGGCGCTGCACGACCAGGGCCGCATCGACCTGACGCGTGTGGATTGCGACGACGCCGGCTTCGTCGATCCGGACGACGTCCGCAAGGCGATCACGCCGCAGACGGTGCTGATCGTCATCACGCACGCGTCGAACGTGGTGGGCACGATCCAGGACGCCGAGGCGATCGGTCGGATCGCGCGGGAGCACGAGTTGCTCTTCTGCCTCGACGCCGCCCAGACCGCCGGCGTCGTGCCGATCTCGATCGAGAAGATGCACGTCGACCTGCTGGCGTTTCCGGGGCACAAGTCGTTGCTCGGCCCGACGGGGACCGGCGGGCTGTACGTGGGCGAGCGATGCCCCGAGCCGGCGGAATCGGTCGCGGCCACGCCGGACGGCGCGCGGACGATCCGCATGGCCTCGTACATCAAGATGCAGCCGTGGCGTGAGGGCGGCACGGGGGGGGACTCCTCGAGCCCCACGCAGCCGGCGATTTACCCCTACTACCTCGAGGGCGGCACGCCGAACACCGTGGGCGTCGCGGGCCTGGCGGCGGGCCTGGACTACCTCGAGCAGCGACCGATGGACGACGTGCTCGCCCACGAGCAGGCGATGGTCCGGGCCGTCATCGATCGCTTCGCCGACGATGAGCGCTTCACCGTATACGGCACGCCGGACGCTTCGAAACGCGTCGGCACGGTGTCGCTGAACATCGAGGGGTACGAGCCGGCGGACGTCGGCTCGATCCTGGACGACAGCTTCGACATCGCCGTCAGGCCCGGCCTGCACTGCGCGCCGTACGCGCACCGGCGCTTCGGCACGTTCCCCGCCGGCGCGGTGCGCATCAGCCCGGGCCCGTTCAACACGGACGAGCACTTGCAGCAACTGCTCGACGCGCTGAACGAGATCGCGGGCTGATCGGCCTTCATCGCTCGGTGAGTCTGGCGGCGGCGCAGAAGAAAGGCCCGACTCGCCGGTGAGACGAATCGAGCCAGGAGGCTGGCACTTCTTTGGCCGCGGCCCGGGTTCCTGGGAGGCCGCGGATGGTCAGGAAAGTGCCTCGTGCTTCAGTTTCTTCCAGGCAATCCGAACTCAGTAGCTCATCGCGAGACCGAACGTGCCGTACACGTTGAAGTCGTCGTCGCCGGTGCCGAAGGCCTGGCTGATGTTCTCGGCGGTGTCGCCCAGCACGAGCAGGTGCACGCCGGCGCTGACGGACCACTGGCCGTAGCCGTTGGGGACGAAGCTCAACGGCATGCTGAGCACGGCGCCGGCGTCGAAGTATCCGAACGTGTCGCTGTCGCCCGTCGTGTCTTCGTAGTAATCGTCGAGGCTCAGACCCAGCGTCAGCGGAACGGCCAGGGAGATCGGATAGTCCTCGCTGTCGATCAGGGTGATGCTGGGCTCGACGCCGAGCTCGAGGTAGATGCCCTCGGAGGTGCCGGCATCGCTGCCACCGCTGAACTCAAACGCGACCAGGGCGTACGGCTGAAAGCCGGCGAAGTCCATGAAATCGACGTCCCAGAACTCGCTGTCGTCGTAGGCCAGGGCGACGTCGATCTCCTCGGCGAAGCTCTGGCTGCCGTCGGGGTTGTAGAGGTTGACGTACGAGACGTCGGCCGAGAAGTTCGCGGGCAGTCCGAACGTCAGCCCGACGAAGAAGTCAGACTCGAACCAGATGTCGTCGCCCGCCGCGTTGTCCACGTGGAAGCTGTTCCAGGTGCCGGCGTAGAGGTCGACCGTCATTTCACCTTCGGTGATCAGGCCGACGTTGACGTCGAAATACGGCTGAAGGATCAAGCCCTGGTTTTCCTGGCCGATGCCACGGAACCAGTATTCGGTCACGATGTCGGCGCCGAGGTTGAACGAGACGTTTCCGGTGTTGACCGGCGCCTCCTCCTGGGCATGGGTGAGAGAGGGAAACGCGAGCAAACCGACCAGCGCCAACGCACTGGCCAGCCGACCCGTCTGCCCCCACGGTTGAGCATGTCTCATCTGATTCGCTCCTTTTCGTGTGATAGTGGAACCCTGATCCCAAGGCGGCGAGAGCCGCCGCCCCATCTGATAGTGCAACCCGCGTGCCATTAGCGCCTTCGAGCTGAACACGACGCAAGACTCTGTCTAATCGACGCTTAATGATCTTTTTGCTTCAGTCGCCCCAGTCGCCCCCGTGCGATGAATGCGCGCAAACCGCTCGCGGGGCTGGCCACTGCCCAGAAAACTCGCACTGCACGCGTGCCTTCGGTCGCGGTGGGGCGGTGTCTCGCGGATCGAAAGGCGATCAGACCATGGCCCGCCACCGGGCCCCGTTCCCTCGAACCCCGTGCCCCGCGCCCTCGAGGCCCGGCTCCCGCGTGGCAGCTTGGCTCGGCGGCGGCCCGAGCCTCAGACGGGCGAAAGACCCCGCGAGAAGTCCTGCACCCGCTGCGCCTGGGCCCGACGGACCTGCTCGAGCGTCAGCCGCGCGATCTGGAACACCGCCTGCTCCTGCGGGACCAGCCGGCAGTGCTCCTGGATCACCGCGTAGAGGAACTTCATCGCGTCGCGCGGCTGGTGCATCTGATCGAGCGCGTCGATCAGCATGTCCGACGTCACGTCGTCCTCAAACAGGTCGGTCAGCTTCACCGTCGGAGCGTCGGCCGGCCGGCAGGCGTTCAGCCGCGCCGAGCACAGGTCGTACAGCGTGGCGCCCGACCACTCCAGGCGATCGATGACGTTCTGCTTGTCCAGCCGGGCCTCCTGGAAGAATCGCGGCGACTCGCGGTAGATCCAGTGTCGCAGCTCGATGGGCAGCAGCAGCTTGAGGCCCACGCGCTGCTGCTGGAGGAACTTGCTCTCGAAGACGGGCCGCATGATCGCGACCATGCGGTCCGCGTCGCCGGCGACCAGCGTCGGCTCGTCCACGCGGTCGATCAGCACGGTCATCCCGGCGAAGCCGAAGCGGCTGAGCAGGTCAACGAATCGTCGGGTCAGTTGGTAGCGTGCGTCGCTGGCGTGCGCGGCCGCGGCGGCGCCCGGTTGCGGCAGGGGCTGGCGTGCCAACTCGCCGGCGGTGAACTCGCCGAGCATCTGCCGCAGCTCGCCGGTCGCGCGTCGGACCGCCGGCATCGCCCGCCGGATCCGCCAGCACCGCCACCACAACCCCGCGACGCGCCAGAGCCACCACCCCCAGCTCAACACCGCCGCCGCCACGCTCAGCGCCAGCGCCGGCGTCAGCCACCACGGCCGCTGGTCCGTCTCTGTCAGCGCCTGCGTCGCCCCCAGGCCCGCGGCGATCACGCTCACGAACACCGCCAGCACGAGGATCCATGTCAGCGGCGTCTTCCACCCCAGCCGCAACCGCGAGCGGACGCGCTGCCAACGCGCCGCCGCCGTGCCCCGCGCCGGCTGGTCGTACAACGCGATCAGCACCGCCAGGTCGGCCCGGTCGGTCCGCGGCATCCGCTTGAGCAGGCCGTCCAGGTCCGACGGCATCGGCGCCGCCTCGTCTTCCGATGCCTCGCCCAGCACCCCGTGGGTCAGTTTCGTCACCGCCCGCGAGAGGATCGCGTCCTGGTGGTCCTCCAGGCGGAACGACTTGAGCACCGACTCGACCCGCTGGCCCGACGCCTGCAGCAGCCGGTCCAGCACGGGATTCAGGTCGTCGTAGGCCACGACCAGAACGCGCCGATCGGCGGTCGCGGCGTTGTGCTCGGCGATCCGCCGCTCCAGCAGCAGCCGGATCGCCGTCTTGCCCGCCCCCTTTTCCCCGAAGACGATCGACGTGCTGGGCTGATCGACCTGGCCCAGAATCTTGGGAAAATCGGGATGGGTGGCCTCGTCGTCGGCCAGTCGCTCCAGGATCGGATCGAGCCGGGCCTCCTCGGCCCGGAACGGGTTCTCGGTGATCTGGTAGTGCGAGAAGAATCGGTCGATGTTCATGCGACGGGTCTCTCGGGCCCTGCTCGGACACGGTCGGACGCCGGGTCAACCGGCCCACCGCGATCGGCTGCGAACGGCCAAGCTCTGTTATAGACTATCGGCCATGGACGCGAGCCCCAAACCGGAACCGGACAGCGGCCGCCTCGAAGGCCTGGTCGTGGAGCCGCGGGACCCGAGGCAGCGGAGCCGCGCGATCGAGTCGGCGTTCGACTATCGCGGCGACGTCACCATCGAGACGACCGACGGCCGCACCGTCGAGGGCTACCTGTTCGATCGTCGCGGCGAGGGGCCCGACGCTTGCGTGCGGGTGATGGAAAAGAGCGGAAACCGCGTGACGGTGCGTTACGACCAGGTGCACCGCCTGCGGTTTTCCGATCGTGACCCGGCGGCGGGCAAGAGCTGGGAGAACTGGGTCCGCCGCTATGCCGAGAAGAAGATGCGTGGCGAGCGGGCGGACCTGATGCCCGAGCCGCTGGACGAGCGATGAGCCGGGATCGGCTGCGGGACGACACGGGCATGACGCGGGACTCGAGCATCGGTGAACGGTGGCGCTGGCGACGGTGGTGAACCCGCCGCCTGTCGTGATCGTTGCCCCAGACGTCGCTGTCCACTCCCGAGAGCCCGCGAACGATGAACCGTCCCGACTTTGAGACGTTCCGCCGGCTGGCCCTGACCGAGGTCCGGGGCGGCGGCCTGCCGACCCTGCTGCCGATGTACCGCCGGCTGTTCAGCGACGCCCTGACGCCGGTGCTCGCCTACCGTCGCCTGGTGGCCCAAGACGCGCGGCTGGCGCCGAGCTTCCTGTTCGAGTCGGTCGAAGACGGGGCGCGGATCGGCCGCTACAGCTTCATGGGCGCGCGACCGGTGATGGAGCTGATCGCCCGCGGGCACGAAGCCGTCCTGCGCGATCACCGCGATCCGACGCGAAACCGTTCGTTCCGCTGCGACGATCCCCTGGCCGAGCTGGACCGCCTGTCCCGATCGGAACGGACGGCGGTGCTGGCGGAGCTGCCGACGTTCACGGGCGGATGGGTCGGTTGCGCCGGGTACGACGTGGTGCGTTACCTGGAGCCGGAGAAGCTGCCCTGGCCCCCGCCGGACGACCGCGGCCTGCCCGACCTGCACATGCAGCTCTACCACGACGTGGTCGCCTTCGACCACGTGCGCAAGACGGCGCTGGTGATCACGCACGTGGCGCCGCGGGAGCACGAATCCCTCGAGGCGGCGTACGAGGCCGGGTCGAAGCGGCTGACGGACATGGTCCATCGCCTGGCGACGCCGAGGGTCACCGACTCGGGCGGCGAAGAGCTGCCCGCGGGGGACGTGGACCTGACGTCACCGCCTCCGAAACTGCCGGTCAGCAGCATGGGCGAGGGCGGCTATCAGCGCGCGGTAGAGCGGTGTAAGCAGTACATCGCGGCGGGCGACGCGTTTCAGATCGTGCCCAGCCAGCGGTTCGAGCTGCGGACCGCGGTCGACCCGTTCGACGTCTACCGGGCGTTGCGGGTGGTCAACCCCTCGCCGTACATGTTCTACCTGCAGATCGAGGGTGCGATCCTGGTCGGATCGAGCCCGGAGATCCTGTGTCGGGTCGAGGACGGGCGGGTGACCAGCCGGCCCCTGGCGGGCACGCGGCGCCGGGGGCGTGATGCGGCCGAGGACGCGGCCCTGGAGCGGGAGCTGCGCGAGGACCCCAAGGACGTGGCCGAGCACGTGATGCTGGTGGACCTGCACCGCAACGACGTGGGCCGGGTGGCGGTGCCGGGCTCGATCGAGCTGCCGCGTTTGCTGACGGTGGAGCGGTACAGCCACGTGATGCACCTGTCCTCGACGGTCACGGGTCGCCTGCGCGAAGGGCTGACGTGCTGGGACGCGTTGCGGGTGACG
>CAYSIX010000060.1:0-18618 GCA_964431205.1 uncultured Phycisphaeraceae bacterium
GGTCAAGACCGTCACCCCCAAGAAGCCCAACTCCGCGCTGCGAAAGGTCGCCCGCGTCCGCCTCTCCAACGGCAAGGAAGTGACGGCCTACATCGGCGGCGAGGGCCACAACCTCCAGGAGCACTCGATCGTTCTGGTCCGCGGCGGACGCGTCCGTGACCTGCCCGGCGTCCGCTACCACGTCGTCCGCGGCGCCCTGGACTGCCTGGGTGTCGACGGCCGCAATCAGGGCCGATCCAAGTACGGCGTCAAACGCGCCAAGGGTTGACCGCCGCACGGAGACCACCCGCGCACGAACCTGATCCATCCCGCGTGGCCGTGTCCACGCACCGTTTCCCGCATTCGGCAAGTAACCGCCGGGCCCGCCCGACGGTGAACGCACAATCCCGCAACCCGCGGGATAGACGAGCCGAAAGGAGCCCCCATGGCCGGTCGCATCACCAAGTCAAGCGAACAGCTCAAGCCCGACCCTCGCTACGGCGACAAGGTCCTCGCCCGCTTCATCAACTGCATCATGTACGACGGCAAGAAGGCCGTCGCCCAGCGCGTCGTCTATGAGGCCCTCGACGAGATCGAGAAGCGCACCGAGGGCGATCCGCCCGCCATCGAGGTCTTCCGCAAGGCCATCGACAACGTCAAGCCCTCGGTCGAGGTCCGCTCCAAGCGTGTCGGCGGGACCAACTACCAGGTGCCCATGCAGGTCAACCGCAAGCGGCAGCAGAGCCTCGCCTTCCGCTGGATCATCCAGGCCGCTCGCAGCGAGAAGGGCAAGCCCATGTGCATGCGCCTCGGCAAGGAGCTGATGGACGCGGCCCACGGCGAGGGCAAGGCCATGTCCACCCGTGATCAGGTCCACCGCATGGCCGACGCGAACAAGGCCTTCGCGCACTTCGCCTGGTAGACACCGGATTCAGAGCAACCAGCCGCCAAGGCGCCGAGAGCGCCAAGGCGATGGCTCCGCAACACCAAGGTGCCAAGGCGCAGAGACGCCAATCGTGAAGGGGTTGAGGCGTGAGGCCTGCTGAGACCGCGAGGGAGGAACGAGGCACCGGGTACGGGTTTTTCGCCGACGGGGCTACTTCTTTTTGATCAGGGCGCGCCAGCCGGTGGGGGGGACGGCGGTGGCCTCTCGGAGCAGGGAGCTGCGTCGAACGTCGTTGATGGTGACGAAGGCGGTCGGGTCGGCGCGCTGGGCGATCTGGACGGCGTGCTCGGTGCGTCGTCGGGGCACGACGAGGAAAGCCATGGCGACCTCGCCCTCGCGGCCGCGGGCGGCGAGCTCGGTGACGGTGTAGCCGGCCAGCCGCAGGGCGAAGACGACGCTGTGGGTCCGATCGCGCGAGACGAGCACGATCATCTGCTGGCCGAGGGCGAGCCGTTGCTCGATCATGATGCCGACCATGTTGCCCAGGCCAAAGCCCAGGCCGTAGGCGATCACGCGGGGCAGGGTCGGGTCGCGCAGGACGCCGGAGACGGCGACGACCCAGACGACGATCTCGATGAAGCCGATGGTGGCGGCGACGACGCGGTAGCCGCGGACGACGATGATGGTGCGCATCGTCCCGAGTGAGACGTCGACGATCCGCGCGAGGATGATGAAGGGGATGAAGAACAGGTCGTGTTGGCTGATCCAGTCGATCACGGGGACATGGTAATGCGGAGATGTGGGGCTTGAGGCGCGAGGGTTGAATGCCAAAGCGCGAACGCGGGCGCCGGGACGGTGAACGCTCGTCGGCGATCCCCCGCCACGGCTCCACTTCGCTGCGCAGTGGCGGGCTTTGAAGCGGGAATCGCGCCACGCGTGGATCAGCTCGAGGCGCTGGTGTAGTAGCGCAGGGCGAAGCGCCAGAAGGCGCGGGAGGCCAGCAGCAGGCCGAAGGCGACGGCGACGGCGGCGAGCAGGCCCCGCGGCGTGGCGGTGCCCAGGATCGCCTGGGCCGGGACGGTGGTCATGAAGGCCACGGGGATGACAAAGGTGAAAAACGCGCGATGGGCGGCGGGGTAGGCGGCGATGGGGAAGCGGCCGGCCTCGAGCAGGGCCTGCATGGCGATGGTGATGTTGTAGAGCTTGACGAACCAGATGGTCAGCGTGCTGAGCATATAGCCGAGGCTGTAGAGCACGATCATCCCCAGGGCGATCGGGACGACGCCGGCGAGCAGGTTGACCGCGCCGATGGGGGCGTCATCGCTGGCGGCGACGTAGATCAGCAGCCCGGCGCCCAGGGCCATGTTTGGCAGGCCCCAGATGGCGATCTTTCGGGCCGAGAGCCAGTATTGGCTGTCGATGGGCTTGAGCAGGACGAAGTCGAGCGTGCCCTCACGCACGTGCTCGGTGACGCGGGTGCGGTTGGGCACGAGGAAGGTGGACTGGAAGCCGTCGAGGATGGTGTACACGGCCATGACGGTCAGGGCCTGCATCCACGACCAGCCGCCCATCTCGTAGCCGTGCTGGTAGAACAGCGAGAGGCTGAAGATCGCGCCGGCGAGGGTCATGGCGCTGCCGAGTGCGGCGAGGACGAAGTTGGCGCGGTACTCCATCTCGGCCGCCAGCGACGCGGACCAGAAGATCGACGTGGCTTTGAGATAGCGTGACATCTCGCAACTCGGAACTCAACTCGCGGGGCGTTGCCCCGCCGCCAAACTGTTCTCAATCGAAAATCAACAATCACCAATCAAAAATCCCTAGGCTCCCATCGCCGAGTAGTGCCGCAGGCCGCGACGCCACAGCCAGCGGTTCAGCGCCAGCAGCGCGACCGACCAGGCGAGGATGATCGCGAAGCTGGCGGCGATCATCGCCGGCTCGACGTTCGGGTCGATCAGCAGCTTCGCCGGGAACCAGACCATGTAGGGGAACGGCGTGAACAGCGCGGCGGTCCGCACCGCGTCGGGGAACACCTCCAGCGGCGCCAGCAGCCCCGAGAGGAACAGGTACGGGATGAAGTTGATCCCCTCGATGGCCATGACGCGCTCGAACCAGAAAGCCAGCATCGACAGGCAGTACTGGATCAGGAAGCGCAGCGCGAACGCGGCGTACACCGCGGCGACGAACAGGCCGACCTGCCACCACGCCGGGAGCCACACGGTCGGGCCATCGATCCCGGGATCCTGCCACGCCGCCGGGAAGAGCACGCCGCAGAGCAACAGCAGCCCGATGACGATCGGCAGCCGCGCGCCCTGCTCGCTGAGGTGTCCGGCCAGGAAGCGCCAGGCCGGGTCGATCGGCTGCAGCAGCAGCGGCGAGAGCCGGCCGGTCACGACGTGCCACTCGAAGTCGTGGATCACCCAGACGACGCTGAACTGGCGGATGACGAACACCGCGATGAAGTAGCGGACCATCTCCGCTTCGCTGAGCGGGAAGCGTCCGGTCGCGCCCGCCGGCATCCACACGCCCATCATGATCAGCGGCAGCGTCGTCGCCACCGCCCACATGACGATCTCGCCGCGGTACTCGATCATCAGCGCGTAGTACACGCCCAGCAGCACACGGGCGCGGCGAAGGACCGATCTCATGCCCCGGCCTCCACGGGCGAGGTCGACGCCGGGGCGGCATGCGCGGCGTCGCCCTGGCCCTTGCCGACCTCTTCGTCGTCCGAACCGTCGCGAAACAGCCGGCCGATCACCTCCTCGATCGGCGGGTCCGTCACCGTCAGGTCGCGCACGTCCAGCTCGTTGAGCATGCGGTTGACCGTCGCGGTCAGCGCGGCCCGCTCGACGAGCACGCGTGCGAGGCGGCCCTCGATCGCCTCGACCTCGCCGTAGCGGCGCATCTGGTCGGTGTCGGCGGCGCGGTTCAGCTCCAGCTTCACCTCGCGGAACGGCGCGAACCGCTCGACCACGCCGGCCAGGCTGCCGTCGTGCCGCACCCGCCCGCGGTGGATCACGACGACGCGCGGGCACAGCGCGGTGATGTCGGCCATGTAGTGGCTGGTCAGCAGGATCGCCGCCTCGTGCCGGGCGTTGTACTCGCGAAGGAACCGCCGCACCGCCGCCTGCGCGTTGATGTCCAGGCCCAGCGTCGGCTCGTCGAGAAACAGCACCCGCGGGTGGTGCAGCAACGCCGCCATCAGCTCCGCCTTCATCCGTTGACCCAGCGACAGCTTCCGCACCGGCTGGGTCAGCTCCTTGTCCATCTCCAGCAGCGCGGCCAGCTCGTCGATCCGCCGCTTGGCCTCGGCGTCGGGCACCTGGTACACCGCCGCGTTGATCCGCAGCGAGTCCCACGCCGGCAGGTCCCAGAGCAACTGCTGCTTTTGGCCCATCACCAGCGTGATCTGCCGCAGGAACGCGGGCTGGCGGCGGAACGGCGTGTGCCCGACGACCTCGACGCGACCGGCCGTGGGGTGGATCAGTCCGGTGAGCATCTTCAGCGTCGTCGTCTTGCCCGCGCCGTTGGGCCCGAGGAAGCCGACGACCTCGCCCGGCTCGATGCGCAGCGACACGTCGCACACCGCGTCGATCGCGCGGTAGCGGCGGCGGACGAAGTGGCGGACCGTCCCGACCAGGCCCGGCTGCTTGTCCGCCACGCGGTACCGCTTGCTCAGGTTTTCGCAGACGACGACCGACACGCCGCGATTCTATCCGCCGCGGTCCCCGCCGGGCCCTCGGCTTCGGCCCACGCCGGATGGGGCTCTGGGCAGCACTCGACCCGATCTCGCCAAAACCGGTCACGGATCGCACGCGCCTCCGGGCTTGTCGATTCGCACAGGTGCGGTGAAAATAAGACATTCGTGACGGAGTCGCGGCCGACCGGCTCACACCGGGTTCGTGCGGCGAAATCCGGGACAGGGCACCCCCCGCCCGCACGCTGTGCCGCAGACGGAGGCTTCCCATCGTGTTGAACCCGACGCTCGTGTCTCGCCCGGTCGTGATCGCCGCCTCGCTGGCCAGCGCCCTTGTCGCCGCCCCTATCGCCGCCGATCCCCTGCCCGCCTTCCCGGGCGCCGAGGGCGCCGGCATGTACGCCGCGGGCGGACGCGGCGGCGACGCCTACTACGTCACCAACCTCAACGACTCCGGCGCCGGCTCACTCCGACACGGCATCGATACGGCCAACGGCCCGCGCACCATCGTCTTCGACGTCGGCGGCACCATCCACCTCCAATCCGACCTGCGCATCGACAAGCCTTACCTGACCATCGCCGGCCAGACCGCCCCCGGCGGCGGCATCACGCTCGCCGACCGCGCCACCCGCGTCTCCGACACCCACGACGTCATCCTCCAGCACCTGCGCTTCCGCCCCGGCGACACCTTCACCGCCCCCGGCGTCTACGAGCCCGACTCGCTCTGGGTCTCCGGCTCCAGCAACGTCATCATCGACCACGTCTCCGCCTCCTGGTCCACCGACGAGGTCCTCTCGACCACCCACGGCTCGCACAACGTCACCGTCCAGTGGTCCATGATCACCGAAGCCCTTCACAACGCCGACCACGCCAAGGGCAACCACGGCTACGGCAGCCTCATCAACGGCGGCGACTTCTCCTTCCACCACAACCTCTACGCCCACAACCGCAGCCGAAACCCCCGCCCCGGCTCCGACGGCACGCGCCTCGACTTCGTCAGCAACGTCATCTACAACGCCGGCGACCGTTACGGCTACAACGGCGGCGAGGCCATGGACATGAACTTCGTCGGCAACATCGGCATCGACGGACCCAACACCCGAGCCGGCTCGCTCTTCCACTCCGGCGGCAGCGACACCACCATCCACTCCGACGACAACTACCTCGACCGCAACGAGCACGCCCCCTTCCAGCTCACCCCCGCCGGCCACCGAGCCATCTCCGGCAGCCACAGCCTCTCCTCCTCCCGCATCGACCTGCCCGCCGTCACCACCACCTCCGCCCGACAGACCTACATCAACGTCCTCAGCCGCGCCGGCGCCTCGGCGATCCGCGACGCCGTCGACCACCGCGTCATCCGCAGCGTCCTCGACAAGGACGGCCACCACATCGACCGCCCCCACCAGGTCGGCGGGTGGCCCACCGTCCCCAACGGCGTCCCCGACACCGGCACCGCCCGCGACGGCATCCCCGACTGGTGGAAGCAGGCACACGGCCTCGCCATCGAGCCGCCGGTCGGCGACGTGGACTCCGGCGACGGCTACACCTGGCTCGAGAAGTACCTCCACTCGCTCAGCCCCCACTCCATGCCGCCCGCGGCCACCGAGCCCCTCGTCTTCTCCACGGCCTTCGGCCACGGCGCCGACGCCCACGTCATCGAAGCCTCCGGCCAATCCGACGGCAGCGGTGACGCCGACGCCCTCGCCACACAGTGGACGGGCGCGGCCGCCCAGCAGAACCAGTACGTCCTGCTGCGCTTCGACCTCGCCGCCCTCGAGCCCGGTTCCGTCGCCGACGCCGCCCTCGAGTTGACCGCTTACGCCGACCTGCCGGATCAGGAGCTGCGTCTGTACGGCGTGGACCCGGCCGCCACCGACACCGCGTGGGGCGAGCTGACCGTGGACTTCGACGATGCCCCGGGCCTGGACTTCGACGGTGATGCCACCACCCGCGGCCTTCTGCATCACCACGTCTTGTCGCTCGGCTCGCTCCAGCTCGACGACGTGCTCGAGGGCGATGCCGTCCGCTTCGAGAACCCGAACCTGGCCGTCTTTTTGAACCTGCTGCTCGCCGAAGCGGAAGACCCCGACGCCGCCACCGCTACGCTGCTGCTCGAGACCTCCACGTTCGGCGCCGCCGTCTTCGCCTCGAAGGAGGCCACCAGCCTCGGCAGCGGCACGACCGGCGACTTCCCCGCCGGCACGTTCGCCCCGCGCCTGCTGCTCGAGGCGCTGTCGCTGGCCACGAGTCTGCTCGGAGACGCCGACGCCGACGGCGACGTGGACGCGTTCGACCTCGGCGTCTGGCAGACGCAGTTCGGCATGACCGGCCCCGCGCTCGCCGCCGACTTTGACGCCGACGGCGACGTGGACGCGTTCGACCTCGGCCTGTGGCAACTCAACTTCGGCGTCGGCGTCGGCGTCAACGTCCCCGAGCCGGTGACGCTGACATGGCTGGCGTGGACCGGCGCGGCGCTCGTGCGCTGCGGCCGGCGTCGCTGAGCGCTCGGGCTTCTGACCGCGATCACCGGTCGTGCCGAGCGCCACCGCGAACTCGCACTCTCCGGGGCGTGTGGCTATAACCGGTGCGATGGTCCGGCGCGACTCCAACCCCTTCCAGCGCTCGTCGCACACCCTCCATCGCAGGGTCTTTCACGCCCTGTTTGCGCTGGCGCTTCTTCAACCGCCCGGCGCAGCGCTCGCACAAGACGAGGCGCCGATGCCGCAGCCTGACGCGGCGGCGGAATCGACACGGGCGGGCGAAGGGGCTCCGAGCGAGACACCGGCCGGCGAGGGGCTGCCCACCGAGGGGATCGCGCAGGCGGTCCAGGACCGGGACTTCGGGGCGCTGGCGGCCGAGGCGTGGCGCTTCGTGACCATGCTGTGGAACGCCGAGCTGTTCAAGGCCGGCGACACCGCGGTGACGATCAACCAGCTCGTGATCGCCCTGCTGGTGGTTTTGATCGGGGCGGTGGTCAGCCGGCGTCTGACGCGGTTGATCCAGCACCGGCTGATGAGGTCACGACGGGTCGACCAACACGCGGCGGCGCTGGTTCAGAAGCTGCTGTTTTACCTGATGCTGGCCGTGATCGTGCTGGTGGCGCTGCCGATCGCGGGGATCCCGATCACGATTTTCACCGTGCTGGGCGGGGCGCTGGCGATCGGCATCGGCTTCGGGGCGCAGAACCTGATCAACAACCTGATCAGCGGGTTGATCATCATGACCGAGCGGCCGATCCGTCTGGGCGACCTGGTCGAGGTCGCCGACTATCAGGGCCGCGTGGAGGAGATCGGCAACCGGTGCACACGGATCCGTCGGCCGGACGGCGTGGACGTGCTGGTGCCCAACAGCCACTTTCTCGAGCAGCCGGTGATCAACTGGACGCTGTTCGACAACACGGTCCGTGGGTCGGTGGTGGTCGGGGTGGCGTACGGCTCACCGACACGGGAGGTCGAGGAGCTGATGCGCCAGGCGGTCGCCGAGCAGGACAAGGCCATGACCGATCCGGAGCCGATCGTCCTGTTCGAGGACTTCGGCGACAACGCGCTGACCTTCAACGTGCTTTTCTGGACTGCGGTGACCAGGCCGATGGACCTGCGCCGGCTGCAGAGCGACGTGCGCTATCGCATTGATCAGCTGCTTCGCGAGGCGAAGATCACCATCGCGTTCCCCCAGCGGGACGTGCACCTGGACACGCTCTCGCCGCTGCGCGTGCAACTGACGGGCGACCACCCGCGCACCACCGACGACCCGAACGCAAACAAGGACAGCGAGGGCTGATCGATGAGCCAACGACAACGCACGGCACCGGGCGGACGCGCACGAAAACGGGCCTTGGGAAAACGCGTCGGTTCGACGCTCGGCGGCGCGTTCGACGCCGCCTTCGGCACCGTAGGCAAGATCCTCAGCAGCCCCCTGCGCTTGCCCGGCATGCCCCACGCCCGCCAGCACGTCACGCCCGACACCCCCGGGGCCCGGCCCGGCATCGACCACCTGCCCGACCTCGACACCCCGCCCCCGCCGGACGCCGTCCACATCCGCTGCATCGACTACGGGCCCGACCTCATCGAGTCGACGACCGTTGACGACCTCGACGCTTTTCTCACCGCCCCGCGACCGCCGGGCGCCCGCGTCCGGTGGATCAACGTCGACGGGTTGCACCCCTACGTCGTCAATCGGTTCCGCCAGACCATGGGCATCCACACCCTCGCCGCCGAGGACGTCCTGCACGTGCCCCAGCGCCCCAAGGCCGAGGCTTTCGATCGGCATCTGTTCGTCGTCACGCGCATGACCCGCCTGACCGACGACGGCACGCGCTCCGAGCAGGTGAGCCTGTTCGTGACGCCCGATACCGTGTTGACCTTTCAGGAACAGGCCGGCGACGTCTGGCAGCCGATCCGCGAGCGGCTGGCGACGGAGGGCTCGCGCCTGCGGCAGAACGACGGCAGCTACCTCATGTACGCCCTGATCGACGCGATCGTGGACCATCATTTCCCGCTGCTCGAACGGCTCGGCGACGGGCTGGAGTCGATGGAGGACGCGGTGATCACCAACCCGACGCCGCAGTTGCTCCGTCAGATCCACGCGGTCAAGCGGGAGCTGGCGGCGATGCGGCGGGTCATGTGGCCCATGCGCGAACTCGTCGCCGCGCTGATGCGTGAAGACACGCCGATGATCGCGCCCATGACGCGGACCTACCTCCGCGACGTGTACGAGCACTGCATCCAGCTCGTCGACCTGATCGAGACCTACCGCGAGATGGCGGGCAGCTTGACCGACCTGCACCTCTCGGCCGCGTCGAACCGTATGAACGAGGTCATGAAGGTGCTGACGATCATGGCCACGATCTTTATCCCCATCACGTTCTTCGCCGGCGTCTACGGGATGAACTTCGAACACATCCCCGAGCTGGACTGGCGCTTCGCGTACCCGTTGTTCTGGGTGATCTGCGTGGCCACCGTGGTTGGATTGCTGTGGTTCTTCCACCGGCGCGGCTGGATCGGCCGGCCGTGAAGCCGTCGTCACGTCGACCGTCGGCCACGGCGAAAACCAACGATCAGCCAGCGGCGACGAGGCGGTAGAGCGGCGCGGGGTCGAGGTCGGGCGCGAGCGTGGCCGTGCGGCCCGTCGCGCGAACGCAGACGCCGAGGGTCTCGGTGACCGCCGCGGCGGCGCGGTACCCGCTGCGCACCGCGCCCTCCATCGTCGCGGGCCAGCCCGTGTCGCACCAGTCGCCGGCCAGGAACAGGTTCTCGATCGGTCCCGTCGGCGCCGGCCGCACCGCGTCGATGCCCGGCCGCAGCGCGAACGTCGCACGCTTCTCCTTCACCACCCGGTGATGGTCCAGCGCCGCCCCCGCCATCCCCGGCAGAACCCGGCGAAGCTCGCGCACCGCCATCGCCGCGATCTCGTCGACCGGCCGCGACACCCACTCGTACGCCGCGCTGATCACCCCGTGCAGGTGGTGCACCGCCGCGCCGTCGTCGGTGCGCTCCATCCCCTTGTTGAACATCCACTGCAGCGGGCTGTCGACCAGCACGAGGTGCGGCAGGTCCGTCACCGCTCGGCCGTCGGCCCGCCGCAGAAACAGGTGCACGCCGATGATCGGGCTGACGTCGAAGCGGTCGAGCGCCGCCAGCCGCCCGTCGGCCGCGACCATCTCGGGACTCGCGAGCTTGGCCAGGCGATCGAACGGTACGGCCGAGACACAGGCGTCGGCCTCGAGCCGCGCGCCGCCCGTCAGCCGCAGGCCCGTGATGCGCCGCCCGTCGAACTCCAACGCCTCGGCGCTCGTGCCCAGCCGCACCTCGCCGCCGGCCCGCTTGACGTGCTCGACCGCCCGGTCGTACAGGTCCACCAGCGGCACGCCCGAGACCCCCATGCGGTACGCCTCGGTGTGGCGGAGAAAGCCATCCTGGAACACCTGGATCGCTCCGCTCGCCGCGACGCGATCGATCCGCTCGTTGCACGCGCTGACGATGATCACCGCCCAGAACCGCTCGATCGCCACACGCGGCTGGCGATGCCGCGCCAGCCAGTCGGCGAAGCTCACGCCCGCCAGGGCCCGACGCTGCCCGGGTGACACCCGCAGGATCGCCAGCATGCCGCGCGCGATCGCCGCCTTCTCCGCCCACGAATACACCCGCATCGCCAGCAGCGCCCGGGTCAGGTGAAACGGCGCCGGCAGGTCGTCGGCCTCGAAGCGGTCGATCCGGCCGCCCGCGTCGGCGAAGTAGAGCGTGCGGTGCCAGACGATCCGATCCAGCACGCCCAGCCGCTCGTACAGCTCGATCAGGTTCGTGCAGCAGCCCATCAGCACGTGCTGGCAGTTGTCCAGCAGGTCGCCGCGGGTCGGATCGACGAAGCTCGTCGCCCGTCCGCCCAGTCGTTTACGGGTTTCGACTAGGGTGACACGCACGCCGGTCTCGGCGAGGCGTACGGCCGCGGCGATTCCCGCCAACCCGCCGCCGACGATCACCACGTCACGGCGTCGGTCGCCAGCCGGCGACGCTTCCTCCCTCTCCCCCCGGCAGAGGGCCGGGGTGAGGGCCGAATGCCTCGGGTACTCGTCCTGTGCGTGCGCGTCACTCGGCTCCGCACTGTCGCAAGCGACCGTGGCACCCGCGGCATCCGAGGTGGAAGACTCGTGGGGCATTCGAGCAGGAACCATCACAGCGACTCGTGGGCGGTGGCGGTCACCGACGGTTTCGCAGGCACGCGCTGAGGGCGATGCCGAGCTTGCGGAAGCTGCTGAGCCGGACGCGACGGGTCAGGACGCGACGCGGATCGTCGGCGATGCGGGTCAACAGGCCGCGATAGATGCGCATCATCGTCTCACTGGTGGCGCGGCAGTCGGGGCTGACGTGCCGCTCGAGCGACGCGGACATGTCGTAGTAGCCGCGCGCCCGCTCGATCTGGTAGGTCATCAGACGGTCGTAGTTCTCATCCGGCCTGCGGTCGAGCCACCGTCGTTCGCTGACGCCGAACCGCTCCAGGTCCTCCTGCGGCAGGTAGATGCGGTCACGCCGGGCGTCCTCGGCTACGTCACGAAGGATGTTGGTCAACTGCATGGCGACGCCGCGATACTCGGCGAGCTGGCGGACGGACGGGTCGCCGTCGTCGCCCCAGATGCGCACGCAGACCAGCCCGACGACGGAGGCGACCTTGTAGCAATAGTCGTAAAGCTCGTCGAACGTGCGGTAGCGGGTGTGCAGCAGGTCGCAGCGCTGGCCGTCGAGCATGGCGTGCAGGTGTTCGGCGGGCAGGCCGTAGCGGCGGACGACGTGGACGAACGCGGGCCAGAACGGCGCCGGCGGCAGCGGCTCGTCGTCACGGGCGGCGAGCACGCGGTCCATCTCGGCGCGAAACCGCTCGATCCGCGCCAGGGCCGCGTCCCGGTCCCGGCCGACCGACGCCCGCCACGCGTCCGCCCCGCCGGGCACGGCGTCGGCCATGTCGTCGCACGCCCGCATGAACGCGTACACCGCGAACACAGCCGATCGCTTGGGCTCCGGCGTCAGCTTCAGCCCGTAATAGAAGTTCCGCGCCCGACGCCGCGTCAGGTCGTGGCACCACGCGAACGATGCCCTCTGCTCGGCCGTCAGTGGGGCCGGGCTCTGGTGGGCTGTCGATTGCTCCCAACCCGTGGCGGCGGTCAGCGTCGCGTCAGCCATGATCGGTCGTGGTGCTTCCAGCGGCCGCGCCCGCCGGACCGCCCGACGCCGCGCCGCCAACCCTGCCTCTGTCCAGCAGTGTACCGCCAACCGCCCGCAGCATCAGCCCCAGCTTCGCCACCTTCCCCAGACGCGGCCGGACCGTCAGCGTGTCGCAGCCCTGACGAGCGATCCGCCTCAGCACCGCCTCGCCCCCGTAGGTGAACAGCTTGATCTGACCCCGACAGCCGACATCGAGCAGCGGCCACAGCCCCCGGCCCCGCTCGAACAGCGGCCACGTCCGCCCCACCAGCTCACGCATCGCCGCTACGAACGGCGGCCGCACCACCCGCACCCCCGCGTACGGCGGGCACGCCCCGCAACGCATCCCGTCAACCCGTGCGCCGCCCGAACCCTCGTCCCCGGTTGAGGCTCGGATCACCTTCACCATCAGGTCGAGATCGAGCCCGTGCCGCTCGGCGACGTCCGCCGGGATGTACACGCGGTCCCGTTCGAGCACGTCCCGACGGACGTCCTGCCAGAAGTTGGTCAGTTGCAGCGCGGTGCACGTCGCGTCGCTGAGTCGCTGCCGCCGCTCGTCTCGGTACCCGCACAGGTACAGCACCAGCCGACCGACGGGATCGGCGCTGCGCGTGCAGTAGTCCAGCACCTGCTCCCACGTCTCGTACCGCGTGACGGTCTGGTCCTGCACGAACGCGTCGATCAGGTCGTCGAACGGCCGACGCGGGATCGCGTGGGTTTCGATCGTCGCGCGCAGGGCCACGAAGACCGGGTGGCGCGGCCGGCCGTCGTAGCAGCGTTCCAGCTCGTCGCGCCACCAGCCCAGCAGATCGAGGGAGCGGTCGCGGTCGCCGGTCTCGTCGCCGAGGTCGTCGGCCCAGCGGCAAAACGCGTACACGTTGGCGAAGTCCTGGCGCAGGTGAGCGGGCACGAAGCGGGAAACAACGGTGAAGTTCTCGTAGTGCGTGGTGGCCAGGTCGTGGGTGTAGGCGGAGGCCGCTTCGACGCTGAGCGGTTCGCAGTGGTCGGGGCCGAAGCGGACGAGCTGGTCGAGGACGGTCGATGGCATGCGGGGGTCCTGAACGCACATGATAGGCCGTTCACGGCGTGGCCCGGCGGATCGCGGTCGGTTCGGCGGGCCGTGGCCGGTCGTGCGGGCTGCACGGATCATGCGGCCTGGGCGGTTAAGGCGGGTCCGGAAAGGGCCGATGCAGGACGCGGGCGAGAGCGCGCCGGGCGTGCCTTCGCCCGACCGGGAAGCCCGTTATGCGCATCGCCCTGGACGCCCGCACGCTCTACGCCGACCAGCGCCGCGGGATCGGACGCAGCCTGCTCCGCCTTTACCGGACGCTGGCCGAGCTGCGGCCCGACTGGCGCGTGATCGCCTACCACCGCGACCCGGAGGCGCGTGGCCACCCTCTGGCGCGCCCCTTTGCCGAGCCCCGCTGCATCGAGATGCCCGGCGACCGGTTCGACGCCTGGGGCCGTTGGCGTCTGCCCGTCGCCGCCTGGCGCGACGGCGCCGAGGCCCTGCACTGCCCGGCGAACGACTGCCCCCGCTGGTCGCCGCTGCCCACCGTCGTGACGATCCACGACACGATCCCGCTCGAGCTGCCCGAGACGGTCAGCGGTGCGCAGGTCAGCCGCTTCGCCCAGTCGATCCGGGCCGCGCGGCACCGCGCCAACGTGATCCTTTGCCCGTCACGGTACACCCGGCAGCGGCTGGTCGAGCTGGCGGGCATCGACGCGGCACGCATCACCGTCGCCCCCTGGGGCCCGACGCTGGACGCCGACGATTTCAGTCGCACGGCCGACCCGGCCGCCGTCCTGCACGAGTACCGCGTCGCCGCCCCGTTCGTGCTGCACTTCGGCGCCGCCGATCCGCGCAAGAACACGCGGCGGCTGATCGAGGCCTGGGCCATGCTGCCGCGACGCGTCCGCCGGCAGTGGCGGCTGCTCGTGCTCGGGCTCGATGGGACGACCCAGCAGCGGCTGATGAAGGTCACGCATCGGCTGGGCGTGCACCGCGGCGTCGTGCTGCACGGGTTCGCGCGCGAGCGGGACGTACCGGCGCTGCTCTCGTCCGCCGAGCTGTTGGCGTACCCGAGCCTGGCCGAAGGGTTCGGCCTGCCGATCCTCGAGGCGTTCGCGGCGCGCACGGCCGTGCTGACCTCCGACGCCACGAGCCTGAGCGAGGTCGCCGGTGACGCCGCGCTGTGCGTCGACCCGCACCGGACGCTGGCGATCCACGCGGGGCTGCGCACGCTGATCCGCGATGCGGCGCAACGGGACGAGCTGGTCGCGCGCGGCGTGCAGCGGCTGAGCGAGTTCACTTGGCGGACGTGTGCCGAGCGCTTCGCCGAGGCGATCGAACGGACGGCGGGGGTGCAGCGGCGGCGACTGGCCGCGTGAGCGAGGCGTCTCATGCCCGGGCAAGAACCGATCGACGTGTTGTTTGTCTGTGAGCTGGGCCTTTGGCCGTTCGACCAGGGCTACCGCGTGCACGGCAGCCAGATGGCGCGGGCGCTTTCGCGGCGGGGTCTGCGTGTGCGCGTGGCGACGATCGAGCCGATCATCGGCGACGCCCCGCCTTGGCTGAAGACCATGCTGGTGCCTTGGCCCACGTCCGCGTCCGACGACGACGTCGAGGCGCTGGTGGCCGGCTGGGGTGGATCCGCGGTGGCGTGGCGGCGGCGCGTGGCGGCGCACCAGGGCGTGGACGCCTCACGCTTCGCGGGGATCTTCCCGCTCGTGCGGGCCGTGCGCCCGCGCCTGGTGATCGGCCTGGGCCAGCACAGCCCGATGATGATGCGGCCGCTCGCACGGGCTTACCCGGGGTTGGGCACGCTGTGGTACGCCGCCGACGAGCTGGCGTGGTTTCAGCTCTCGTGCCTGCGGCGGGAAGGGTGGCGGCGGGCGCCGGCGCGGCTGCGCAGCGCGGCGGTGTACGCGTTGCTCGAACGGCTGTTCGCGCGGGGCCTGGGCGGGGTGATCACAGTCAGCCCGACCGACGCAAGGCTGATGCGGTGGATCGGCGGCGTTCGCGACGTGGCGATGATCCGAAACGGCGTAGACGCCGACTATTTCTCCCCGAGCGGTCGCGCGCCCGAGCCGCGGTCGCTGGTCTTCTGGGGGCGGATGGACTTCGAGCCGAACGTGGACGCGGTCTGCTGGTTCGCCCGCTGTGTCTGGCCGCGGCTGCGGGAGCGGCACGGCGACGCGCGCTGGTGGATCGTGGGCAAGCGGCCGACGGCGGCGGTCCAGGCGCTGGAGCGGCACGCCGGCGTGACGGTGACGGGCGCGGTGGTAGACGTGCGGTCATGGGCGCAGCGTGCGGCGGTGACGGTGCTGCCGATGCGCTGCGGCGGCGGGATCAAGAACAAGCTGCTGGAAGCGGCGGCGATGGGCCTGCCGATCGTGGCCTCACCGCGCGCTGTGCGCGGCCTGACGTTGCCGCATCCCCCGCCGGTGACCACCTGCCGTCGCCCGAACGCTTGGATCGAGACGATCGAACGGCTGTGGCATGACGCGGGCGCGCGGCAGCGCCTCGGCGACGCGGCGCGCTCTTGGGTCCAGCGCACGCACGACTGGGACACCGCGGCTCTGGAGCTGGTGCGGTTCACACGCGAGACGATGGCGCCGGATCCGGGCCTGCGAACGACGTCCCGACCCGTGGACGACGCCGCGCCAGTGCGGCGCGCGGCCTGAGGTGCGCCGCGGCGACACGACAGATTGAACGGATACACGATGGCGTGGACGACGATGCACTTCGCGGTGGGGATGGCCGGCGGCGGCGCGCTCGCCGGGCTCGGCTGCCTCGTCGCCCGACGCGGCTGGCGGCTGCTGCCGTTCGCCATGACGATCGGTGGCGTCTGGGCGCTCGTGCCCGACCTGCCACGCATCTTCCGCGAGGACTTCCCCGGCCTGCCCTTCGCCGCCACCCTCGGCGACAAGGCCCTCGAACGTTCGCTGCACCGCGTCGGCGACCTGTTCTTCTTCCACCGCAGCCTCGACCAGCAACCGCACGAGCTGGCCCTGCACGGGCTGACCCTCATCCTGCTGCTCTACAACCTCGCGCTCGTGCAGCTCTGGTGGCTGGGCCGACGTTCGCGTTCGGGGCTTCGCCGTGCTCGGCCCGCGGCTTCGAAGAGGACGCGCGAAGCCGAGGGCTGAGTGAAACCAGGCCCCGGCTCCACGGGCGCCACGGCTTTTCTACGAGCCGAGCAGTTGATCCATCCCCGGCAGGTTCAGCCCGCCGGTCGCCTGCGTTAGCTCCTGCCGAACCAGCTCCTGCGCCCGCTCCAGCGCCTCGTTCGTCGCCGAGAGCACGAGCTGCTCGATCATCTCGCGGTCGGCCTGCTCACCCTCGCCGGCCAGCACCGCGATCATTGCCGGGTCCAGCTCCACCGCCGTGATCCGCATCTTCCCGTTCGCCGTCACCCGCACCGCCCCGGCACCGGCGTCGGCCGTCACCGTCTTCGACTCCAGCTCACGCTGCATCTGCTCGAACCGCTCACGCAGCTCCGACGTGTTGCCCAGCAGCCCGGCGAGCTGCTTGAGGTTCTTCATCTGATCAAACATCGTGGGGTCACTCCATCGAGCCGTGTCGGCGGCTCACTCGTTGGTCGGCTCGTTCTCCGGCGCCTGGCTGGTTGTCCGGCCCGACGCCTCGCCGCGGACGTTCACCAGCGTCGCGTCGGGGAACGCCTCCATCGCCGCCCGCACGAGCGGCAGGTTCATCGCCTCCTGGCGGTCGGGCCCGGCCGGCGACGGCTCGGCCGAGGCGCCCGCCGAGCCGTCCGCTTCCTTTCGCGGTCGGATCGCGATCCGCATCGTTCGGCCCGCCAGCTCCCGCAGCTCGTCGGTCAATGCCCCCAGGATCCGCTCATTACGGGCGAAACCGAGCACCTCGCGGTGCCCGCTGCGCGGCGAGAGCACCAGGGTCTGCCCATCGCACGAGACCAGCTCCACGAACCGCAGCCACGCGAAGGCGGGCCGCGCGCCGGCTCGCTGCTGAAGCCGCCGCCACAGTTCATCCGCGTCGTCGGTGTCGCTCACGCCTTCGTCCCGGCCCGGCCGCGATGGGGCCGCGCTCGACGTGGACCCACCGTTCTGCAGATACCGCTGCGTGGTCTGGGAGCGCACAGTCGCCGGCTCGAGCGTCGGCGGCGCCGCCTGCGTCCGCGGCGCATTCGCCCGCGGCGCCAGCGACACGTTCAGTCGCGCCGGCTCATCGCCGGGCTTTTTTTTTTCGCCGTCCCCGCCCACACCCTTGCCGCTCAGCAGCGCCGCCACGTCCGCCATCTTCTCGGCCAGCGCCATCCGCACCATCGCCGCCTCGAACAGCGCCGCCGGGTTCGAGCTGGCCCGCGACTGACGCTGCACGTTCTCACACAGGGCGATCAGGTACGTCAGCGCCGCGGCATCGAACCGCTGGGCCTGCTCGGCGGCACGCTGGCGCGCCTCGTCGGACAGCTCGATGAGCTCGCTGTCCGCCCCGCACGCCGCGATGAGCATGAGCTGGCGAAACCGCTCGATCAGCACGTCGAGCAACTGGTCCTGCGCGATCCCGCCGCGGCGCAGCTCGTCGGCGCGGCGCAGCGTCGCCGCGACGTCGCCCGCCGCGATCGCGTCCACCACGGTCTCGAGCAACTGCTCGTTCGGCAGGCCGAACATCTGCTCGAGCACCTGCATCGTCAGCGGCGACTCCCCGGTCGCCAGCAGCCGATCCAGCAGCGACAGCCCGTCGCGCATCGACCCGGCCGCCAGCCGCGCCACCTGCCAGAGCACCTGCTCCTCGGCCTCGCGGCCCTCGGCGGCCAGCACGCGGCCCAGGTGCTCGGCGATCTGCCGCGTGGGGATGTTGCGGAAGTCGAACCGCTGGCAGCGCGACTGGATCGTCGGCAGCACCTTGTGCGGTTCGGTGGTGCAGAGGATGAACTTCACGTGCGGCGGCGGCTCCTCCATGGTCTTGAGCAGCGCGTTGAACGCCGCCGTCGAGAGCATGTGCACCTCGTCGATGATGTAGACCTTGAACCGCGCCTGGCCCGTGGGCGAGAGGCTGGCGTTGGAGATGAGCTGGCGGGCGTTCTCGACGCTGTTGTTCGACGCGCCGTCGATCTCGATGACGTTCAGGTCGTCGCCGCGCATGATCGCCTCGACCATGCGCTGCTGGACCGCGACGGGCGGGAACTCGTGGTCGGTCTCGGGGGTGGGGGCGTCTTCGACGGCGTCGGGCGCGTTCAGGGCGCAGGCAAAGATGCGGGCCATGGAGGTCTTGCCGACGCCGCGGGTGCCGGTGAACAGGTAGGCGTGCGCGACGCGGTCGGTGGCGATGGCGTTGCGGAGGGTGCGGGCGATCGGTTCCTGGCCGATGACGCCGCCGA
>CAYSIX010000061.1:0-18414 GCA_964431205.1 uncultured Phycisphaeraceae bacterium
GACAGCGGAGAGGGGGTAGGAGGTAGGAGATGGGAGATAGGAGGGGAGGGGTCAGGAGGGGAGAAGTCAGGAGTCAGGGGGCAGAAAGCTGGACAACCGGAAAGCGGGAAAGAAAAAAGGAGAGATCACCCAATCGCCCAATCACCCAATGTCCCTGCGATCCGGTCGAGATCGAGCCTCGGGTGCGGCGGGTCAGGAGGCGAGGGCGAGCTTGTCGGCGGGGTCGACGATGCCGGCACGGTCGAAGGCGCGGGCGCGGCGGTGGCAGGCGGGGCACTGTCGGCAGGGGCGGGTGCCTCGGCCGAGGCAGGCCCAGGCCAGGGTCCAGGGCACGTCGAGCTGGGTGCCGAGCTCGACGAGCTGGGCGTCGGACATCTCGAGCAGGGGCATCTCGAGGGCGGGGGCGTCGTGGGCTTCGGCGACGGCCAGGTGCTCGCAGAGCAGGGCCTGCTCGGTGGCGCGTGCGGCGGCGTCGGGGTCGGCGTCGACGGCGATGGGCCAGACCAGGCGCTGGTGAGCCGGCCGGGCGAGGGCGCCCAGGGCGGTCAGGAGCAGGCGGGGCGTGGCCAGGGGCGGGGTGGAGTCGGCCGGGCCGGGCCTGGCGCCGCGGACGAACGGGGCCTGGAGCTCGACGAGGCGGGTGAGCTTGAAGTGCTCGGCCTGGCGTTGGACGTGGGTCCAGCGGGTGGGGTCGTTGGGTCGGCCGTCGTGGACGTGCAGGAGCGAGAGGCGGGCGTCGGGGTGCTGGTGGAGGGTCAGGGCGGTGGCGACGAGGCTGCGGGGGCCCCCGCCGTGGAGGATGACGATGCCGGTGGCGGTCATGGGGCTGTTATCGGCCGGGGGCGTCGGAATGGTTGAGCGGTGGTGGAGGGCGTGGAAGGTGAGCAGGTTCGGCGGCTCGATCCGCCCACCACGGGCCGCGACATCACAGGGGGTTCGATCCCGGCGAAGCCGGCCCGCTGCGCTCGCCGCCATCCCCGGGCGTGCGGGGCAAGGCGCCGGGGAGTGGCGGGCATTGTGGGGGGCGCAAAGAAAAGAAGCGGCGGGGTGAGACCCGCCGCTTCGCATCAGTGATCGGAAGCCCGCGTGTCAAGCGGAGCGTCCTCGATCCGATTGGCTTACCCGAGCAGGCTGAGGACGGCCTGCGGCTGCGTGTTGGCGATGCCGAGCACCTGCTGCGACGCGTTGACCAGGATCTGGTTGCGTGTCAGCGAGGCGGTCTCTTCGGCGAAGTTGGTGTCGCGGATGGAGCTCTCGGCGGCGCTGGTGTTTTCCAGTGCCACGCCCAGCGACCGGATGGTGGCGCCGATGGTGTTCTTCTGGAACGCACCGAGCCGGCCACGGAGGCTGGAGATCTGGTTGATGGCGGCGTCGACGACCTTCTGCGCGACCTCGCGGTCGCCGTCGACGACGTTGAGCGATGCTCCGGTGCCCAGGTCGTCGAGTCGGAAGACGGTGCCGTCTTCGCTGACGCGGCCGAGGTTTCGGACCGCGACGTTGTCGATGCCGATGCTCGCCTGGTTGGAGATGTTGACCGCGGGCCCGAGGTTGAACTTGGCGCCGCCGCCGGTGATGGTGAACGCGGTGAGCGAGCCGGGGCTGGTGGCGGCGGCCTCGTCGAGCTCGATGGCGACCTCGAGGAAGTCGGTGTTGATCCGAGCGGTTCGGCCGTCGGAGGTGGCCTGGACGCCGTTGATGATCGCGCCGATGTCCTGGCCCTCGTCGCGGACGCCGTTGTTGGCGGCGCTGAAGGCGGTGACGCTGCCCGGGGTCGCGGTGTTTTCGTCGGTCGAGCTGAGGGTGAGGATGCCCCCGGCCTGACCGGCGTCGTCGCTGACCTTGACGGAGACGAACTCGTTCGAGCCGTACTCGACGGACTTGAGCACGACGCCGGTGCCGCTGGCGGCGGCGGAGACGCCGGTGGTGGTCGTGAACTGGTTGATGTTGGCGACGACGTTGGCCAGGCTGGTCCCGGAGCCGAAGCTGAACTCGCGCGAGCCCTTGCTGCCGGCGAGCTCGAAGACGAAGGTCGAGCTCTGGTTGGTCAGGTTGAGCTGGCCGCCGGTGGAGAGGAACAGGCCGGCGTGCTGAGCCGAGAGGTTGACGATGATGTCGACCTGTCGGGAGTCGCCGGTCTCGAGTTTGGCGGCGTTGATGGAGAAGTCTTCGACGCTGGCGTTGACGCCGGACGTCTGGAAGTCGAAGGTGCCGTTGAGCAGCTTGGTGCCCTGGAAGCTGGTGGAGGCGGCGATGCGATCGATCGTCTGAAGGATCGAGTCGATCTGAAGCTGGTTGGCCTCCCGCTCGTCATCGCTGAGGCCGGCCTCGCTGGCGGACTGCCCGACGAGGGACTGGACCTCGAGCAGGAGAGAGTTGATCTCCTGGAGGCCGCCCTCGGCGATGTTGACGACCTGGTCGGCGCGTTCGGCGTTGCCGATGGCGGCGGAGATGGCGGCCTTCTCCGAGCGGAGCTTCTCGCTGGCGATCAGGCCGGCGGGGTCGTCCGAGCCGCGGTTGATCCGCAAGCCGGTGCTCAGCCGTTCGAGCGAGTTGCTCAGGGCGTTGTTGTTCTGACCCAGGATGCGCTGGGCCAGCATGGACTGCACGTTGGTGTTGATTCGAGTCATGGTTCAGGGTCCTCCGTGAACACGCGGTCTGTGTACGGTTCTTAAGGGACTAGGCTCCAGCCTGAAACGTTCACAGATCTCCGATCCGATCCGATGCGATGGTTACGAATGATCAAGTACGACTGCGGGCCTGGGGTTGGCGTCATCTCATTCCGGCGCTCCTTTCCGCCACGCCGGGGCTCCCGTCGCGTGGGGCGGCGATCGGCCGCCCGCGTGGTCGGCCGCGGGTGGCAGGCCCTCGGGCGAACCCGTCGGCCATCGTCCCGCCGAAGCCTGTCGATCGGCCGGCCGGGACCGGCGCCGCCACCGCTTCGGGGCGTCGGGCTTATCGGAACGGAACGACGGGTCCATGGTTCGGTCCTTGGCGCAGACGATTCGGCTCATCCAGCCGGCTTCATCGTCACGACCGGACCAGGCCTTAACTGCGACTTGGTCGGAATAATCGAAGTTCTCGGATTGCGTGGCACGACCCGTGCCGACGGGCGCAACCCGATCGGCGGCGGGGCGGGGCAACGAGAATCAGAAAGGGATCGGCGGTCGGGTCAGGCCTCGTAGCCGAGCTCGCGGAGCAGGTCTCCGCCGTGTCGCATGAAGGTGTCGCGGTTGGCCTGGGAGAAGTGCTGGCGCCAGTCGCCGACGACGCCCTTGCGGAAGAAGGAGCCGGTGTCGGCTTCGCCACGTGGTCGGCCGCCGCTGAGGCGCTCGAACGCGCCGGCGTCGAGGCAGGCCGAGACCGCGTCGTCGTCGTCCTCGACGCCGAGGAAGGTCAGCGCGCGGCGGATCGAGTCGGTCGCGTCCTCGTGGAGTTGCTCGTAGCGAAGCTCGAGGTAGCGGTCGGGGTGCTGCTCGCCGAAGGCGCGGGCGGCGGTGATGTATCGGACCCAGTGCTGCTCGACGGTGTAGGCGATGTACGGGTCGAGGCTGGGGAATCGCTGAGCGAACTGGGGCTTGGCCTTTCGCTGGTTGTGGAACCAGCCGGAGACGCAGACGTCGCGGCCGTCGCGGATCACGTGGATGAACCGTGCGTTGGGGAAGGCCTCGGCCAGCGCCGGCATGCACAGGGCGTGCTCGGGCGTCTTTTCGCCGATGGCGCGCACCGTCTCGGCGTCGCCGTTGAGCCAGCGCTCGAACAGCAGCCCGCCGGCGGTCGCATAAAGCGTCTGAAACTCATCACGGGTCAGCAGGCCGAGCTCGCCGGCCTTCTGGTGGCTGTTGTGCTGCTGGATGAGCTGCTGCATCAGCGGCAGCAGCAGGGCGGCGAGATAGGTCTCGCCGTGACAGCGCACCTGCGGGTGGCCGTTGAGCATGTGCTGGACCCACGTCGTGCCGGACTTCTGGCAGCCGACGACGAAGAACAGTTGGCGTTCGAGGACGTCAGCGACGCGTTCTAGCTTGTCGCGGTAAGTCGATTCGGTGGTCGCGAGGGTCATGGGGGGTTGCTCCTGCGGCGTGGCGGTTCAGGCGGCGTGGCCGACGGCGGGGCGGGTCGCGTCGTCGGCCCGGCTCCCGTGGGGCCGGTAATACGGGGCCTCCTTGTTGACCAGCAGATCGTTGGCGACGCGATCGATGTAGGCGAGGTCTTCGTCGGCGAAGAGGGTGGCAGCGTCGCGGCCGGCGCTGCGGACCTTGTGGGTCTGTGGTCGGCTGGGGTCAGTGGGCGCCAGGACGGTGCCGGCGTAGGCGGGCGTCGTGGCGAGCCGCTTCATGCGGTCGAAGGTGGCCTCGGCGGCGACGGCGCGTGCCAGGTCAGGTTCCTGCGGCAGGTCGAGTGCTTCGATCGCGCGGCCCAGGGCGTCGGCGGGATCGGCCTGCATGGCTTCGTAGGTCAACACGGTCGCCCGCTTCAATTGCGGGCGCAGCTCCAGCTCCCAAAGGTTGTAGAAGGTCACGAGCTTGATCACGCCGTAGCGCGGATCGCGGAGAAACTGGCTCGGCGTGCCCTGGAAGACGCGGATCCGGTCGCGCGCCTGAAAGTAGGCCGAGGCCAGCGTGGCACGGAAGTCTCGGGCGAGCAGCAGCCACGGCGCGGCTTCGGCCCCGCGGACGCTCATCGGTCCCATCGCCCAGTAGGGCCGACGCATGACCATCGCCGCGGTCAGGTGCGTCCACTCGATCGGGCAGACCTGGCGGAGTTGCTCCTCGGCCTGAAAGACGTGGTCGCAGCGCAGGTCGTGCAGGCGCACGAGGTAGTCATCGATCATGAACCGCAGCCAGGTTCGACCAGACTTGGGATACGAGAGGGCGATTCGCATGGGCGCACGACAAGCTCGGTGTCTGGTGGGCCGTGGTGACTGTCGGGCTTATCGGCCGTTCGACGGCGACGTCGCCAGAATCAACCGGCACGAAACCTCAGCGCAGTGACAGGTCGGGTCAGCGGCGGTGAAGCGGATTCAGAATAGGGATGGGCGAGTGGGTTCGAGGTCGTGGTCGCAACGCGGAAGCTGCATCTTATCCGACCGCGGGTTCGTTCTCCGGGCTCGGCTTCGGTTGCGACGGCTCAGCCGCTCGGCGAGCCGTTGGAGTCCGGATCACCCGGGGCGGTCAGGAACTTGTGCTTGCGTTTGAGCAGGTCGTGGAGCTGCTCGGCCTCGGTCATGGCGGTGGGCGACCAGGTGGCCCAGTGGGTGGTGACGGCGGCCTTGGCGGCCTGGATCCCGTCGCGGATGTAACGGTTCAGGCGGCGCATCGGCAGCTTGGCGACCTGCGCTTCGGTCAGGCTGATGCAGATCTGCGGGCTTTCCGGCCGGGGGATGATGTACGCCAGCACCCCGAGCGACCTGCCCTCGGCATCGTAGACCTCGTATTGAATCGTCCACCGCCACGAGCGGCCGTACCAGACGACGGTCCGGCGCACCCCTTCGAACTGGTCGAGCAACTGCATGAGGTGGGCAAAATACTTGTGGTGTTGCTCGCCGATCGGCTCGAGCAACTGCGGCTCGGTCGGCTGGTTCCAGCGGTCTTCCCAAGGGCGTCGGGGCGTGTACGTGGCGGGGTTCGGGCTCATGGGCTAGCTTGGTGGACGATCGGGAAAAGCTGGGTGCGGAACTATAACAGCTTGACGGGCCCGGACAAGCCGGCGTCGGCTTGGGCGAGGCGGCGGCGACGCCCCGAAAGCGAGGCCGGTGCACCGCCGGGGTCGGGGCGGCGGAGGTTGGCGTGAAAGCGGCGATGATCGTCATGGCCAAGACGCCGGTCCCGGGTCGGGTCAAGACCCGCCTGATCGGGCGTTGGACGGCGGCGGGGGCGGCGCGGGTGCACGCGGCGATGACCGAGTGCGTGCTGCACCGCGTGCGGGCGAACTGCGAGGCGGCGCTGGTGCTGGCGCTGGAGGGTGGGGCGTCGGCCTGGGCGGGGTTTGCGGCCGCGGTCGGTGCGGACCTGCCGTCGCCCGAGGCGGTGGTGGACCAGGGCGGGGGCGACTTGGGCCAGCGGATGGCGCGGGTCTGGCAGGCGGTTGGCAGCGGTCGGGTGGCGTTTCTGGGCACGGACAGCCCGGACGTGCCGGTGGAATGGCTGCGGGCGGCGACGGCGGAGCTGGCCCGGGCCGAGGCGTTGATCGGGCCGACCGAGGACGGCGGGTACTGGACGCTGGCGGCCCGGGCGTACCGACCCGGCTTGCTCCGCGGCATCGACTGGGGCACCCCCGGCGTGTACCATCAGACCTGTGAGGCGGCCCGCGCCGAGGCGGTGCGTCTGGCGTCGCTGCCGCGGTGGATGGACGTCGATGAGCCGGATGACCTCGACGCGCTTGACCGACGGCTGGACCGGACGACCGACCGGCACCTGCGGCGGCTCCGCCGACGCCTGGCCCAGGCCGCTCTCCACCAAGACGAGGCCCACCATGAACGCTGAACTGTCCCGATCCCTGGCCGAGCAGGCCGGCCACGATCCGCGTCGTGCCGACGCCGCCTCGGGCCATCGCCCCGATCCCACGGCGCCCGGGCCCAGCCCTGCGCCCGAGGCCGATCCGCCGGTCAATCTCGAAAGCTCGGTCATCCTCATCGTGGATGACAACGAGCAGAACGTCGAGCTGCTGCAGGCTTATCTGGACGCCCTGCCGTGCCGGATCATGACCGCTCACGACGGCGTCGAAGCGATCGAGCTGATCGAAGACCCCGACCGCCCGACGCCGGACCTGATCCTGCTCGACGTCATGATGCCGCGGATGTCCGGCTTCGAGGTCTGCCGCAAGCTCAAGGAAGATCCGCAGACCCGCGGCATCCCGATCATGATGGTGACCGCGCTTAACGAGCTGGGCGACATCGAGCGCGGCGTCGAGTCGGGCACGGACGACTTCGTGACCAAGCCGGTGAACAAGCTCGAGCTGATCACGCGGGTCAAGAGCCTGCTGCGGGTTCGCCACCTCAAGCGTGAGCTGGACCGGACGGAGGCGTACATCCGGGACATCGAGAGTTCGCGGCATCGGCCGTAGCGTGTCGCGGGGCCGGGGGCGACAGATCATCTGAATCGCGAACGCGAACGCGAGCACGGGCGTTTGGCGCTGGCGTCGGGCGATCGCTGCGCGCGTGGGCGGCACGGGCCAAGGGCGCGCGGCGACCGGATGTGCGACGTGTGCGGGCTGAGCAAGGCCGTCTGCGCGGGCGGCGCGGGCGGTAGCGGCGGCACGGGCGCGACGGGACGGAATCTGATTTTTGACAGGCGAAGGGGTTGATCCGCGCCGGTGGGCGGGACGATCACAACGTTGCCGTCGCCGGCGTGTGCCGGAGGCGGCGCTCGGCACATCGCTCTGGGAGGGGCGAAAGCCGGGCCGGCGGAACGACGGGGACGGTGAAAACCGTCACTCGGCCCTGCCGGAGCTCGGGCCCGCGGCGCGCGTCGTGGCGGGCAGATCGACTCGACAGGGTGACATCAGGGGTTCGCGGGCCGGTGCGCCGGTCCGCGCGTGTCCGGTCAGCGGGCGACGGCCCACCCGGCGGCGATCGATGCGCGAGCGTCCGCCGTCTCACCGTCTCCTGTTTGAGCCGTGGCGGGATGAGGATGGTCCACCATGAGTCGAATCAATCTCAACGTCGGAGCGCTGATCGCACAGCGAAACCTGGAGGCCAACAACCAGAACCTGAGCAAGACGCTCGAGCGGCTGGCGACCGGCTCGCGGATCAACCGCGGCGGCGACGACCCCGCCGGCCTGATCGCCAGCGAGAAGCTCCGCGCCGAGCGGTCTCGCATCGACTCGGCTCTGGTCAACGCCGAACGCGCCGAGCAGGTAGTCAACATCGCCGAGTCCGGCCTGGCCGAGGTCAACAACCTGCTGCTCGAGCTGCAGAGTCTCGTCGGCCAGACCGCCTCCGAGGCCGCCTTCTCCGATGAGGAACGCGAGGCGAACCAGACTCAGATCGATAACATCCTCTCGACCATCGACCGCATCGCCAACGTCACCAGCTTCCAGGGCACCAAGCTGCTCAACGGCAACTTCGACTTCACCCTCAGCGCGGTCAATGCCAACGTGACCGACATCGAGGTCGCCGGCGCTCAGGTCCCCGAGGGCGAGTCGATCACGGTCAATACCATCGTCACGCAGTCGGCCCAGCACGCCGGCCTGTTCCTCTCGACCGGCGGCCAGCTCGACCTGACCAACGCCTCGGCCACCTTCGTCTTTGAGCTCGCCGGCACCGACGGCGCCCAGCAGTTCAGCTTCGGCTCGGGCACCGCCGTGGCCGACATCGTCACCAACATCAACGGGTTCAAGGACGTCACCGGCGTCTCCGCGGCCGTCAACGGCACCGGCGTGCTGCTGAAATCCACCGAATACGGATCGGACGCGTTCGTGTCGGTCACCGTCAACGACGAGGCCGGCCTCGACGGCGGCGGCAAGGGCATCTACGCCCTCTGCGCCACCGACGAGAACACGATCCGGTCCGCGGCCGCCGAGTCGACCTTCACCGCGGCCGCCTCCACGACCGTCCGCGACGCCGGACAGGACGTCAACGCCGTGGTCAACGGCATCCAGGCTCGTGGTGACGGCCGCAGCGTCAGCATCAACACCGCCGAGCTGGCCGTCAGCTTCACGCTCTCGGGCACGCTGTTCAACACCCTCGGCAACACCGCCGCCTTCCAGATCACCGGCGGCGGCGCCAAGTTCAACCTCGGCACCGAGGTCAACCTGGCCAACACCGTCGCCCTGGGCCTGCCGGCCGTCGCGGCGCGCAACCTCGGCAACAACACCCTGGGCCGGCTCAGCACGCTCCGCTCCGGCGGCGACAACAACATCGTCAACGGCAACGTCACCCAGGCCGGCCGCGTGGTGCAAAAGGCCATCGACCAGGTCTCGTCCCTGCGGGGTCGGCTCGGCTCCTTCCAGAGCCGCGTCGTCGGCTCGACGATCAACGTGCTCGGCTCGGCGCTCGAATCGACCAGCGCCGCCGAGTCCGTCATCCGCGACACCGACTTCGCCGAGGAGACCGCCAACCTCGCGCGCAACCAGGTGCTCGTCGCCGCCGCCACCAACGTCCTGTCCATCGCCAACTCGCAGCCGAACAACATCCTCGCGCTGCTCGGTTAGGTTCAGGACGATCCATCCTCCCAACGCCAGCGAGAGGCGGTCCGGAAACGGGCCGCCTCTCTCATTGCGCGGACCCCCCAGCTTCGGTCCGCCGGGCACGCGCCGCGACGCGGTCCGAAACCCGCCACCGTGCGTGCTGCCGCTACAGCCCTCCCGCCCACTCGGCCGATAACACCGCCATGAGCCGTTCCACCCCGCGCGTCTCGATCCTCATCCCCAACTTCAACAACGGCCGCGCGTCCTCGTGCGATGGCCGGGTCGACCTGATCGGCGACCTGCTGCGATCGCTGCACGAGACGCTTGCCGAAGACCCCACCCCGCTCGAGATCATTGCCTACGACGACGGCTCGAGCGACGACAGCCTCACGACGCTGCGCGAGTGGTCGCGTCGGACCTGGCGCGGCGGCCAGCCGTTCCTCACGCTCATCGAGGCCGAGCACTGCGGCGTGCTGGCGCGAACGTCCAACGTGCTGGCGCGCCAAGCGTCAGGCGAGATCCTCGTGAGGCTGGACGGCGACACGCAGATGCTCACGCCGCGGTGGGCCGCGTTGCTGTGCGAGGTGTTCGACCACGCGCCGCCGCGGCTGGGTGTCGTCGGTCCCAAGCAGCTACGGCCCGACGGGCGGATCCACGCGTTCGGCGACTGGGTCCTGCACCCCAAGGGCTACCACCACATCGCCGCCGGTCTGCCCCGTGACGCCGCCCGACAGCCGATCGAGTGCGACCACGTCATGGGCTGCTTCTACTGCTGCCGGCGGGCCGTGTTCGACGACCTCAACGGGTTCGACGAAGACCTGCTGCGCGGGCAGACGATCGACTTCGGCCTGCGTGCGCGGCTCAAGGGCTGGTCATGCATCGCGATCCCACAGATCGAGTACGTGCATCGGCACGGGTTGCGCGGCGCGCGGGCGACCGAGGCGGATACCGCCGAGGGCGTGCGCTACACGCTCGACACGTTCCAGCGCAAGTGGGGATTCGATCGGCTGTCGCCCGACCTCGACGCCGTGCGCGAGCGGTACGCGGGCACGCCCCTGCTGTGGAACGCACGCGTCTTCGCCCTGCCGGTGTCACGCGATGCTGATGCGAGTGATCGCGACGCGGTCCGGATCGAGGACAGCGACTGGCAGCGGTACGCCCGGGACGAGTCGGTGCGTCAGGCGATCGACTTCCGCGCCGCCCTGACGACCGAGGTCGTGCGGCAGGCGAAGCTGAACGGGCCGACGGTCATCCTCGGCGGCGGCTCGGGGTTGCTGGCGCACGTGTTGGCCAAGCGAGGCTTGCCATGCATCAGCGTCGATCGATCGGCGGCGAACACCGCGCTGGCCGAGCAGTGCGTCGCGCGTCAGCAATACCCGGGCGATGCGCCGCGGATCGTCCGCCAGGCCCACGCCCGCCGGGTGCCCCTGCCCAGCCAGCAGGCCGACCTCGTGCTGCTGATCGACCAGCTCGAACGTCACGACAACCCGATCGCGCTGCTGCGTGAGGCGTACCGGCTCACGCGGCCGGGCGGATGGATCACGATCGTGGCGGCCTGGCCCCGCGTCGAGCACCTGTTCGGGATCACGGACCAGCACCGCTATCTGCCGCACGAGCTGACGGCTCAGTTGCGCGCCTCGGGCGCCTGGCAGGTGGCCAACCAGCCCACCGCGGAGGCGATGGATCAGCCGCAGATCGTGATCGCGCAGCGGGTGGTGGCCGCGGAATCCGCCGAAACCGCCAACGCGCCGGCGCGCCCGTCGTCGGGGCGCGCCGCCCGGGCCGCGTGAAACGCTCCGCCACGCGGCCGGGCCCGGTCCGCCACGGCGACGCTACCCCGCACCATGGTCGAGTGGGGGCACGGTCGCGCCATCCGACGGCGACGGCTAGACTGTGTCACGACCGACCATGAAGCATCTGTTGCCAACACCACGCCGCCGCTCGAAGTCCGCCTCGACGCCGCCCAACGTGCTCATCCTCCTGGCCGATCAGCTCCGTTGGGACTGCCTGGGCTGCTACGGCAACCGTCAGATTCAGACGCCGCACCTCGACCGCCTCGCGACGCAGTCCATCGTGTTCGAGAACGCGTTCTGCGTCATGCCCACCTCCGCGCCGGCGCGGTACTCGCTGCTCAGCGGCGTGTACCCGCACGAGCACCGCGGCCTGACCAACCGCAGCACCCCGATCCCCGCCGTCGGAACGTTCCCGGACGCTCTGAAGAAGGCCGGCTATCACACCGCCGCGGTCGGTCGGCTTCAGTTCACACCGACCTGCCTCGACGTCGGATTCGAGCGGCTTTCCCTGGCCGAGCACGACCCCGACACCCGCTACGAGGACCACTACCACCGTGAGCTGATGGATCAGGGGCTGGTGGACGCGGTGGACCTGATGGCGCACGCGCCGGGGTGGCGGGAGCGGATGCCGGCCGGCTACGAGCAGAACTTCGGCGCGGTGGCGAACCCGCTGTCGCCGCCTTGGGACGTCACGTCGTGGATCGCCACCAGGGCGCAGGCGGAGCTGGAGCGGTGGACCGAAGGCGGGCACCTGCTGCTGGTCAGCTTCTCGAAGCCGCGCCCGCCGTTCGATCCCCCGGCGCCGTGGCGGCACATGTACCGCCCGCAGAACATGGAGCCGCTGGCGGGGTGGCAGGACGCCGTGGCCGCGGGCGACCTGGCCTACCACGAGGGCCGGTTCGCTCACGAGCAACTCGACGCTGACGCGCTGGGCCGCGTCATGGCGCACTACTACGGGCTGATCAGTCAGATCGACGCGGAGGTCGGCCGCCTGCTCGACCTGCTCGAGCAGAAGGGCCTGTTCGATCAGACGCTGATCGTGTTCACGTCGGACCACGGCGAGTACCTGGGCTTTCACCACCTGCTGGGCCGACAGAACCACATGTACGACCCGCTGGTTCGCGTGCCGCTGCTGGTCAAGCCGCCGCACGCCGAGGCGGTCGATCGTGGGCGGCGGCACGCGCCGCTGGTCAGTCACGTGGACGTGGCGGCGACGGTGGCGCACGCGGCGGGCGTGTCGCGGCCGGCGACCATGCACGGGTTCAACCTGCTGGACCCGGCGGTCGGCCGCCAGATGGTGTTCGCCCAGGACCGGGCGGGCACATACATGGCTCGCTCGGAGCGGGTGAAGCTGCTGCTGGCGCGCAACGCGGCGCACTCGCGTTTGTTTGACCTGGCCAAGGACCCGCTGGAGCAGCGGAACCTGTATCAGGCGCCGGGCTCGCGTGAAGCGGTGCGCACGTATCGGGCGTGGATCGCGCGGTGGGTGTTGTTCGACACGCCCGGGCCGGCGCACGTGGACCGACGTGCGCCGCGCGTGACGGCGTCGGGCGGGCCGACCGGTGAGCCGGGCGCGTCCGCGGCGTTGAGCCCGCGAGAGGTGCGGCGATACTTCGAGAACGGGCTAGAGCGCGTGCTGGCCGGCCACCAGGGCGCGGACGCGGCGTTGGGTTGAGCCGTGAATGACGCGATCGGAGCGGGACGGTCTATACTGGCCGCGTGCAGGCCGTGCAGATGCTGGAACAGTTCGCGTGGGCCCGGCAGGGGCTGGCGGCGGCGGTGGCGATCGGGACGCTGTGCTCGCTGCTGTCGGTGCCGGTGGTGCTCAAGCGCATGGCGTTCATCGGTCAGGGGGTGAGCCACGCGGGGTTCGGGGGCGTGGGGCTGGCGATCTTTCTGGGGCTCGGGGTCGGAGCGCGGCTGGACGCGGTGGTGCTGGCGTTCTGCGTGGGCGCGGCGCTGCTGATCGGGGTGCTCTCGCGTCGGCGGGCGGTCGAGCCGGACACGGCGATCGGGGTCCTGCTGGCCGCGGCCATGGCGCTGGGCGTGCTGCTGACCGACCTGAGCCAGCACCTGCGGACGGTGGCGTGGTACCGGCAGTGGATCGGCCCGGGCACGCAGACGATCGGGTTCCACGAGGTGCTCTTCGGGGGGCTGTGGCAGATCACGCGGACACAGATGTGGCTGGCGGTGACGTTGAGCCTGGCGGTGATCGTCCTGCTGGCGGGGCTGTTCAAGGAGATGGTGTTCTTCACGTTCGATGAGGCGGCGGCACGCGTGTTCGGGGTGCCGACACGCTGGCTGTATTACCTGCTGCTGGTGGTCTTGAGTCTGACGATCGTGATGTCGATTCGATTGGTGGGGATCATCCTGGCCTCGGCGCTGCTGGTGATCCCCGGGGCGACGGCGACGCTGCTGAGCGAGCGGCTGAGCCGAGTGCTGCTGGCGGCGGTGGGGGTGGGCCTGAGCGGGACGGTCGGCGGGCTGCTGCTGAGCCTGGAGCTGGGGTACCTGAGCAGCGGGCCGTGCATCGTGGCGGTGCTCTCGGTGTGTTTTGCGTTGGCGTTCGGCTGGCGGACGATCGCGGATCGGGGTAAGATGGTGGTGGATTGAACGAGCCGACGGCCGCGGCAAGGCGCTGACGCCGATCGCCAGCCACGGCTCACCCGGGAGGGTGACTTCGCTTTTGTCCGATAGGATGTGGTCGATGGCGTGTCGTTGACGGCCAGACGACGCTTCCGAGTAGGGGTAAGAGACCTTCGAGCGGCGAACCAGGCGGTTGGCTCGCGTCTCCGAGCAGGGGACAGGTTTACGGCGTTGGGGCGGAGCGGACCGTACCGACGCCCGCGCTTCACGGATTGTGCCCCGGTCGTCCGATCGCCCTGACGCCGTCCGCGTCCGGGTCGGGCGCCCAATATCTGACCTGCCATGCCACAAACCAAAGGGATCCTGGAAATCAGCCATCGCCCGGATGGCCGCGTCCGTCAACTGAACGGCACGTACGAGGCCAGCCCGCTTGACCCGGTGGTGCCCAAGCCGCTGATCGAACAGCTCGGCCTGCGCAGCGGGGTTGAGATCGAGGTCGAGCTGGGAAAACCCATCGGCGGGCAGAACCACCAGCGCCAGGCCCACGGCAAGAAGGGCCGCAAGGCCAAGACGAAGACGAAGTTCGGCGCGGTCTCGCCGCAGGCGCTGCGCGTCACGCGGGTCCTGTCGGTGGACGGTGAACCGCCCGAGCGCTTCGCCCAGCGCCGCAAGTTCGAGAACCTGACCACGATCGACCCCGAGCCGCGGCTGACGCTCGAATACCCCGGCTGCCCGCCCGCCTGCCGGCTGATCGACCTGTTCTGCCCGCTCGGCCGCGGCCAGCGCGCCATGATCGTCTCGCCGCCCAAGGCCGGCAAGACCACCATCCTTCAGAACATCGCCTCCGCCCTCGAACGCAACCACCCGGACGTGATCACGATCGCCATGCTCATCGACGAGCGGCCCGAGGAAGTGACCGACTTCCGCCGCAACGTGCCCTGCACCGTCTGGGCCAGCTCGAACGACCACCCGCCGGAGCGCCACGTGGGCTTGGCGATCCTCGCGATCGACCGTTGCCGGCGATGGGCCGAGCAGGGCAAGGACGTCGTGGTCGTGCTCGATTCGCTGACCCGCCTCGGCCGCGCGTTCAACACCGCGCCGCACCTGCAGGGCACGGGGCGAACGCTCAGCGGCGGGCTCGACGCCGGCGCCCTGGCCGTGCCCAAGCAACTGTTCGGCGCCGCACGCAACTTCGAGGAGGGCGGGTCGCTGACCATCGTCGCCACCGCGCTGATCGACACCGGCAGCCGCGGCGATCAGGTCATCTTCGAGGAGTTCAAGGGCACCGGCAACATGGAGATGGTCCTGGACCGCAAGATCGCCGAGCAGCGCGTCTTCCCCGCCATCGATCTGGCCAGCTCAGGGACCCGCAAGGAGCACCTGCTGCTCAGCGAGCACGAGCTGACCACCATGACCGCCCTGCGCCGACGCCTGCTGAACATGCACCCCGTCCAGCAGATGGAGCAACTGCTCAAGGCATTGGAGCGGTTCAAGACCAACGCGGACCTGGTCGGCTCACCGCAGTCGCCCGGCAGCGCCCAGGCCGCCGCTCGCGTTTGAGCCTCACCGCTCACGCGACCGCGTCGCTCGGTTCCGGAAGCCGGCGCAACAGCTCGGCCGCGGCGCGACCCGGTTCCGCGGCGCCGCAGACCTCGGAGCTGACCGCGACGCCGCGCACGCCCGCCTCGACCAGCTCACCCACGTTTGCTGCCTTGATCCCGCCGATCGCCAGGTGCGGCAGACCGCCCCACGCCAGGTACGCCCGCAGGTACTCGGGGCCGACGATCACGTCTTTGTGTTTGGTCGTTGTCGTGAACATCGGACCCACGCCGCAGTAATCGGCGCCGTCATGTTTGGCACGCCGTGCCTCCTCGATCGCCGACGTGCTCACGCCGATCAGCAGCCGCCGCCCGACCAGCCTGCGAGCCTCAGCACACGGCAGGTCGGCCTGGCCCAGGTGCACCCCGTCGGCGCCCGCCGCCAGCGCCACGTCCACGCGATCGTTGACGATCACCGTCGCCCGACCCCGGCAGAGCGCCACGGCCTCGCGACACCGCGCCAGCAGCTCCGCCGCCTCCATCTGTTTCTCCCGCACCTGCACGCAGTCCACGCCCACATCCAACGCCTCACCGAGCACCGCCCGCCACGGCTTGTGCGTGCACAGCGACTCGGTCAGGAGCAGGGACAGCCGCCACTGACGCGCCACGCCCGCGCCCAGCGACGCGTGCAGCCGACGCTCCAGCTCGTAGGCGCGGTAGCGCATCGCCTCGATCTGCGCCGGCAGTGCGTCATCGCCCAGCGTTTTGCCGTACTCCTCGATCGCGCGCAACGCCTCCGTCAGCCGCTTGCCCGCGGCGACGGCGACCTCGGCCGCACCCTGCCGGCCCCGCTCCGAAGCCGTGTGGATCGTCGTGCCGACGTCACCCGGCGGGTCGCGGTGCAGCTCCAGCGACGGGATCACCCGCAGGCGCTCGGCCAGCTCGTGCCGCAGCGTCTTGAGCTCGCGCGACAGCGCCGCGTCGTCGAGCAGGAAGCGAGCCGCCTCTTCCATGACGCGCAGGGCCTCGCGGGCACGGTTGGCGTTGGCGTCGAGGATGCGCAGGACCGATCGCATGCGATGGAAACTCCCGGCGGTGTCAGGGGTCGCGTTGGGCGGCGGCGCCCGTCACCTCGACCGGGGTGCGGGCGGGGTGTCGGTCAACGGAAGCGGGCGGCTCGGCCAGTTGGGGGTCCTGCCCCAGCGGGCCGCGCGCCAGCGGGATCGCCGCCACGCCCACCAGCACCGCGACCCACGTCGCCCAGCACACCAGCGTCTTGGCAGGGTAGTGGCGAATGGCGAACCGGGCGCTCAGCCCGCTCAGACCCACCAGCGCCGTGCCCAGGCCGGCCCAGAACACCCACGGCATCGGCGCCGCCAGCCGTCGCGGCAGCCAACCCTCGGCCACGAGCCGGTCCTCGAACAGCATCGCCGCCGGCAGCAGCACCGACACGATCATGAACATCGCGATGTGCAGCCAGCGGAGCACCCGCCACGTCCGCGCGTGCCGACCCTCGCCGGAGAGGTCGGCGTATCGACGAAACAGTTGGCCCATCAGCATGCACGCGGGCGGGACGATGTACAGCACGTCGGCGGTGCGCTCGGTCGCCGGTTCGGTGAGCACGACCACCGCCGTGCAGATCGTCCACGTCCAGCCGATGAACATCCGCTGGCGGATCCCGGCGCTGGAGGTGCTGAACGGCTGAACGAGCGAGGCGGCGTGCCAGAGCGTCCACGGCGCCAGCAGCAGCAGAAGCCAGAGCAGACGGTGGCCGACGACGGCCGCGTGGCTGGCCCAGGACCGTTCCAGCGGTGCCGCGAAGGGGGCGATCCAGCGCTGCCAGGCGGTCGGCTCGTGCTCGTGGATGTGGATCGCCCACGGCGCGATCACGACCATAGCCAGGCACGTCGCGGCGATCAGGCCGACCAGGTGGCTCGGTCGGTTCGGGCACAGCATGAGGATCGCCAGCAGCGGCAGGATGACCAGCGGCAGCGCGATGAACCCGGCGGTCAGCATGGCCATGCCCAGCGCCAGGCCGCACAGCGTCCAGCCCAGCCCCTGCCGCAGCAGCGACGACGCCGGCCGCAGCAGACGCTGGGCCCACAACGCCGCGGCGATGCTCAGCGTCACCCACCCGATCTGCGCCGCCTGCGGCCCTGCCCACCGCCAGACCAGCACCATCGCCGGACACGACAGCAGCACCAGCGCCCCCATAGCCGCCGGCATCACCCCCCCGATCGAGACTCCGCACCAGAACACCGCGGCGATCGTCATCAGCCCCATCGCCACCGACACCCACCGCGCCCGGTGCCGCAGCACGCCCGGGGTCGCCTGCTCGGTCTCCAGCGTCTCGAACGCCAGCAGCAGCAGCCACGTGTGGCCGGGCGGCTCGGCGAAGCTCGCCTGCCCCTGTGTCCTCGGCGTCCACCACGACAACCGCCACGGGGGTTCGGCGCGGCGGTCGGCGTCCCGCCACGTCTCGACCCCCCGCGCCAACGCGTCCGCTTCCAGACCCGCGCGGGGCACGGGCCGGTTCAGCTCCGTCAGCACGGGGAAGCAGGCCAGGCCCAGCAACGCGAGCAGGATGAGCCACATCAGCATCCGGTCGCGTCGGCGCGGCGGGGTGCCGATCGTGCGCGACCAGCGCGGCGCGCTGATAGTGCGGGCCGATGGGGCCGCGCTCGACGGACCGCTGATCGTCGTCGCGCGTCGGGTCGCGTCGTCCGCCGGCGTGTGCGGCGGAGGTCCGGTCGTCGACGTCACGCGAGTTAGAGGTGCCATGGCGCTGATCCTGCCGGCCATGCGAGGGCTGGGGCTCAGTGTAGTGCGCCGCAAGTGCGGGGGCGATGGGTGCCAGCGGCGGTCGCACGATGTCTTGGCAATCGGGTGGGATGGCCGCGTCGGGACTTGTGCGCGGCCACGACGGCAGCGATCAGTCGGTCGCGGCGGTGTTCCAGCGGTGGGCCATCCAGGCGGCGATGGCGGCGTCGTAGGCGGCGGTGCGCTGGAACGCCGCCGCGGCCAGGGTCTGGCGCAGGCCCAGGCTCGTGCTCCCGCGGTTCGCTTCCAGATCGTTGCTCACCCGGTCGTACTGGGCCGGTTCGGTGACGCAGGCGACGTAGCGATGGTTCTTCGCGGCGCTGCGGATCATGCTCGGCCCGCCGATGTCGATCTGCTCGATCGCCTCTTCCTCAACGACGGCCGGGTCGGCGACGGTTCGCTCGAAGGGGTACAGGTTGACGCAGACCAGATCGATCGGGTCGATCGCGTGGGTGCGCATCGCCTCGGCGTGGGCCGGACGGTCGCGCAGGGCCAACAGGGCCCCGTGCACCTTCGGGTGAAGGGTCTTGACCCGGCCGTCCATCATCTCGGGA
>CAYSIX010000062.1:0-8412 GCA_964431205.1 uncultured Phycisphaeraceae bacterium
GCTTCGGTAATGTCAACCTGCTCGTTGATTTTTCAGGAAAACTCAGGGGATCGCCGTTCAAGGGCCAGGGCTATCTTCAAAAAGTCGTGATAACCGCGCCGCTTCCAAGCGTTCCCTGGTACTGGGGAAGGATATGCTTTGCGGACAAGTCAGTAATGAGCTTCCTCCAGCCGCACCTGAAGCTCTCAAGGCTTAGCAAGAACTTTGCGACGTGGGGTTATTTTTATGACGGGAAGAAAAAGAAAGAGCATGTTTTTGAGAAGATAAAAGTTCACAAGTTCGGAGAAAAAAACAGGCAGTTCCTTGCGCACGGTAAATCAGAAGGCAGGGAGTTCACCATGCTTGCGGAGAGCTATGCACAAAAAAAGTTCAGGATAAGCTCAATAGGGGCAGCCACAACGCGATCGGCATCATCGGCCTCTCCGAGGGTGTGCGGTGGATCCTCGACCGCGGCGTGGACGCGGTCTGGGCGCACGAGCTGGAGCTGATCCGCACGTTCGTCAACTACGTTGAAACCAACCGCGAAGACCTGCCCGGCCTGAGCTTCTACGGACCGCGGGGCGTCGAGCACCGCTGCGGCGTCTTCTCCGTTCGCATCGATCACGAAAACGAGCACCTCCAGCCGCAGGCGCTGGCCGACGAGCTCGAGAACCGCTTCGGCATCCTCACCCGCGCCGGCATCCACTGCGCGCCGCTGGCGCATCAGACCATCGGCACACACGCGCTCGGCGGGACGACGCGGCTGAGCTTCGGCCCGTTCCTGACCCCCGCCGACGTGAGCTACGCCTGCGACGCGCTGGCGCAGCTCTGCCGCGAGCGTGCCGCCGTTCCGGCCTGAAATCACACCGCCGCGGCGATCGCCGCGAGACCCGCGCCGGCGCCCGAGCCGCAGGCAGATCAGCGCGTGTGGTCGTCGGCCTCACCGGGCCAGTCATCGCTGCGGAACGGGGACGCCGGCAGGTCCTCGGCGTTGACGAGATTCGCCCGCTCCGGGTTGTCCGCCCACGCATACCGAACCGCCACCGGCTGCGGCACCGCGTCGGACTCGAGCACGACGGTGTCACCCTCGATCCGCCCCGTCGCCCAGTGCCAGCGGCGATCGTCACCGGCCAGCGCAAACCCGCGGGGCCGCTCACCGTCACGCGTGCGCAGCGACGAGCCGAACAGCTCGAACCACACATAGGCCCGCCCGTCGCGAAACTCCACCGCTTCGACCAGCGGGCCGCTCTTGACCACGCCGTGGCCGTACACGTCCGCCAGCGCCCACCGCGCCAGCCGCTCCCCGACGTCGCGCTTGTTCCGCGGGTGGATGTCGCCGGCGTCGCCGATGTCGATCGTCACGGCCATGCCGGTGTTCGGCACGGTGCGCAGCGTGTGGAGCTGGGCGTCGCGCAGGTGCGCCCAGCGTTGATCGACCGGATGATCCACGGCCGCGCGGAAGTTGGCGAGCTGCACGAACAGGAACGGGAACGGCCCCTGGCCCCACCGCTGTCGCCAGTCCTCAATCATCGCGGGAAATAGCGAACGGTACTGGTGGGGGCGGTTGCCGTTGGACTCGCCCTGGTACCAGATCACGCCGCGCATCGCGTACGGCACCAGCGGATGGATCATGCCGTTGTAGAGCTGCGCCGGTGCGCGGTAGTACCCGGGGCCGTACGGCGTGGTCGGCCGACTGCCCGGCTCGCGCGGGACCGCGTCGAGCGCGTGCTCAACGCGATAGCGCCACGGCCCGGCGAGCGAGATCGTCCTGTCGCCGTTTCCGTGCGCCAGGCTCAACCGCATCTGTGACGAGTCTCCGACGAACCCGCCATCGCGATAGAAGTCGAACACGCGCACCGCGATGACGGCGCGACCCGCCCGCACCACGTCCGCCGGAACGTCGTACCGACGGGGCAGACGCGCAAAACCATCGACGTCGGTGCTCGTCTGGCCGATCCTCCGCCCATTGAAGTACGTGACGTCTACGTCGTCGATCGCGCCAAGCTCAAGCACGAGCGGCCGCCACGCCCACCCGTCCGGTAACTCGACATCGCGGCGGTACCAGACCACGCCGTCGAGGTCGGATCGTATCGCGTCGTATCGCGCCGGCAGCTCAATGCGTTCCCACGCCCGGTCGTCGAACGCCGGCAGCGCGTACCCCTTGCCCTCGCCGGCGTTGCCCGGGTCGCGCGCCAGGCCGGCGTGCGTGCCCGACGCTCGCTGCCGCTCGTATTCCGCCAGCGCCTTGCGGTACCGTTCGTGTAACTCATCAAAGTTCCGCTCGGCCTGCTTGTACCGTTGCAGTTGTGGTTCGGCCTCTGGCAACGCCGCCAAGGCGTCCAGGCTCGTCCACGCCTCGACCGGCGTGCCGCCCCACGTCGCCTGGATCAGCCCCACCGGCACCTCCAGCTCCCGACGCAGCCGACGCCCGAAATAGTACGCCACCGCCGACGCGTCCCGCGCGACCGCCGGCGTCATCGCCTCCCACGTCGCCTCGATCGAATCCCCCGGCTCCGGGACCGCCCGGTGCGGGACCTTGAACAGCCGCAGGTGCGGATCACGCGCCAGCGCGATCACCGTCTCGGCGTCCTCCGTGTTGATCAGCCGCCACTCCATGTTGGACTGGCCCGAGCACAGCCACACCTCCCCGACGAGCGCCTCTCGTTCGATCACCACGCCGTCGCTCTCGAACCTCAGCGGGACGGGGTCGTGCGACGCCGCGCGCGCCGGCAGCTCCGCGCGCCATCGGCCGTGCTCATCGGCGCGCGCCGTGACACGCTGCCCGCCGAGCGCGACGGTGACCGACGCCCGGCTCGCGGCCGCGCCCCAGACCGGGATCGGCCGGTCGCGCTGCAGCACCATGCCGTCCTGAAACACGTCGGCCGGCCGCAGCTCGGCGCTCGCCGCCGTCGCGATCGCGATCGCCGCCAGCCACGTCACGCACGCGATCATCCTCATGGCCCACGCCCCTTTGCACGCTTCGCGCGCCGGCGGATTCACGACGCGTCGGCTTCCATCGGCGCCAGGCGGTCGCCGACGCGCAGCCGGTGCCCCGCGACGAACGCATCGATCGACATCACCTTCGTGCCCGGCGCCTGCACCTCACGCAGCTCGATCGACCCGCGCTCGCACGCCACACGAAATCCGTCCAGCACCGCGCCGGGCGCCTCACGGTGTTCTTCGTCTGGACGATCCCGTACGCGACGCAACGTCAGCACGCTCGGCTCGACGTCCGTTCGCCCGCCCCGCCACCACCGCACGCGGCAACCCGGCCACGGCGTCAGCCCGTGCACACGCGCCCGCACCAGCGCCGCCGGCTGGGCGAAGTCCACCGTGCCGTCGGCCTTCGAGAGCTTGGGCGCCCGCGTCGCCTCGGCGTCGTCCTGCGGAATCGGTTGCAGGCGGCCGGCGTGAAGGTCGTCCAGCGTGCGCAGCACCACGCCCGGGCCGAGCTGAGCCACCCGATCGTGCAGCTCACCCGCCGTCTCGTTCGGATCGATCGGCGTCTCGGCGGTCGCGTACACCTCGCCCGCGTCCATCCGCTGCGCCAGGCCGATCACGCTCACGCCCGTCACCCTTTCGTTGCGGATCATCGCCCAGTTGATCGGCGCCGCGCCGCGATACCGCGGCAGCAGCGACCCGTGCAGGTTCACCGCCAGACGGCCCATCGCTTCGATCAGCGGCGGCGAGAGCTTTTGCCCGAACGCGATCACGATCGAGGCGTCCGGTTTCAGCGCCGCGACACGCTCGACCATCGCCTGGTCATTGACGTTCTCAGCCTTGATCGCCGTGACGCCGTGCTCGTCCGCCCACCGGGCCACGGGCGTCGGGGTCAGGCGGCGCTTTCGGCCTGCCGGCCGATCCGGTTGCGTGACCACGGCGGCCAGGTCGTGACGCTCGTGCAACGCCTCGAGCGTCGGCAGGCCGAACTCACCGGAGCCAAAGAAGAGCAGTCTCATCGACGGGTACGTTACCGGCTGGACACCGGTTGCGCCGAACGGCCGGACACGGGACGCGGATCGCGGGCCGGAACGCCTACGCCCCGGCCAGCGCTTCCAGCTCGCGGAGCTGGCGCCGATTGGACATGCGGTCGATCGGCGTCATGCGGTCGATGATCAGCACGCCGTCGAGGTGGTCGGTCTCGTGCTGCCAGACGCGGGCGGGCAGGTCGGTGCCGGTCAGCTCGAACGGTTGGCCGTGCTCGTCCAGCGCCCGGATCGTGATCCCGACCGGGCGGGTGATCTCGGCGCGGACGTAGGGGATGCTCAGGCAGCCCTCCTCGCGGGCGGCGGTCTCGCTGGTCGGGTCGACCAGGCTGGGGTTGATGAACACGCGGTCGTCGTCGGGCTCGCCCGTGGGGTTGGCGACGAAGATCCGCCAGGGCAAACCGACCTGCGGCCCGGCGAGGCCGACGCCCTCGGCCTGGTGCATCAGCTCGATCATGCGGGCGGCGACCGTCCGGACGCGGTCGTCGATCGGATCGATCGGCTCGGCGGGGCGTCGCAGCACCGCGGCGGGATACTTCACGATGGTCAGCTCGGCGACGTTCATCGGTGACGCAGGATGGTAGGCTGCGGACGGCCCGGCCACAAGAATGTCGCTAATCTCCGGTCTGGACGGCACTTGGGGCTTGACGGGGCCGGGCCCCCGCCCCATAATGATCTCGGCATCGGGCAAGGGGGATTGACGCCTGCACCTCCGGCGACCCGCTAACCGTTGAGGCCCGCCTCATCGCTGACCGGCCGACGCACACCGTGACCAAGGGCTCGCGCATGGCCACCATCACCAAGAAGGAACTGATCGACAACATCGCCCTGGCCACCGGCGAGAAACGCGTCGTGGTCAAGCGCATCGTCCAGAGCTTCCTCGACAGCATGATCATCGAGCTGGGCAAGGGCAACCGCCTGGAGTTCCGGGACTTCGGCGTCTTCGAGGTCAAGCAGCGACGCGCCCGTAAGGCCCAGAATCCCAAGACCTTGCAGGAGGTCTGGGTCCCGCCCAAACGGACCGTCAAGTTCAAGGTCGGCCGGCTGATGAAGCAGACCCTCACCGCCGACTCGATGGAGGACGCCGCCGCCGGCGAGCAGCGCGAGGCGCTCTGAGCCACCGCGGTCGCGCGGCTCGGCCGAACCGCCCGCGCCGCGGGCCGACCCCGACGCGGCTATCCTGCATCACGGTCATGCCGGCAAGCCCCTCCACCACCGACGCGACGGGCGCGATGCCCGCTTCGCCGCCCTCTTTCGAGCAGGCGATCGCCTCGTCGCTCGCCGAGCTGGACCGCCGCGACCGGCGGCGAACGCTGCGCGTCGTCGAGACGGACGGTCCCTACGCCGATGTCGACGGTCGCCGACTGCTCAACCTCGCGAGCAACGATTACCTCGGCCTGAGCGGGCATCCGGCGGTCAAGGCCGCGGCCGTGGGCGCGACCGAACGCTACGGCGTCGGCGCCGGGGCGAGTCGGCTGGTCAGCGGTCACACGCCCCTCCACGCCGCCGTCGAGGCCCGCTTCGCCGCGTTCAAGCACGGTGACGAACACCACGCCGCCCTGCTGCTGCCCACCGGCTACATGGCGAACCTCGCCACGCTCACCGCCCTGGCCCGACCCGGGGACACCGTCCTGCTCGACAAGCTGTGCCACGCCAGCCTGATCGACGCCGCCCGCGCCAGCGGCGCCACCGTCCGCGTCTTCCCGCACCTCGGGTACGATCGGCTCGAACGCCTGCTCGAGCGGTGGGCGCGCCGACCGCGCACGGGTGAACCCGGCGACACGACCAGCGCCGCCGACCATCGATCGCCGACCGATGCGCCACGCGCCTTCGTCGTCACCGACAGCGTCTTCTCGATGGACGGCGACGTCGCCGACCTGCCCCGGCTGTGCGACCTGTGCGACCGCTTCGGCGCGACGCTGATCGTGGACGAGGCGCACGGCACGGGCGTGCTCGGCGAACACGGACGCGGGCTCTGCGAGCGGCAGGGCGTCAGCGACCGCGTCGGCGTGATCATCAGCACGGCGAGCAAGGCGCTGGGCGGTCTGGGCGGGATCGTCACCGCGTCGCCGATCGTGATCGAGGCGGTCGTGAACCGGGCGCGGCCGTTCATCTTTTCGACCGGGGCGACGCCGATGCAGGCCGCGGCGATCGACGCGGCGATCGACGTGATCCGCGACGAGCCGTGGCGGCGCGAGCGGGTGGTGACGCTCGCCGAACGAGTGAGGCAGTTGCTGGCGGCGCGTGGCTGGCCGATGCCGCCGACGCGCGTGGTCACGCCGATCGTCCCGCTGATCTGCGGGGAAGAGGCCGCGGCGCTCTCGCTGGCCCGACGGCTGGAAGGGTCGCGGTGCTTCGCCGTGGCGATCCGCCCGCCCGCGGTGGCCGCGGGGACCTCGCGCGTGCGTCTGTCACTGCGCGCCGACCTGACCGACAACGACATCGATCAGTTGTCTGAGACGTTGAAGCGAATCGAACCGCCGACGCCCGGCCCGGAGCAACCGCCATGCGTGTGATCGCGTGCCAGTACGACATCGCGTGGGAGAACAAGCAGCTCAACTTCGAGACGGTCCGCACGCTGCTGGAAGCCGACGCCCCGCCGCCGGGCTCGCTTGTCGTGCTGCCGGAGATGTTCGCGACCGGGTTCTCGATGAACGCCGACGCGATCGCCGAACCGCAAGCCGGGCCGACCGAGCGCTTTCTCTCGGGCCTGGCGCTGACGTATCGCGCCTTCGTCACGGCCGGGCTGGTGCTGCGCGGACGCGACGGCCGCGACCGCAACTGCGCCGCCGTGTTCGGGCCCGACGGCGCGCTGATCCTCCGCTACGTCAAGCGGTATCCCTTCGCCCCCGGCGGCGAGGACGGTCATTACCGCGCCGGCGCCGAGCCGGCCGTGTTCACGTGGCAGTCCATGCCCGTGGCGGTGACGATCTGCTACGACCTGCGGTTTCCCGAGTGGTACCGCCGGCAGCAGGACGCGGGCGTCGAGATGTACCTGGTGCTGGCGAACTGGCCCGATCCCCGGGCCGAGCACTGGCGGACGCTGCTGTGCGCCCGGGCGATCGAGAACCAGGCGTACGTCGTCGGCGTCAACCGCGTGGGGCGCGACCCGGCCCACGCCTACGCCGGCGACAGCCTGATCATCGACCCGCACGGAAAGGTCCTGGCGGACGCGGGGGCTGGCGTGGGCCTGATCGGCGCCGAGGCCGACCCCGCCGCCCTGCGGTCCTACCGACGCCGGTTCCCGGTGCTGCGCGACCGCCAGCCGGTGGTTTCGGCCGCCCCGTCATCCTCCTCCGTCCCCGCCTAGACCGCTGAACGGCCCGGGCGGTGAGAAATCCGTACGGCCGGCTTGACATGTCAGAACATCATGACATAATGAGTTCATGAGTCGAACCACAAAGCCCGCCCCGCTGACCGACGCCATGCTCGAGGAGGCCGCCTCGACCCTCCGCGTCCTCGCCCACCCCCACCGCCTGCGCCTCATCGACCTGCTGCTCGCCGAGGAGCACAGCGTCGGCGAGCTCGCCGAGGCCACGGAACTGGCGCCCAACGCCGTCAGCCAGCACCTGAACCACATGAAGGCGCACGGCCTGCTCGACGTGCGACGCCACGGCCGCACCGCCTTCTACTTCATCGTCAACCCCCACGCGTCGCATGTGATCGACTGCATCCGCCGCCACGGCACCGGGCGGCCCGACCGGGCCAACGGCCGCCCCGCCCCGGTCGGCCCGCCTTCGCGCCGCGGTGGGCGAGCCCGCGCTGCCGCCAGAAGGACGTGAATCACGACACGCCGAGGCGCCTGCCCGGCGCCCCGGCTCACGAACACCTCACTCACCGGTCAAGGGAGCATCACCATGGATGAACACGAACGACCGCCCGAGCCTGCCGGATCCGATCAGTCGCCCGATCGCATGGCCTGTCTCTGGCGCGCCGATCGGTGGAACCCGTACGCCGTCGGGGTCGGCATCGGGGTCCTGAGCTGGATCACCTTCTACTTCATGGGCAAGGCCCTGGGCACGAGCACGACGATGGTGCAGGTCGCGGCCCTGGCCGAGAGCGCCGTCGCGCCCGAGCACGTGCGGGCCAACGCGTACTTCGCCGGCACCGTCAACCCGGAGGCGGGCAAGGCGATGTTCGACTGGCAGTTCCTGCTGGTGGTCGGCATGATCCTGGGCGCGTGGATCGGGTCACGGCTGATGAGCCCGCACCGGTTCCGCGAGACGGTCCCGGCGCTGTGGTCCTGGCGGTTCGGGCCCAGCCCGTGGGCGCGATACGCCGCGGCGTTTGCCGGCGGCGCCATCCTCCTGTTCGGGGCGCGGCTGGCCGGCGGGTGCACCTCCGGACACGGCATCAGTGGCGGGCTCCAGCTCGCCGTCAGCTCCTGGACCTTCCTGGCCACCATGTTCGCCGCGGGCATCGCCACCGCGTTCGCCCTCTTCGGCAC
>CAYSIX010000062.1:8422-18254 GCA_964431205.1 uncultured Phycisphaeraceae bacterium
CGGCACGAAAGGACGACAGCATGTTTAGCTTCGCACCCCTGACCACGCTCCTGGCCGGGCTGATCACCGGCGTCGTGTTCGGCCTGCTCCTGCAAAAGGCGCACGTCACCCGCTACTCGGTCATCCTCGGCCAGTTCCTGCTCCGCGACTTCACCGTCGCCAAGGTCATGCTCACCGCCATCGTCACCGGCGCCGTCGGCATCTGGGGCATGCTCCTGCTGGGCGTGCTCAGCCCCGACATGCTTCACATCAAGAGCGCCACCGTCCTGGGCAACGCCCTGGGCGGGCTGATCTTCGGCGTCGGCATGGCCGTGCTCGGCTACTGCCCCGGCACCGGCGTCGCCGCCATCGGCGACGGCTCGCGCCACGCGATCCCCGGCGTGCTGGGCATGGTCTTCGGCGCCGCCGTCTACGCCGAGGTCCACCCCTGGATGAAGCAGAACGTGCTCGAGCGGCTCAACTACGGCAAGGTATCCCTGGCCGACGCCGCCGGCGTCTCGCCGTGGTGGTTCATCCTCGCGCTGGTCGTGATCGCGGCCGTCGCGTTCCTGGCCATCGAGCGGTGGGAGCGCGGCCTGACCGGCGGCAGCGGCTCAGGCCACCACGGGCCCGGCCAACCGGCCACGACGGGTTGACTCGGCACGCGGGCCACGGCCGGTCGGCCGACCACGGCGGGCGCCGCCTCAGCGCACCGTCAGCGACGGCTGGCCGGCACGCTCGCTCGACGAAACCAGCCGTACCTGCGCCACCAGGCTCTGCACCACACGCTCCAGGTCACGCGCCAGCGCGTCATCGGTCTCGAAGTTCGCCGTCGGGTTCCCCGCGTCGCAGTTCGCACGCAGCGCCATGTTGATCGGCACGCCGCCCAGGTACGGCACGCCCATCTGCTGCGCCATGCGCTCGGCCCCGCCGCGGCCGAAGATGTCGTACTCCTTGCCGTCGTCGCCGATGAAGTAGCTCATGTTCTCGACGACGCCGAGCACCTCGATGTTGAGCTGCTGGAACATCCGCACGGCGCGGCGGGCGTCGTCCTGCGCGACCTTCTGCGGCGTGCAGACCACCACGGCGCCGCTCAGCGGCAGGAGCTGGCTCATCGTCAGCGGCACGTCGCCCGTGCCCGGCGGCAGGTCGATGATCAGGTAGTCCCGCTCGCCCCAGGCCGTCTGCGTCGCGATCTGTCGGAACGCCCCGTGCGCCATCGGGCCGCGCCAGATCAGCGGCTTCTCCGCCTCGACCAGCGACCCGAGCGACATCGCCCGCACGCCGTGCACCTCGAAGGGCATGATCATCTTGCCGGCGACCTGCGGCTGAAACCGGTCCAGCCCGAGCATCGTCGGCAGCGACGGGCCGTAGATGTCCCCGTCCAGCAGCGCCACCGCCGAGCCCTGGCGCGCCAGACCGACCGCCAGGTTCACCGCGACCGTCGACTTGCCCACGCCGCCCTTGCCCGCGCCGACGGCGATGATGTGGCCGATCTCCGGCAAGGGGTTGGAGGCGGGCCCGCCCTCGGGTGCGGCCGCGCCCGACGCCGCCTTGGCCGGGCCCGACGCGGCTTGGCCGCCCGCCGTCGCGCCGCCCGACCCCCCGCCGCGGCCCGCTTGAGCCTTCCAGTCCACCTGCACGCCCTGCACCGCGCCGACCGATCGTGCCGCCTGTTCGATCTGTTCAGCCAGCCTCGTGCGGGCTTCGCCGGTCAGCTCCGCGGGATCGGCGTCGATCCGCACGTGACCGTCGCACTCGGCCACGTGCCGCACACGCCCGCAGGCGATCAGCCCGCCGCCGCGCGCCGGGTCGTCCAGTCGGTCCAACGCCGTCAGGATGGCTTGTTTGGTCTGCATGGTTGAGTCCGATCATAGAGCCGCGGGACAGACGCGGCCAATCACGAACGACGTGAAGTTGCCGCAATAAGGCGTCGACCCGTCCGTTCTACCGGCTGACCAGCCAACCACCGGGGTTTCAGAGAAAGGACACAGCGATGAGAAGACAGATGACCAGTTATGCCGTCTATGGAGCGGGCCTGATCGTGGCCGCGGCGTTCGCCGCCTATCCGGTCTGGGCCCAGAGCGAGCCGACCGACGCGGAGCAGATGGACGTCGATGCCACGCGGCAGGTGGACGAGGCCGAGTCGGCGGACAACGGACCGGCCGTGAAGGATCGCCCCGCTCGACGTTGGCGTGAGCCCGCGCGAGATGGACGCCGGTTCGACGGCCCGCGTCCGGGCCCCGACGGTCGGGACCACACGCGGGACCACACGCGAGCGCATCGTGGCCCGGATCGCCACCATCGCTTCGCCGGTCCGCCGCACCATGGGCCGGGACAAATGGAGCGGGCGCACCGGGGGACCGACCGTGATGATCGTTGGGGCGATCGCGACCGTGCGAAACGCCACGACATGCCGGGGCGCGCCCACGCGATGAAGGTGCTGATGAGCGGCGTCGAGCTCGACGTGGCGCAGCGCGAGCAGGTGCACGGCATCGCCGAGGCCCACCGCGAGCAGATGAAGGCACACGTGCAGGCGGGGCAATCGTTGCGAGAGGCGGTGCGGGACGCGGCGCGCGCCGGGGACGAGCAAGCGACGCAGGAAGCGGCCGACGCGCTTCGCGAGCACGCGGCCGAGGGCCGGGCCCTTCGCCAGTCGTTGCTGGACCGGATCCGTGACGAGGTGCTGACCGAGGAGCAGCGCGAGCGATTCGAACAGAACCGCGAGACGATGCGTGAGCGGATGGAGCAGATGCAGGGCTGGCGCGAAGGTCGGCCGGGGCCGGGCGACGCGCGTCGCTTCGACGGCCCGCCGCGTCGCGACTGGCGTGAACAGGGCCCGCGCGACCGAGGCGCTCGGCCGATGCGGCCGCGCGACGGTGAGCCTCCCATGCAGCCGCGCGATGGCGTAGGCGGCATGGGCCCGCGCGATGGCGGCCCGATGGGTCCCCCGCCCGGCGCCCCGCGTTCCGACCGCGCGCCGGACGCACCGGCCGACGACCAGCTGGACCTGTAACCCGCCCCCGGGCGACCGGGCCCCGAAGACAACCCACGGACCCGCGTGGCCTCGCGCCACGCGGGTTCGTTTTTTTCTCTGGCGGTCGGATCGCCCCGGCGCCGCCCGCGCGTCGCCGCCTCGGCCACACGCCCTCGTGGCCCTCTATAATCCGCCCCACGATACCAGGGCCCGCGATGACCAACCTCCGCCGACACCCCGCGACCGATCCCCCACCGCTTCGCATCGGCTGCGTCAGCTACCTCAACGCCAAGCCGTTGATCCACGGCCTCGACGAGCTGGGCTCGGCCGAGGTGACCTACGCCGTGCCCTCGCGGCTGATCGACCTGCTGGAGACCGGCGAGGTCGAGGTCGCGCTGTGCCCCGTGATCGACTATTTCCGCAGTCGGCAGCGCCTGGTCGTCCTGCCGGTCGGCGGGATCGGCTGCGACGGGCCGACGCTGACCGTGCGCCTGTTCAGCCGCGTCGAGGTCGAGCGGATCGATCGCGTCTTTGCCGACACGGACAGCCACACCAGCGTCGCTCTGCTGCGCACGCTGATGCGCGGGCGATACCGGCGTGACCCCGAGCTGATCGATCTGCCCCGCGGCGACGCCGAGACGATGCCGGCCGACGACCGGCGCGACGCGGTGCTGGTGATCGGGGACAAGGTGGTTGCCGCCGGCTCGCCGTACAGGGACTACCCGCACCAGCTCGACCTGGGCGAGGCGTGGAAGGCGTGGACCGGCCTGCCGTTCGTCTTCGCCGTGTGGATGGCCCGACCCGACGCGCCGCTGGCTCGCGCGGCCGACCTGCTCGACCGTGTCCGCCGCGCCAACGCGCCGCGGCTCGCGGTGCTCGCCCAAGGCTACGCCGCCGAACACGGCTGGGACGTCCCCACCGCCGAGCACTACCTCGCGCGCACGCTGCGTTACGCCATCGGCCCACGCGAGCTCGAGGCGATCCGACGCTTCGGAGCCCTGGCGGCCTCGGCCGGCGTGATCGACGCGGCGCGACCCCTCGCCCTCGAACCCGCGACCGCGCTCAACCCCTACGCCGACGCCGCCCCGGCCGTCCCCCGCCCCGTCACCGCCGCCCCCACCCCCTGACCCCGGACCGACGCCGTGCCCCGTCGCCTGGCCACCCCGTTCAAGTCCGCGGCCCTGGCCGACCTCGCACGCCAGCTCCGCTTCACCCCCGCCGCCCAGCAGGCCGAGCAGGTCCGCCGCGCCGAACGCCTCCACGACGAGATCGCCCCCGACGCCACCTACCCCATCGACTACCTCGCCTACCGCATCACCCGCTTCCGTCGCGAGAGCGACGAGACCACCCTCCTGGTCGGCGAGGCGGTGCGGCACGACCTGCGCCTGCTGATCGATCAGCTCAGCCGCAACGCGGGCATGCCGATGACCGAGCGCGAGCCGGTCGAAACGGTGGACGAGCTGGCCTCGCGTCTGGGGGTCAGCGCCAAGACGGTCAACCGCTGGCGTCAGCGCGGGCTGCGCTGGCGGTGGTTCGTGCCGATCGAGGGGCGGCGGAAGCGTCTGGGGTTCACGCGCGAGGCGGTCGAGCGGTTCGTTCGTGAGCACGCCGAGGACGTCGAACGCGCCGCCGGCTTCTCGCAGTTGCCCGAGGCGGATCGACAACGCGTCGTCGAGCGGGCGCGCCAGATCAAGGCCGAGCGGGGCGGATCGCTCAACCGGGTCGCCGGGCGGATCGCACCGGAGTTCGGCCGGGCCTTGGAAACCATCCGCCTGATCCTGGAACGGCACGACCGGGAAAACCCGGACGAGGCGATCTTCACCGACGGCCACGGCCCGCTCACCGACCGGGACCGGCGCCTGCTGCTGCGCGCTGCCGCCCGCGGCGTCTCGGCCAGCCGGATCGGACAACGCATCGGCCGCAGCCGCGCCACCGTGCTTCGCCTCATCCACCAGCACCGCGCCCGCCAGCTCGCCGGCCTGCGGCTCGACTGCGTCCGCTCGCCCACCTTCGAACGCGACGATGCCGACGAGGTCCTGCTCGGGCCCGCCACCGCCGACCCCGACGAACCCACGCCCGCCACCGTCTCCGCCGTCCCCGTCGACGACCTGCCCCACGCCCTGCGCCCGCTCTACCGCTGCCCCGTCATCGAACCCCGCCGACAACGCTCGCTCTTCGTCCGCTACAACTACCTCAAGTTCAAGGCGGCGAACGCTCGACAACGGCTCGACCCGTACCACCCCCGCGTCGGCGACCTCGACCGCATCGAGCAGTGGGTCGCCCACGCCCACCGCATCCGCGATCAGCTCATCCACGCCAACCTGCCCGTGGTCCTCTCGATCGCCAAGCGTCACCGCGTCGGCGACTCCGCCGCGGCACGCACCGGCCTGCTCGACCTGCTGCTGGTCGGCAACGCCGTGCTCTTCGAGGCCGTCGAAACCTACGACGCCGGCTCCAACCGCACGTTCGAGTCCTACCTGTCCAACCTGCTCATGAAGCGGTTCGCCCTGGAAGAGCGGAACCTCGAGACGGTCGCCCGCGCCCAGCGGCGCTGGTCCGACGCCGACGCCGTCGAACGCCTGCTGCGTCACGCCGCACGCCACGGCGTCGATCTGCGGCCCGCGGTCAATGACTGAGTTGTCCGCCCTGTGCGGCATGTCAGCCCCCGGTTCGTGCGCTCGATCAGTCGCCGCGGTACTCGGCCTCGCTGGTGCACGTCTCCCGCACGCGCACGGCGTCCAGCAGCGGCAACTGCGGCTTGAGCCGGTCGTACAGCCACCGCGCCAGGTTCTCCGCCGTCGGGTTCTCCAGGCCCTCGACCTCGTTGAGCAGGCGGTGGTCCAGCGCCTCGCGCAGCGGCGCGACGGCGGCCTTGATCTGCCCGAAGTCCATCAGGTACCCCTTGGCCGGGTCGACCTCCCCGCGGACGATGATGTCGGCTTTGAACGAGTGGCCGTGCATCCGTCGGCACTTGTGCCCCTCGGGGAACGTCGGCAGCCAGTGCGCCGCCTCGAAGTCGATCGTCTTGGTCAGCGAAACCTTCATGTTGCGGATTCGGGATTCTTGATTTCTGATTGAAGCATGACGATGACGATTGATTCCTTCCGGGAAGCGCGCGACGGCTGTTTTGCTGCAATCGCCAATCGAAAATCACCAATCGCCAATCCCTACACTCCTCGGGCCATCGGGTCCCAGATCAGCTTGTGCAACTGCGTCTGCACGCGGACGTTCAACCGGTCGGCCAGCACCCACTCGGCCAGGTCGCGCAGGCTCAGCCCCGTGGCGCCCGGCAGCTCCGCGTCCGCCGGCATCTCGTGCACCGCGCTGAACAGCACCGCACGCACGCGGTCGGCCAGCCGATGCTCTCGCACCACCTCCCGCGCCCACTCGTAATCCCGCCGCGACGTGAGCACGAACTTCACCTCGTCCCGCTCGGTCAGCGCGTCCAGGTTCGACCAGAGCATCCGCCCGCTCTCGCCGCTGCCGGGGGTCTTGACGTCCATGATCCGGATCACACGCGGGTCGCACGCCGTGACGTCGCACGCGCCGCTGGTCTCGACCAGCACGGTCTTGCCCATGTCGCACAGCCGCGCCATCAGCGGGTGCACGTTCGGCTGCAGCAGCGGCTCGCCCCCGGTCACCTCGTACAGGTCGCACCCCCCGCCGAGCCGCTCGCCCTCGGCGACGACCTCGTCCAGCGTCATCCGCTTGCCCTGGTAGAACGCGTACGCCGTGTCGCAGTACCCGCAGCGCAGGTGGCAGCCGGTCAGCCGCACGAACACGCACGGCCGGCCCGCCCAGGTGCTCTCGCCCTGGATCGAGTGGAAGACCTCGTTGACCATCAGCTTCCGGCTCACGTCGGCGCGGCCTCCTCGGAGCCCAGCGCGGCCAGCAGTTGCTCGACGGTCCGGCCCACGCCGGGCACCTCCATCCGCGGGGCCAGGTCCGCCAGCGGCTTGAGCACGAACCACCGCTCGTGCAGCCGCTTGTGCGGGATCGTCAGCCCCGGCTCCTCGACCTGCCAGCCGTCGTACAGCAGGACGTCCAGGTCCAGCGGGCGCGGGCCCCACCGCTGCCGCTCGTCCCGCTCCGGCCGACCCGCCGCCCGCTCCAGCCCTAGCAGCGCGTCCAGCAACGCCCGCGGCGTCAGCTCCGTCTGCAGCTCGGCCACGGCGTTGAGGAACGGGCCCTGCCCCGCCGGCCCGCCCACCGCCGCCGTCTCGTACACCGGGCTCATCCGCTGCACGCTCGTGCGATCGATCGCCTCCAGCCCCGCGCGGGCCCGCTCCAGGTGGCCCGCCCGGTCGCCCAGGTTCGAGCCCATCGCCACGTACGCCGTCGTCATCCTCGGATTCTTGCCGAACCACCCCCACTGGGCAAACACGGCAGCCTCCCGCGGCGATACACCCGGCCGCGCACGGCGACTATCATGCATCTCGTGAGGACCCCGCAGCCCCGCACGCCCCGACCCCGATCGGGCCAGCCCGCCATGACCACCGCCACGCCCGCCACCGCCGAGCTGGACCTTCAGGCCGTTAACGCCTCGCTCGCCGACGCCGGCGCCCAGGACGTGGTCCGCTGGGCGGCCGACACCTTCGGCCGGGGCCTGATCATGACCTCCAGCTTCGGCGCCCAGGCCGCGGTCATGCTCCACCTGGTCACCCGCGTCGTGCCGGACGTCCCGGTGGTCTTCATCGACACCGGGTTCCTGTTCCCCGAGACGTACCGCTTCGCCGACGAGCTGACCCGGCGGCTGAACCTGAACCTGAAGGTGTACCAGTCGCCGATCAGCCCGGCGCGGATGGTCGCGCTGGAGGGGCGGCTGTGGGAGGGCGACGCCGAGGCCCTGAACCGCTACGACCGCCTGCGCAAGGTCGAGCCCATGCAACGGGCGCTGCAGGAGCTGGGCGCGACGGCGTGGCTGGCCGGGCTCCGACGCGAGCAGACCGACTTCCGCCGCTCGCTCGACCGCGTCACCCGCCAAAACGGGATCTACAAGATTCATCCGATCCTCGACTGGACCACCAGGGACGTCCACGAGTACCTCAAGGCCCACGACCTGCCCTACCACCCGCTCTACGAGAAGGGCTACGCCTCGATCGGCGACTGGCACAGCACCACCTCCATCCTCGACGGTCAGCACGAGCGCGAGGGCCGCTTCCGCGGGCTCAAGCAGGAATGCGGCCTGCACGTGCCCGGCTCGCCCGAGGAGAACGACAGCCGCACCTCCAGCGGACTCTGACCCCGCCCGGGCCCCGAGGCGGCGATCGGTCCGGCGCCCGCCGCCAACTGCCCACGACCCGCGACGGACCACCCCGGAACGGCCATCGCCCCACACTGGTATCGAAACTGGTCCGCAACTGGTAGGGAAACTGGTCTGGTTTGCCGGGCGCGCTTCATCAAACCAGACCAAATCGCGATCTGAAAGCCGGTTCGTCGCCGACCGCCGCACACGAAAACGCTCAGCGGGTCGAAAAGGAGCTGCATGGGATCGGGCGGCGGCCACGGGCTAGTCCTTCCTGACGGGCTTGCAATCCGGCCGCGCCCACGGCGACGCGGCCGCGCTCAACGCTTCTGCCCTTGGCCGCGCGGTCGATCTGGTGCGCACGTAACCGCGCCCGCGGAGTCGGCGAGCGACGCAACCGCGGGGCAGGCCACCCCATAGCGCGCCGCACGTCGTCGGATGGACGTCAACGCCCTGCACGCCGGGGGCGTCCGGGCGTGCGCACGGGCGCGGCGGATCAGCCGGAGGCGGCCTGGGAGGCGGCGATGGCGTCGTAGAGCGGCTGGTGAGCGGCGGCCAGGGCCGCACGCGAGCGGAACGGCCCGGGTGTCTCATCGGTCGCGGCGTCGGGCAGGTCGTACCGCGCTATGGGCTGATCGGCGAAGACGTAGCGGCCCTTGTCGCGCAGGACCGGAAAGACGAGCAGCCGGCCGTTCTCGACGACGACCGCACGCGGCCTGCCGGGGAAACCAAAGCATCCGGTGTTGATGACCGTCAGCGCCCCGCGCTTCCAGATGCCGGGGTGGTGACTGTGCCCGAAGACGAAGTAGCGGGCGTGGGGCGCGTGGTCGGCGGCGAAGCGGGCGGCCAGGTCGGGCGCGACGCGCCAGTACCACAGCACGCGGGCGACCATCCACGGCTGCAGGAGAATCCGACGGAGGGAGGTGCGGGCGGTGGACTCGCGTTCGGTCCACTCGGCCAGCGCGGCGTGCTGGCTGACGCGGAGGCGGTGGACCAGGTCGCCGCGGGCCTCGGGGTCGAGGGCGGCCCAGGCGCGGTCGTGGGCGCGGCGGATGCGGCCGGCGCCGGCGCACCAGGGCGCGATCGACGGGTGCAGGGCGTCGCCGTGGGTGACAAACACGCTGCCGCCGGCCAGCGACAGGTGCCGCACGTCGCTCAGGTACGGGTCGTGATTCCCGGAAAGCACGGTGACGGCCACGCCGTCGGCCTCGCACAGGTCCAGCAGGCGGAGCATCTGGCGCGCGGCGGTCGAGCGGTGGCGCGGGTGGTGCACGTCGGCGGTGTCGCCGTTGAGGATCAGCCGCGTCGCGCCCTGCCAGATCGGGCGCAGCATCTCCGGCGAGGCCACCGAGCGTTTCGGCAGGCCCAAGTGCGTGTCGGAGAGAATGACCAGCCGTCCGCTCATGACCCCGGAAATCGGACTTCGCCGACCCTCCACTGGAAAACGGCGGGCGCCGTCCCGTAAAGCATGGCTCCACGCTCCCGCAGGCCGATCACGCCTCGATGGCCGTGATCGACCCGCTCACTGGACCCGGTCCAGCACGCGGTATTGTACGGCCTCGGCGACGTGGTGAGGCAAGACGGCGTCGGCCGATTCCAGGTCGGCGATGGTGCGGGCGATGCGGCGGACC
>CAYSIX010000063.1:0-14286 GCA_964431205.1 uncultured Phycisphaeraceae bacterium
AGCTGCGTACAGATGTAGTCCGCGCCGGCATCAACCTTGGCCTTGAGGTAGTCCATCTCGAGCAGGCGGTTGGGCGTGTCGGGGTGGCCCTCGGGGAAGCCGGCGACGCCAATGCCGAACCCGCGCTCGTCGGGGTGGCCGTTGCGGTCGTTGAACTTGCGGATGAAGCGGACCAGGTCGATGGCGTGCTGGAACGCGTCGTTGGATTTATCGTAGTTTTCCATGCTCCGGGGCGGGTCGCCGCCGAGCGCGAGGATGTTGCTGATCCCGTGTCGGGCGTAGCGCTCGAGGATCTCGCCGACCTCGGCCTCGTGGTGGCAGACGCAGGTCAGGTGCGGGATCGGGTCGAGCGAGGTCTGGTCGTGGATGCGGACGACCAGGTCGTGGGTCAGCTCGCGCGTGGACCCGCCGGCGCCGTAGGTGACCGAGACGAACGAGGGCTTGAGCGGCTCGAGCTCGCTGATGCTCTCGTACAGCCGCTCCGCCGCCTCGGGCGTCTTGGGCGGGAAGAACTCGAAGGAAAAGGTCGTGGAATGCTGGCTGAAGATGTCCTGTATGTGCATGGGGTGTTGATCCATCAGTCTATTCGGATGAAAGGATCATACGCGGCCGGGGGTGGGGGTCAAACGGGGGGACGCACGGCGGGCAGCCTCATCCCGCAGAACTGGCGTCCGAGCACCCGCCACTCCTGCGGCACGCCCGCATCGATGGGTAGAATTATGTACTGGGCGTGCACGCTCGATGGCCGCGCACGGTGAGGTGCGATGAAGCCGCCGGACAACGCGACGTGTCTGAACTGCGGCTACGCGCTGCGCGGGCTCGACGTGTTGCGGTGTCCCGACCTGCCCTTCTAAGCCGAGCCCGGAGCGGGAGCGAAGGGCCGGATCCGACCCTTCGCTCCGGCTCCGGGCTCGGCTTCGACGCGTGCAGGCTCGGCCGTATCAGAACCACGGCGCACCCGCAACGCAACGGTGCCGCGCACAACCGCGATCGTCGATAAGCTTCGGCCATGGCGACGGTGGACGTGATCGTGCCGGCGCGGGACGAGGCGGCGAACATGGCGGCGTTGATCGCGGCGGTGGAGGCGCTGCGCGCCGAATGGCCGGCGCTTCGTCACGTGGTGCTGGCGGACAACGGCTCGACGGACGGGACGGCGTCGCGGGCGCGTGGCGGCGGGCTGGTGGTGGTGACCGAGCCGCGGCGGGGTTACGGGGCGGCGTGCCTGGCGGGGCTTGGTTGGATCGAGGCGCAGGGGGACCCGCCGGACGCGGTGGCGTTTCTGGACGCGGACCTGGCGGACGACCCGTCGGAGCTGCCAAGATTGTGCGAGCCGGTGCTGGCCGGCGAGGCGGACCTGGCGATCGGCTGCCGGACGGCGCGGGCCGAGGCGGGCGCGCTGGACGCGCACCAGCGGTTCGGCAACGCGCTGGCGTGCGCGCTGCTGCGGCTGACGACGGGGCGGGCGTACCGGGACCTGGGCCCGATGCGTGCGGTGCGGTGGGCGTCGCTGTGTCGGCTGCACATGCGCGACCCGACGTGGGGCTGGACGGTGGAGATGCAGTTCAAGGCGGCGCGGCTGGGCATGCGCGTGGTGGAACGGGATGTGCCGTACCGACGCCGGCGCGCGGGTCGGAGCAAGATCTCCGGCTCGCTGGTGGGCAGCGCGCGGGCGGGGGTGAAGATCATCGCGACGATCGGGGCGCTGTGGTGGGGCTGGCGTGACGCGGGGGAATGAGGCGGGCGCCGATCACCGCGGCTCCGCTGCGGTTCATCGCGGCTCGGAAGCGACGCGACTTGTCGCGCCACGGCTTGCGTGAAGAGACGCTTGTCGCGGCTCGTCGCTGCCACGTGCGCCTGATGCGCCCGTTCACGCGGCGAGCTGATCGACCGGCCGGCGGGAGGCGAACCCGGCGTCGACCTCGTGCCAGTGCGCGACGCGACTCTCGCCCTTGCGCCAGCAGAGCAGGATCTCACGGTCCTCGTGCAGCGCGGGGAAGTCGATCAGGCCCTTCTCGAAGTCCTTGAGCTCGACGCCGACCTCGTGCAGCTCGTCGATCAGGACGCTGAGCCGATCCATGGTGGTGTCGTACTGGGCCTCGAGGCGTTCGGACTCGGGGCTGACGCCGACCTGTTCGAGGCGGCGGCGGAGCCGGACGATCTGGCGGTAGACGACGATGACGTCCTCGATGACGCGAGAGACGTAGGGCAGAGCGGCGTTGGCCTCGGCGACGGTGAAATACTTCTTCGCGGCGCGGGGGGCTTCGGTCGTCTGGACCGGGGCATTCTCTGCAAGCATGATGGTTGCTCCGGGTGGGCTCCAGAAGGGTTATCGGCCGAGAAGGCGACCGGCTGATCGCCGGTTCGCGACGCGGGGCGCGAACGGCGCCGGTCGCAGCGGTCGGGACGATCGTGCCGCCGGGGTGCCGTCCCCGGCTGCGGTTGTATCGGCACGAGCCGCGCGTGGCATTCAAAAACGCGCGGGCTGGGCGCGGGTTGCCGGTGCGCCGGTTATCGGAGGTTGCGATCGCGGGAACACCGTCGGCGCGAACGGTCGTCAGCGAACCACGGTCGCGCCGCGCGAATCACTTGGCGGGCATCGGCTGGGGCAGCCGCTCGCCGGGCGCGCCCGCCTCGGTCTCGGGCAGGGACCACTGCAACGCCGCGTAGAGCGCCGCCTTGGCGTCCATGACGAGGCTGAACAGCAGCGGGACGACGATGAGGGTGAACAGCGTCGAGACGATCAGCCCGCCGACGACGACGCTGCCCAGGCCCTTGTACAGCTCGCTGCCGGAGCCGGGCATGACGACCAGCGGGAGCATGCCGGCGACGCTGGTGGCGGTGGTCATGAAGATGGGACGGATACGGGTTCGCACGGAGGCACGGACGGCCTCGCGGGGCGGCAGCGCGCCGGTGGCGTCGCCCTCGCCCTCGCCCAGGCCGCGCATGAAGTTGAGCGCCTGGTGGACGAGGAGGATGGCGTTGTTGACGACGATGCCGATGAGGATGACGAACCCGAGCATGGTGAGCACGTCGAGCTGCTGGGCGGGGTTGACCAGGCCGAACCCGGTGGGTCCGAGCCAGCCGTAGAGGGTCTGGCCGACGACGGGCCAGTCGGCCATGCCCCAGCCGTCGTGGATCAGGCGCAGGCCGAGGAACCCGCCGACGGTCGCCAGCGGGACGCTGAACATGATCACGAAGGGGTAGAGGAAGCTCTCGAACAGCGCGGCCATGAGCAGGTAAGTGACCAGCAGCGCGAGGAAGATGCGGCTGAACAGGACGCTGCGGAGGGTGTCGAGCGTGAATCCGTGCCACTCGCCGAGCAGGGCCTCGCGCATCTGGGCGAGCTTGCTGGCCGAGCCGGCGAGGCGGATGTCGATCTCGGGAGGGATCTGGCCCTGATCGCGCAGGTCCCCGACGAGGCCGTCGATGCGGGCGGTGGCGGCCTCGAGGGGCTCGTCGTCGGGCGGGGTGACGGTGAGGGTGACGGCGCGGCGTTCCTCGATGCGCTGGATCTGCTGGGGCGAGTCGGCGCGCTGGATGGTGGCCACCGCGTTGAGAGGGATCGTGCCGCGGCGACCGGTCTCGTCGGTGTAGGCAAGGGGCATCTGGGCGAGCTGCTCGGGCGTCAGCTCGATGGCCGGATCGCGTTGGGCGCGGATGTCGATGGCCTTGCCGCGGTAGCGGTAGTCGCCGGCGACGATGCCGTCGACCAGGGCGGCGACGCCGTTGCCCAGGGCGTCGGTGTCGATGCCGAGGTCGGCGGCGCGGACGCGGTCGATCTGGACGCGCAGCTCGGGTGCGGCGAGGTTGAAGTTGCCGGGGGTGGGCTGGACCTTGTCAAAGCCGTAGAGCTCGCGCAGCCGGCCGTAGAGGGCGTCGGCGGAGCTGCGCACGAGGTCGAGGTCGTCGCCGGTGACCTCGACGTCGATGCCGCGCGTGCCCGAGAGCCCGCGGCCGAACAGAGAGGTCTGCTGGGCAAACCCGATGACCCCGGGGATCTGATTCGTCGCCCAGGAGAGCAGGTCGGCCAGGGGGGCGACGTTGTTCTTGTCCTGGCTGGTCGCGCCGTTGAACACCCCGCCGAAGAAGGAGACGAAGAAGTAGTTCTCGACCGGCGGGATGCGTTCGATGGGCTGGCCGGTGAACGGATGGACGGGCGGGTCGAGCTCGGCGAGGTCGGCGTCGTCGCTGGCTTCCCAGTAGGGACGGATGCGCGACTCGACGCGCTGGCCGATCGACTCGTCGTGCCCGATGTTGTACCCCGGCGGGGTGAGCACGACGCCGAAGACCAGGTTCTTGTTGCCGCGGGGCAGGTAGTCGGTCGGGGGCATGAGCAGGTAGGCGCCGCCGAGGGCGACGACGGTGAAGGCGGCGACGATGCCCAGGCGTGCCGCGACGCCGAACCGCGTCGGCGCGGTCAGGCGGTGGATGCCCCCGCTGAACGCCTTGACGAAGAACGAGAACAGCGGCAGAACGCCGAAGAGGTTGTGCCCGGCGCGGAGCAGCGGCCCGTCCTCGCCGGAGCGCATCCGCAGCAAGCGTGACGAGGAGGAGGAGATCACGGTGATGGACACGAGCAGGGAGAGCGTGACGGCGGCGCAGATGGCCAGGGCGATGTCGCGGAAAAGCTGGCCGGCCTCCTCCTCGATGGTCAGGACGGGGATGAACACGGCGAGGGTGGTCAGCGTCGAGGCGAGGATCGCGCCCCAGACCTCGCGGGTCGCGTCGTAGGCGGCGCGCATCGGCTTCTTGTTCATGTGGATGTGGCGGTCGATGTTCTCGAGCACCACGATGGCGTTGTCCACGACCATGCCGACGGCGAAGGCCAGGCCCGCGAGGCTGATGACGTTGATGTTGCGCCCGAACGCGGTCATCACCACGAACGTGCCGATGACCGAGATGGGGATCGCCAGCGCGACGATGAACGTCGGTCGGAAGCTGCGAAGGAACAGCAGCAGCGCCGTGGCCGCCAGCGCCCCGCCGATGAACAGGTTGCTGCGCACCAGGCTCAGCGCGTCGTAGATGTAGACCGTCTCGTCGTAGACCTGGCGCAGCTCGAGCCGGGGCGGCTCGGCGAGCTGCTCCTCCTCGGCGATCTGCCGGGCGATCTGCGGCAGCACCAGCCGGTTCACGTCCTCGAGCCGGTCCTTGAGGCCCTTGGCCGTCCGCGTCCCCTCCATGATCGAGATCACGTTCGCGCCCGTCTCGCGATACACCGGCAGCGCCAGGGCCACCTCGGCACGCGACCGCACGAACGACCGCCGCTTCTCCAGGCCCAGCCGCACGTCACCCAGGTCATCGATGCGGATCGGCCCGCCGTCGTCGTACTTGACGATCGTCCGACGGATCTGGTCCAACTGGTCGTACTGCCCGATCGTGCGAACCCGCACGTCGTACTTGCCCTCGGCGATCTCACCGCCCGAGACGTTCACGTTGTGCAGCCGAAGCGCCTGACGCAGCTCGTTGAACGTGACCCCCCGCTGCGCGATCGCGCGCGGGTCCAGATCGATGATCACCTCGCGCTCGCGACCGCCGTACACCCGCACCTCGCTCACGCCCGGCACGCGCTCCAGGTACGGCTTGATCCGGTCCTCGGCCGCGTCCCCCAAGGCCTGGACGTTGAACCGCTCGGCCTCTCGCGTCTCGGCCGTCAGGATCAGCCACGCGATCGGCGACTCGGCGCCCGCCTCGCCCGCCTGGATCACCGGCTCGTCCACCTCGTCCGGGTACTCCGGCACCTCCCGCAGGCTGTCCGAGACCTCCTGACGCGCCGCGTCCTTGTCCGTGCCGATGTAGAACTCCAGCTCGATCTGGCCCCGGCCCAGGAACGCCGTCGCCGTCATCTTCTTCAACCCGCTGATGTCCTTGAGCACGTCCTCCTGCTCTTCCAGGATCTCGCGCTCGACCTCCTCCGGGCTGCGGCCGGTCCACTCCGTCTCGACCGTGATGATCGGCTGATCCACGTCCGGCGTCAGTTGCACCGGGATCGTCACCAGCGCCACGAACCCGAACAGCACGATCAGGATCACCCCGACGCTGACCTTGACCGGGTTCTCGATGGCGAATCGGATCGGGTCCATGACTGCTCTCTTGGTGTTGCAGACTCATCCATGGCGCAGCGACGGGCTCCCGTCCGCGACGTCCCGCCGCGTCTGCCCCGCTCAACCCGGCGTCGCGTCGGGCCCGTCGGCCCCCGCCGCCTCGCCCTCCCGACCGTCCTCGCCCTCGATGTTCAGCGGCTGCGTCGGGAACAATCGTTCGGCCCCCTCGATCACGACACGCGTGCCCTCGGCCAGCGCCGGGCCCGGGCCCGGGATCGGCTCGATCACCATCCGGTCCTCCACCCCGAACCACAGCCGCACCGGCATCGGCATCGCCACCGGCATCGGGCCCTCGCCCTCCATCGCCATCCACACCACCACGCCGTCGGGCCGCACCTGCACCGCGTCCCGCGGCACCGTCAGCCGCGGCCGCTCCTGACCCACCGCGATCAACGCCGTCACGCTCATCCCCGGCTTCAACGTCTCGTCCTCGTTCGGCAGCCGGATCTTGACCGGAAACGTCCGCGCCGAGTTGCCACCGGCCGGCACCACCGCGATCACCCGCCCGCTCACCAGACGGGACAGCGGCTCGATCCGCACCTCCACCCGATCCCCCAACGCCACCTGGTTGATCCACTTCTCCGGCACGTCCACCACCGCGTCGATCTGCCCACGCGAGTACACCTCCGCCACCCCCATGCCCGGGCTCACCCACTGACCCCGCTCGACCAGCTTCTGCACCACCACGCCGTCGAACGGCGCGACCACCTTCAGCCGCGCCGCCCGCGCGACCGCCCGCTCCAGCCGCGCTCGCGCCGCCTCCAGCGCCGCCCGATCGGACTCGACCTTCGCCGCCGCGTCATCGACCTCTTTCGGCTTCGCCGAGCCGGCCTCGGCGAGCTCGCGCAGGTACGCCAGGTCACGCTCGGATTGGTCCAGCGTCGCCTTGGCCGAGGCCACGTCCGCCTCCGCCGCCGCCAAGTCCGCCCTCGCCCAGACCCCGTCGATCTCCGCCAGCACCGTCTGGCCCGCGACAACCAGGTCGCCCTCCTCCATCGGCACGTCGAGGACCTTGCCCTCGACCTCGGCGGCGACGATCGCATCGCGGACCTGCTCCAACCGTCCGACCAGCTCGATGCGGTTCTCAAGGCGTTGCTGCTCGACCCGGCCGACACGGACCAGCGCCGGGGGCGGGCCCTGCTGCTGGGCGGGGCCGTCGGCCGCGCCGCCCTGGCCGGCCTCACCGGCGTCGCCCGCGGTTGCCGCGGTCGGTCCGCCGGCCGCCGGCGCCGCCGTGCCCCCCGTGGCGAAGTAAACCGCCACGCCCCCGATCACCAGCCCGATCGCCGCGGCCACCAGCATCGAGGTCCATTTTCCATTGGCTTGCGGTTTCGGATCGGTCATGGGTGGGTTCTTCAGCGGCGGGGTGGATTCGTACGGCGTACGGCCTATGATGCATCGCAACCGTAGGGAACTACTCGGCTCCGGTCAAGGTGAACTTTCGGTTCATCCCCATTCACGGCACGTGCGAACGCTCTCTCGGCACTTTTTCATGCCCCCCCTCTTGCGCATCTGATCATGCCCATGGCCACCGAGTCCCCAACACGTCCGCCCCGCCCCGCCGAACTCTGGCGACAGGCCGATGCCGCCGAACGCCGGCGACTCATCGTCGACACCGCCCTGCGCCTGCTCGACCGCCACGGCCCTGAAGCCGTCACCATGCGCCGCGTGGCCTCACGTCTCGGCGTCGGCGCGATGACCCTCTACACCTACATCGACGGCCAGCATCACCTGCGCCGCGAGATGGTCCGCCGCGGCTTCGAGATGCTCAACCACGCCTGCAACGAGAACTCGACCCTCGGCACCCCCGAAGGGTGGCGCGGCGGGTCACGCGCCTACCTCCGCTTCGCCATGGACCATCCCAACCTCTACAAGCTCATGTTCGATCACCCGCTGTCGGCCGGCGACGAAGACCTGCTCCAGGGCGGGTTCCAGCACCTGCTCGACAAGGTCCGCCTGCGGCTGGAGCAGCGCGGGCTCACCGGCCGCGCCCTCGACCGCGCCACCCGCGCCTCGGCCGGTCGCTTCTGGATCGCCCTGCACGGCCTGGCCAGCCTCGCCATCGCCGGCCGGCTCATCGTCCTCGAGGGCGACGTCGATCAGATCCTCGACGACCTGCTCCCACGCGTCGCCCCGACGTGATTCGCACGCCGCACCGCCGCCCCGCCTCAACCCGGCGCCACGCCCCCGCGTCAGTTCGTCTCCCAACCGTACGAACCCGGCCTCACCAGCATCGGGTACGTCGGCGAACCGGCCGGACGCAGCACCACGTCGTCCACCTCGAAGTCCATCGTCTGGCCCGATTCGGTCTCGACGTAGATCGCGGCGCTGTTGAGACTGTCTTCCCACGACGGGGTGAAGGACGCGGTGATCCGCGTCCAGCCCGTACCGACCGAGACGTACGGATCGGTGAAGTAACGGGTTTCGTCCTCGTCCGTGACGCGGAGGCCGATCCGCATGTTTGCGCTGCCGCTCGGCACGCGGACCCAGGCCTCGGCCTCGTACGGCTGGTGCTCGGAGATCTGCGACGTCACGTCCTGCCTGGGCCCGTCCTCGTTGTCGCTGCGGTCGTAGACGTGCAGCAGCGCCATGCCGCTGTGCGGGGCGTTGGCGTCGAGGGCGATCGAGCAGGACTGGCCCGTCCACGGGCTCAGCCCCTGCTCGAATCCCGGGTTCGCCAGCAGGTTGTCCGGGTGCTCGGGACCCGGGCTGCGCATCTCGATGCTGACGGTACGTTCCGCCAGCCCCACCGTCCCGCGGCCGTAGACGCGCACGGCGTCCGTCGGGTCGTCGCCGAGGTCGCCGTCGGCCTCGTCCACGAACTTGTAGCGGTATTGCCCATCGCCCAGCGTGTACGGCCCCGCCCAGGTGTCGTTCGAATGGTCGCCGCGCCAGGTCGCGTCATCGGCGATCCGGAGCATGGCGACCTCGAGCGCGCTCTGGGCGGCCTGCAGCGCCGCGACCGCGTCGGCCTCGGCGCGGAGCTGGCGGTTCTGCACGCGCGCCGCCAGCAACGCGCTGACCCCGAGCACGGTGACCATCATCGAGGCGCCCAGCACGAGGATGTACACGGTCCCGCGGCGCGAGGCGGGGCGAACGGATGAATCCGAACGCAAGCGGGAAGCAAACCCCGCCCTTCCGGACGGGGCTGGGGGGGGATGGGCGTGCGGTCTTTGATTCGTTGTGTTCATCGTAATGCTTAGGGCAAGGCGGCCGGATCCTGCCACGCCGCGGTCCGCAACGCGACCAGCTCGGCGACGACGCGACCCTGTCGCTCGACGGTCACGGTGATGCGCTTGGTTCGATCGGCGGCGACGCCCGGCGTGGCCGTGTCCGCCGGATCGACCCAGGTCACCGCGACCGAGCGGGTCCAACCCGTCATGTCGGGCAGGTCGTTGCCGGCTCGGTCCTTCGGCGGGCTGGCGCTCCAGCCGTCGTAGTCGTCCACGTCGTCGAACAGGCTGCGGTCGCCGGTGGCGAGTTCGCCCGGGCCGGCGCCGATCGTGTCCGAACTGCTGCCCGGTTCCTGGTAAGCCCGTTGAGTGATCTCGGCCATGAGTTCCTGCGCCAGTTGCAGGCCTCGGACGCGGTCCCGATGGGTGACGCGGCTGGCACGCGTGGCGCTGACGGTGCCGATCGCCGCCACAAACAGGATGCTGACGATCAGCATCGAGATGACGACCTCGACGAGGCTGAAGGCCCTGCGATCCGGGCCTTCGCGGCGCTCAGCCCGCTGCTTGGGCACACGCGCGGCGCCCCCCGCAGCCCCGGGCGGAGGCCCCGGGTCGATCGCGCGCCGGTGTCGGTCCGTCCGGATCATGAGCCCGTACCCCCCATACGGATCGAGACGTGGTCGAACCGGGCCTTGTGCGCGCGCGCCACCAACGAAAGAAACCGGTCGGCGGTGGCGTCGAACACCTCGTAGACGAACGTGCCGTGGTCCCGGCCGTTGATCGAGAGGTGGACGGTGTTGTCATCGGGGTCCACGATGAGCCGGACGTCGAGCAGCTCATCGGGCAGGTTGGGCACCTGGACGAGTGAAACGCTCGAGCTGCCGGAGACGTCGACCATGCGCAGCTCGAGGGTCTGCACGTTGCTGGAGGGGGTCCAGAGCTCGACGGTGAGGCGGGCCTGCTTGCCGCCGGCGAAGTCCGTGTTCAGCACGATCTGGGCTTTCTCGCTGCCGTTGCCGGTGCACTGGAAGCGGGCGTAGACGGTCAGGGGCTGGTCGAAGTCGCTCAGCGGGCGGGTGTCGAGCGACCCGTTGCCGATCCACTTGCCGTCGCTGAGCGAGGTGCCCGTGTTGAAGGTGCTGCTGCCGCCGTCGAGCACCCAGTCGCCGAACGTGTCGCCGTTGTGGTCGATCACGGTGGGGTCGTGGTTGAAGTCGAGCTCCCAGACCTGATCGAGCACGGCCGGGGCGTTGAGACAGCGGGCGGCGCCGCCGATGCGAGCGGCCGGATCGTCCGACGCCAGCAGGTTGACGCGCACGGCGGTGACGTGGTCGCGTGTGAGCGTCTTGTCCGGGCCGGGGGTCAGGACATGGCCGTAGACGTAATGGTGCATCGCCTCGGAGTTACGATCCTGCCAGTTGCTGTCGCCGTTGTTGGTCTCGACCATGTCGGTGCTTCCGGTATCGTCGTCGTACCGGACGTACCCCCCATCCGAGTCGTCGGAGATGACGGTGAGGGCGACGGATCGGCTGGCGGGGACGGCCGGCGCGTTTGGGAAGGTGGTCTCGACCCACTGATAACCGCCGAGGTCGAGCAGGGCGCCGTCGGCGAAGGGGCGGTCGGCCAAGACGTTCGTGGTGGGGATGCGGTTCACGGGGTCGGCGTCACGGAGCTGGACCTGCAGATCGATCGTGGCAAGCAGGCCGAGAACACTGACACTTCGTACCCTTATTTCGGCGCGGGAGAGTCGCCAGGCGACGGCGTCAGGCCCGAGGGCGAGCGAGGCCGGCGGCAGGTACTGGCCGATCCAGTCGGAAGTGGTCACCTTCCAGGAGCGCAGGTCGTTGCTGGCGGTGTGCGAGGCGAGGAGGGACTCGGGCTGCTCGATGAGCGGGCCGGGGTAGGTGTGCGTGTGGCTCGTGGTGTCGTAGGCGAAGTCGAGGTCGGTGACGGCGGCGAGGATGGGCGAGTCGGCGGCGTGGTTGTAGGCGCGCATGAGCGAGTCGCCGGGCGTGCCGGACCAACTGTATCGGATGTGCTCGGGGCTGCCGTCGCCGTCGCGGTCGGGGACGGTGAAGGCGACGGAGGTGGCGGTGCGTTCGGTGAAGTGCAGGGCGAAGGAGAGCTCTTCGAGGATCTGAGCCAGGGCGTCGTCGGCACGGAGCCGGGCCTCGTGGACGACGTCGCGATCGGGCATGGCCTGGCCGGCGAAGATCATGGCCGAGCCCATGGCGACGACGAGGATCGACATGATCGCCAGGCTGACGACCAGCTCGATGAGGCTGAAGCCGTGCGGGCACTGCGTGGCCCCGGCCTCGGGTTCAAGCCGCGCGTGATGGCTCGATCGCTGCATCGGGGATCCCACCTCAATTCACCTGAACGCGCGACGTCGCGGCGTCGAGCGTCACGGTTCGCTGATTGCCGCCGACGGCGACGACCGCCGTCCCGCCGGAATCCGCCTGACCGTAGCCGTCGAAGACCACCTGCGCGTCACCGCCGAAGCCGGCGCTGAGCAGGTCGGCCTCGTACGGCGACTCCCGCAGGTCGAGCCTGTACGGATCGGCGGGGTCGTCCAGGTCGTCGATCGTCGCGATCGTCACTCGATCGTTCGATACGTCGAAGACGACGGTGCGGCTGCGGCCCGAGGCCCGCGCGTCACGCCGCGCCAGGGTCAGGTCGTCGGCGATGCGGTGAGCGGCGACCTCGGCGCGGTAGCGCGCCAGCGCCTGGGCGTAGCGCGGCACGGCGATCGCCGCCACCACCGTGGCGATCGTCAGCACCAGCAACACCTCCACCAGGCTGAATGCTCTGCGGCTACGCATGCGCCGGCTCATCCCGTGAATGAAACCAGCGCGGCCTCCTGACAAGGCCGCGCTGGCGTCGTTCCGCTCATCGTGACTCGGATCAGTACTGGTTGTACGGCTTGCCCGAGGCGTCGATCGCGGTGTTGGGCAGGTTCGCCCGGACCGTGCCGGAGGTGGCGTCGTACGCCCAGCCCTCGTCGCCGTTGGATTGCGAGCCGATGTTGGCCATGTCCTCGAAGCCGTTGTCGCCCTTGAACGAGCCGACCGGCAGCGGCGGGATGCTCCGCAGGTATGGCCCGAAGATGTGGGTCGTGTCCTTGGTGGCGTTGAAGCTGTCGCCGACCGCGTTCGAGTAGCCGAGCAGCGCGTTGACGCCGGCGTTGCCGTTGATCCCGGCGTTGAGCTGGCTCAGCGTCGGGAACTGGCCGGTGTGCTCGGTCGCGTACAGGTCGAGCGCGTTGCGCAGGACCGCGAGGTTCGCGGTCAGCGCCGAATCGGCCGCGCCCTCGGCGCCGCGGCTCATCCGCGGGATCGCGATGGCGCCGATGATGCCGATAATCACCACGACGATCACCAGCTCGATCAGGCTGAAGCCGCCACGCATCTTTCTGGATCGCAGGTTCATGTGGATTCTCCAGAACACGTATCTCATGCCCCACGGGTTACCGCCGCGGACAACAAGAACATCGGTCGCCGCAGCGAGTGACTTGATCGCGGTGATGACGAAAATCGGTGAAGGATCAGAGCCCGTCGCTGACGCTGACGTTGACCAGGTTGGCCCGGACGCGGCCGGTCGTCGGGTTGTAGATCCAGCCCACGTCGCTGGCGTCGCCGGTGGCGATCTTGAACTGGTCCTTGCGGTCGCCGAAGCTCAGCTTCGGGACCTTGTGCAGGTACGGGCCGTAGATGTGCTGAGTCGTGGGCGTGGGGGAGGTGTTGCCCTCCAGGTCCGTATATTGGGTCAACTGCTCCATGATGCGCGAGCCGGCGGGCGGCTGGCCCCCATGCTCGACGGTGTAGTGGTCGATCGCGCGCTGGATCACCTTGCGGTCGTTGCGCAGGGCCATCAGCGACGCGCCCTCGGCGCCGCGGCTGATCCGCGGGATCGCCACCGCGCTGAGCACGATCGTGATCACCATCACGATCGCCAGCTCGAGCAGGGTGAACGCGCGGCGAGGATGGGAGCGGTCGGTGCCCATAGTGCGTCGCTTCCACGCCGTCGCACGGCGTCGAGGAGCCGTCGTGGCCCGGATCAAGGCTCGAGCTCCAGGCGCAGCTCGACACGGGTCGTGCCCTTCTCGAACGTCGCCGTCGGCGTGCGCGCCGACGGGTCGATGCTCACCAGCGTGAACCCGTCGAGCCGCTGCCCCACGGACATCGGCGTGCCGTTGACGATCGCCACCGGCCGATCGCCCCGCCGCATCACCCCCATCAGACGGTGATCGCTGCGGAAGCGATCGGCGACGTGATCGCGCGGGCCGGCCTCGTCCGCCTGACGCCGCGTCCCGACCCACGCCCGCGAGGGCTCGAACGCCTCACGCGCCGGCGGGCCTTGCAGGTTCAGCTTTTCCGCGGCACGGCGGAGTTGGTCGGCCACGGAAACCGCGCCGGCCGACGCGCTCGCGCGGCTGGCCGCGGGGTCCACCGCCGGCGTATCCGCCCGACCCGCCGCCGGCTCGAACGACGCGGGCGCCGACACCATCGCCGCCGACGTCGCGGCCGACGCTTCGGTCGGGCCCCCCGTCACCTCGCCCAGAAACACCAGGCGATCCAGGGCCACCACCGCCAGCCCGACGCCGACCACACCCAACAGCACCTTTTTCTGCTTGGACATTTCCATACGTGCCAAGCAAAAGATGCGGCACGCGCACCGGCAAACGCCGTGCATCGGATAACCCCACCGGGACGTTCGCCCGCGACCGGCTGCGGCGGCTGTAGGGAATGAGCGGGCTCGGCAACGATTCGCACGCCGCACACCTCCCGCACCGGGCCGAGCGGCGCGGTCAGGACTGCGGCGCCGCGTACCAGAGCAGGTCGAAGCGGAACTGCGGCGTGCCCGCCGACGCGGCCGACTTCTTCAGCTCCAACGCCGCCACCGCGACGTCCGGCATCCGCTGGTGGAGCTGATCGAGAAACCGCGACACCTCGATATACCCGCCGTGCCCCGACACGCGGAGGTCCCGGACCCATTGGCACGAAAAATCTGCC
>CAYSIX010000063.1:14296-18207 GCA_964431205.1 uncultured Phycisphaeraceae bacterium
ACGCGGATCGGCACCGTGACGAAGTGCTCGGACGGCTCGCCCTGGCCCGGCTCGAGCTGGTCGATCTCCAGCTCGTGCGCGGACGCAAGCTCGGTGATCTTCGAGAGGCGATGGTTCAGCCGATCCACCGCCTCGAGCCGCAGCGGCGACTCGGCCACGCGACGCTGCGTCGCCACGAGCTGGTGCCTGATCTCGCTGAGGCTCTGCGAACGCTGCTGCGACGCCTCGCGCGCCTCGGCCAGCGCCGCGCGGTGCTCACGCAGACGGGCACGCTCGGCCAGCCACGGCCGCACCCCGACCAGCACCAGCACCACCGACAGGCACACGCAGACCGCGATCCCCACCCGGTCCGTCTTCGTCCATCGCCCGGGCGCCCCGTGGTCGCTCATCGTCGCGACTCCTCTCGCTGACCCAGTCGGCACTCGATCTCAAACGCCACCGCCTGCTCGGCACCGAACGGGACCTTCTTCGTCTCCACCAGCTTGACCCGGTCGAACAGCTCCGTCCGCTCGATCCGCAGCACGAAATCGGCCACCGCCGCCTGCGTGCGGCCGACCCCCTCGAGCCGCAGCGTGTAACGCTCGGGGGCACGCGTCTCGCTCGGCTGCAACGGCGGCTCCGCGGTCTGATCCGACGCCGCCTCCACCACGCGCCGCGGCGGCCTGGGCTCCTCGATCGGCTTCAGCTCGCACGCCGAGAGCACCGCGTCGTCCCCCAGCAGCACCGCCAACAGGTTCAGCAGGACCGACCAGTTCGGCTGGCCGCCGATCGTGCGGCTGGCCGCCAGCGACGCCCGCGCCTCGGCCAACTGCGGGCCCAGACGCTCGATCGCCAGCTCCAGGTCCTCCACGCGGTTGCGCGTCTCGGCCAGGTCGGCGGCGATCGCTCGGTCCGCCCCACCGCCGGCCACACGCAGCGTCGCCCACGCCCCACCCAGCGTCACCGCGTAGGCCAGGCAGATCACCGCCCACCAGCGACCACGACGACGCCGACGCAACGCCTCGCGACGATGACCCGGGATGAGGTTCACGCCCCGTCTCACGCCGCCAGCTCCCGCTCGTAGTCCGCCAGACCCACGGCCATCATCATCGCCGGGTTCTCCGCCTCCGTCGTCGCCAGCTCGCAGCCATCGAGCACCTGCGCCGGCGTCAACCCGTGCACCGGAACCTCCAGTTGACCGGCCAGGTGATCCGCCACGCCCGGGACCGCCGCGCCCCCGCCGAGCAGCAGCAACTGGCTCACCGACGAGGACGGGTACTGGTGCTGCGCGTAGGTCAACGCCAGGTTCAGCTCCTTGGCCACCGACTCGAAGTGCGTCTCGAGCATCCCGCGCACCTTCAGGAACAGCCGCCAGTCCTCGTCCTGGCCGCGCGAGTCCAGCTCGAAGCCCACCTTCATCAGCAGATAATCGACCACTTCCGCATCGAAGGCGTGGTCGCGGCCGATCATCCGGCTCAGCGGCGCCAGCCCCGCCGACGACATCTGCCGTTCGTACACCACCACGCCGTCGTACATCAGCACGACGTCGGCCGAGTCCCATCCCAGCTCGAGCAGGGCCACGATGCCCTCGGCGGCGTGGGGCGAACGCCTGGCCACCCGCGCCAACGCCCAGCCGGCCAGGTCCAGACCGATCACGTCGAAGCCGTGTCGCTCCAGCCGGTCGAGCACCGGGTCGGCGGCGTCGTGCGGGCAGGCCGCGGCCATCGCCACCACCCCGTCGACCGCCCGCGCCGGTTGCGGCAGCTCCCAGTGCGCGACCTCGATCGTCTCCGGCTCGCATCGGTGCGCGTGAGCCATCTCCGAGCGCGCGATCTGATCCAGCGGCGCGCCCGACTGGCGCGGCGGCAGCGTCAGGATGCTGGTCATCGTCGCCTGAGCCGGCGCGCTCATCACGATCTGGCGACCGGTAAAACCCCGCCTCTGCAGGACCTGCCGCAGGCGACGCACCTCCTCGTCATCGATGTCCGGACCGGGGTGAAGCCGGGGGATCGCGATCCCCGCGACCAGCCGCGTCTGGCCGTCGTAGCCGAGCTGGGCCGCCTTGATGTACCGCCCGCCCAGGTCCAGCCCGATCGGGCCGCGCCTCGCGGTGAGCGTCGGTGGCAGGCGCCAGCCGGCCGGCATGAATCGTTGCATCATCATCCGCCGCTTCCCGCCTGCGCCGTCAGATCGAACAGCGGCAGGAACATGCCCAACGCCACCAGGCCGACCAGCACCCCCAGCACGATCAGGATGATCGGCTCGAGAATGCTCGTCAGCGCCTTGAGCACCACTTCATTCTCTTCGTCGAGGAAGTCGGCCATGTTGAGCATCATGGCCGAGAGCTTGCCGCTCGACTCGCCGCTGCGGATCGCCTCGTACACCGTCGGGTTGACCAGTTGCGCGTCCGAGAACGCGCTGCTGACCGGGTCGCCGCGGGTCACGGCGTGCTCGGCGTCGGCGACCAGCCGCCGATACACCGCGTTGCCCGCCGCCGCCTTGGTCAACGCCAACGCCTCCAGCAGCGGCACGTAGCTGTCCACCAGCACGCCCAGCAGCCGGATGATCCGTGCCACGATGAAGCTCCGCACCACCGCGCCCAGCAACGGCACGCGGATCAGTACCGTGTCGATCGCCAACTGCCCCGACGCCGTCCGCGACCACGCCCACGCCCCGCCCACCGTCAACGCCACCGTGCCCAGCATCGCCCACCAGTACCCCCGGATCGCGTCCGAGATCCAAAGCAGCGCCTGCGTCGTCGGCGGCAGCGGCAGGTCCAGCGTCTCGAACAACGCGCCGAAACGCGGGAGCACGAACATCAGCATCAACCCCAGAACCCCCCCGGCGACCACCAGCAGCAGCGACGGATAAACCAGCGCACCCACCACCGCGCTGCGCATCTGCAGCCGACGACGCACCAGCTGCGACAGCCGGTCCATGATCGGCTCGAACTTGCCGCCCGTCTCGCCCGACGCCACCAGGCTGCGATACACGTGGTCGAAGCAGTCGGGGTGGGCGCCCATGGCGTCCGCGAGGCTCGAGCCCTCCTCCACGCGCAGGGCCAGGTCTTCGATCACGCGACGCCACGACGGGTCCTTCGCCTGACGCGCCAGCGCGTGCAGCGCCTCGGTCAGCGGCGTGCCGGTGCACGCCAGCACGTAGAGCTGGCGCGTGAACATGGCCAGGTTCTTCAACCGCTTGCCGTTGCCGCGCAGCCGCACGCCCTGCCGCAGCGGCGCCGCCTCCGCCGACGCGGCGTCCGCCGCACGACCTCCCTTGGCGTGGCCCTGCCGCAGCGACGTGACGTACAGCCCCCGCCGACGCAGCTGCTCGCTCGCCTCGTCCATCGAAGGGGCCTCGATCGTGTCCGTGACCGATCGGCCGGCCTTGTCGTAAGCCTGATACGCCAGCTTCATGCGACCTCACGCCTCCCGGCCTCGGGCGGCGCCGGCTCGGACGCCGCCGGCGCCGGATTCTCTGCGGGCACGAGTTGCGGCGGGCGCGTCTCGAGCGGCCGGCCCGGGTCCAGTTCGTCGTCGTCGTGCGTCACACGCAACACCTCTTCCAGGCTCGTCTGGTGGTCGATCGCCAGTTGCACGCCCTCCTCGCGCAGCGTCAGGATGCCGTGCTTGCGGATCTCGTCGCGCAGCTCGTGCGAGGCCGCCCCGCGGTGGATCAGCCGCCGGATCGGCGTCTCGACCTCCATCACCTCGTAGATGCCCACGCGACCCTTGAACCCGCTGTTGTGGCACTGCTGACAGCCCGCCCCCTTGCGGAAGGACTTGCCGGTGTGCTGGGGGATGGCGGCGTCCTCGAGCGCCTGCTCGGTGGGGTAGTACTTGGTGGCGCAGTGCGGGCAGATGGTCCGCGCCAGGCGCTGGGCCACCACGCCGTTGAGCGCGCTGGAGAGCAGGTAAGGCTCGATGCCCATG
>CAYSIX010000064.1:0-18088 GCA_964431205.1 uncultured Phycisphaeraceae bacterium
GGGAGGCGATCGCGTAAGGAGTCGGGCGATCAGGCGGCGCGGCGGGTAGCGGCGGTGGTGGTGAGGTCGTGGGTGTGACCGTAGCGCAGTGCCCGGCGGACGTGCTCGTCGCAGAGCCACCACGGCCGGCGCATGACCTGCCGCCACAGCAGGTGTCGGCCGGACTGCGGCTCGGCCTGGACCTCGGCGAGCAGGTATGTCCGCTGCCGCTCGTCGCAGTGACGCCACAGGTCGCACCGTTGCCGCACCGGCAGATGGTGGCGGTATCGCTCGGCGATGGCGACCAGCTCCTGCCCGTGGCGGACGGTGAACCCCGCCGCGTGGCCGGCGTCGCGCTGCCGCTTGCCGGTCACGGCCTCGCGCAGGTGCGCCGGCCGCACGCCCGCGCCGAGCAGGCGGCAGTGCAGCTCGTGGTGAAATGCGTATTGGAAACGCTCATCGAACCCGCCGTGCCGGGTGAACAGATCGCGTCGGTAGAAGCTGGCCGACCCGGGCAGGAACCCGTCGTCGTGCAGGAGGAACGCGGCGAGGTCGGTCGGCGTGCGCGCGGGCATGGGGTCCATGGCGCGGTCGAGCCGGTCGATCCGGACGCAATCGCCGACCAGCCAGTCCGGCTTGTCCCGTCGGGCCATGCGCTCGGCGACGGCGTGCAGCGCCCCGGGCAGGAGCACGTCGTCGGCGGGGAGGATGGAGACGACGTCGCCGATCGCACGGACGATGCCGCGGTTGATCGCCTCGGCGGGCCCGCTGTCCAGGGCGCTGTCCCAGTAGGCCAGGTCGCCGTCGTAGCGCTCGATCAGCTCGACGCTCTCGTCGTCGGACCCGCCGTCGAGCACGATGTATTCGAGGCGGTCGTAGCCCTGGTCGAGGACCGAGCAGATCGCGCGTTCGACGGTGCGGGCGCCGTTGAAGTTGGGGGTGATGACGGTGATGGTCGGTCGATGGTCCATGACGTTCCTTGTCTGGCCGCGGGTCCGTCGCGCGGCATGATCGGAACGTCGGCGATCGGCGGGGCCGACTTAAGCGCCCAGGCGTCACGACCGTCAGGATCGATACAGAGCGGAGGGGCGAGGGGGGCGGCCACGCATTCGTAGCCGTCCGCGGGGCGTTGCCTCGCGGCTGCAGTCGCGGGCGGACCCGCCCGCGGACGCGCACGGTGGCGTGGCGGTTACGCCGCGCGTCGCGACGCCGGCCCGTGCACGAGCACGCCGCGGACCTGCTGCGAGAGCAGCCACCACGGCCGGCGGACGACGACGTCCCACGGCCGGGCGGTGGCGGTGGCGACCAGGTGCTGCCGCCTTCGGTACCCGAGCCGGCGCATCAGCGTCAGGCGCTGCGTCAACGGCAGAAACCGCGCGTACGCGCGCTCGATGACCAGGTGGTCGGCGAGCTGGCGGTGCCGCAGGGCGCAGGTCTTGCTCGCGTCGTGGAGGCGGTACGTGGCCAGCGTCGTGTCGATCTTGTGCAGGCGGACGCCGGCGGCGAGGAAGCGGCACCACATCTCGAAGTCGAAGCAGTATTCCAGCTCCTCGCGGAACAGGCCGTGCCGCTCGAGCAGCGAGCGACGCCAGAAGATGCTCGGCTGAGGGATGTTGAAGCGACGATCGCGGATCAGCGCGTGGGCCAGGCCGTCCACGGGCGTGGCCTCGAGCGTGGCGAGCGTGCGGCCGGCGGCGTCGATCTCCAGGCAGTCGCCGACGATCCAGTCGTGGTCGGGGTGTTCGGCGAAGTGCCGGCCGACGGTCTCGAGGCACCCGGGCAGCAGCGTGTCATCGGAGTTGATGAAGCCGACGATCTCGCCGGTCGCGCGGCGAAGGCCCTTGTTCAGCGCGTCGACCTGCCCTCGGTCCGGCTCGATGATGGCGAAGTCGAGCCGGTCGCGGTAGCGCTCGATCAGGTCGATCGAGCCATCGGTGGATCGGCCGTCGACCACGCCATACTGCAGCCGGGGGTAGTTCTGTTCGAGCACGCTGCGGAGTGTGTGCTCGAGGAACGCGGCCTGGTTGTAGCTGGGTGTGATGATGCTGATGGTGGGCAGGTCGGTCGGGTTCATGAGCGGCCTCCGCGGGGGCGGGCGTGGCACGGGCGAAGCGCGGCGCGTCCGCCGTCTCGGTTTCGATCGGCCGGTGGCGGGGGCGCGCTGCAGCGGCCGGTCCGATACACGGGCGGTTGGCGCGAGGGCGGCGATCACGCCGACCCTAAGGGCCCCTGAGCCCCCGTTTTTCACGTGGATTATGTGCCATGTTCATCACCCGCGACTTCGTCTTCGTTCACTTTCCCAAGACCGGCGGGACGTTCGTCGAGGCCATGCTCCGACGCCTGCATCCGATCCGGTCGCGCCGGGTGGTCTGGCGTGCGGCGCGGCGGCTGGGCCTGCCCGTGACCGCCTACCCGCCTCACCACGGCACGTGGCGCGACGTGCACCAGCCGCTGCGACAACGCGAGCTGCTCACGTGCGTCCGACACCCGCTTGATCGATACGTCTCGCAATACCGCTTCGCACGCCACCTCCAGCACCCTGAGCACTTCGGCGCCGCCAACCCCCGCATCGCCGCCCGCTGGCCCGACCTGTCCGCCCTGAGCTTCGAGCAGTTCGTGCGTTTCATGAACGACGCCAACACCTTTCTGCATTTCCCCGGCTTCGACGACGATGACCAGCCCGGCCACTGCACTCAGCAGTTCCTGTTCTTCGTCGCGCCCAACCTTGTCGCGACCGTTCGCGACCTGACGCCCGAGTCGGCCCGGAACGGCCACCTGCGCGACATGCTGCCAGCCATGCACGCCCTGTTCACTCACGACCTGAACCGGGGCCTGTACGACTACCTGCTCAGCCGGGGTTATGCCGAGCATCGCGTGCGCTTCATTCTCGACGCCGGGCGCGTCCTGCCCGAGGGCGGCGGTCGGCCACGCGACGACCACTGGTCGCGCTACTACACGCCTCGGCTCGAGGCGTACGTGCGTCGCAAGGAGCGGCTGCTGTTCGAGTTCTTTCCGCAGTTCGAGGAGGCCGAGCGCGAGGCGAGCGTCGGATCACATCGTCGCGCGGCGTGAGTGAAGTGGACGCATCGACGCCACGAGACGCGTCGCTTCGTGGGGGCGTCACGCGGCGCGGCGGGCGGCATCGCGGCGATGGGGCAGGGTAACCTCGGTCAGCTCGGGGATCGGCGGCGTGGTCGCGGCCTCGTCGTCGCCGTCACGGGAGCGGCGCTGGTAGTAGAGCACCAGCCAGTCGCTGGCCAGCACGTAGCCGAAGTAGATCAGGCTCAGCAGCCACCCGCGCGGGCCGAGGCGCCAGCCGTCGTAGTGCCGCAGGCAGCGGTACAGCTCGACGAACGGGTGAACCAGCGCGCGGCCGAGGCCGAACCGCTGGCCGTGGGCGACCTGAGCGGCGGCCTCGAGGTGGCAGTACCGCGTCACGTGCCGCCGCGCCAGCTCCCGGTACGACTCCGACCAGTAGTGCCGCACGTGGCTGTGCTGGTCGTGGTCGATCGCCACGTCGTGTTGGCCCGGCTTCAGCTCGGTGATGCGGTTGCAGTAGGGCAGCAGGGCGCAGCGCTCGCGGTGGATCAGCATCCGCTTGTGCCCGCGCCCGACCCCGCCCGGGCAGCCCCAGACCGTCCCGTCCAGCCGCCGGCCCTTGAAGTAGTACCACCACGGCAGGCGGATCGCCGCGGCGGTGTCGCCGTGCTCGGCCAGCGTCTGCGCGATCCGCGGGACCAGGCCCGCCGGCACGTGCTCGTCCGGGTCGATCAGCAGCACCCAGTCGTGCCGCGCCAGCCGCGCCGCGGCGACGCGCGTCGGCTCGGCGATCGGGTAGGGATCAACACGGAACATCCGGTCGGCGCACTGCGCCGCCGCCTCGGCCGACCCGTCCCGCGAGCCCATGTCCACCGCGATCAGCTCGTCGCACCACGGCCGGACCGCCGCCAGGCACCCCGCCAGCTTCGCCCGCTCGTCCCGGAAGATCACGATCGCCGTGATCGGCAAGGGTGATTGGGTGATTGGGTGATTGGGTGAATCGGTGATGGGCTGATCCGTCGGTTGCTGGGTGCCGGACGCCTGTGATTCGCCCGATGCCCGCCGATGATCCGGTCGCCCAATCACCCAATCGCCCAATCGCCCAATCGTCATCACGCCGCCCTCCAGCCGCGCAGCATGCGACCGGCGTACTGCGCCGGCGTCTCGTACTCGCTCGGGTAGACCAGTTGTTCGGGCAGCCGCGGGTCCACCGGGTGGGCCGTGTGCACCATCCGCCGGTTCACCCGCACCATCCGTACACGCCAGGCGTCGCCCGTTCGGCGGGCATACACCGCGTTGACCCCCAGCGTCCGCGCCCGGCGATACCCGTACGGTTCCAGGTGATAGTCCAGCATCGCACGGTCCAGGGCGTCCTCGGCCTCGACGATGATCAGCCGCGGCCGCCACCGCGACAGGTCCAGCCCCCGCAGCACCGCCAGCTCGTTGCCCTCCACGTCGATCGACAGCAGCTCGAACTCCCGCGGCGCCGCCGCCTCAGCCAGCAGGTCGTCCAGACGCCGCACCGGTACGGGCACCATCGCCAGCCCCCGGAACCACCGCCCGAAACGTCGCCGCAACTCCGCCTCGTCCCGCCGGATCAGGCTCGAGAGGTTCCCACGCGGGTCGGCGTACAGCGTCGCGGTTCCGTCCGCCTCGTCCGACGCCGCCGCGTGCACCACCGTGCTGTTCGGCCGGTTCGCCCGCACCCGCTCGACGGACTGGGGGTGCGCCTCGACGCACAGGCCCCGCCAGCCCCGCCGCTCGAACGCCAGCGTGTTCGAGAACCGCAGCCCGTCGATCATGCCGACTTCGACGAAGTACCGCGGCCCGCGCGACCGGCCGAGCACGCGCCAGGCGACGTAGTCCTCGCCGTGCTGCGAGTAGAACGCGCCCGCCGGCGGGGTGGGCTCCGACACCGCGGCCGCCGCGGCTTGCCTCGTGGTCGCGTCGATGAACGATGGGCTCATGCCGCGAGTCTCCTGGGGGCTTGCGAGTTCAGGCGTGCGAGCACGGAAGAGGTGGCCGGGACGTACAGCGCGTCGGCCGATCCAACGTGCCCGTCCGGCAGGTGCGTGCAGAGGTGATAGAGGTTGTAGAGCTGGTAGCCGTGGTCGCGCAGGTAGGTGTCGATCTCCGCGAACAGGGCCCCGCCGGCGTAGAAGGGTGCGAAGCTGACCTCGAGGTAGATGCACGCGATGCCGCGGCCCAGCATCGCCGCAGCGCCGCGCAGGGCCTCGAGCTCGTAACCTTGCAGGTCGAGCTTGAGCACGTCAATGCGCTCGACGCTGCGCTGTTCGCACCATTCGTCCAGCGTCGTGACGGCGACGGGTCGCCGCTCGGCCAGCGCGGTGTCGTAAGAAAAGTAGGTGCGGGACAGAGCGCCCGGCTCCAGCAGCGAGCTGGTCATGGGCGAGGCGTTGACGTTCATCGTCGCCTTCGTGCACGCCGGGCCGAGCGCCATGGCGTTGATCGAACCCGGCGTGTTGGCGAGGGTCTCGTGCAGGCGCGGCAGCAGGTCGGCGTTGGGCTCGAAGGCGTGGACCTCGACGCGGTCGCCCGCACCCCCGAGCCGGCGCACGATCTGCCGCGCGACCCGCCCGTCGTGCGCCCCGCCGTCCACGCAGACGACCGGGGCGTGGTTGTTCGGCCGGGCGCGTACCGCCCGCTCGACGCCCGCCAGCCACGGATGAGGGCTCAGCGACTTCGACGCCGGGTCCAGGCGCCTCAGCAGCGCCGCCCGGGCCCGCCAGTAGGCGCGCTTGATCGCCGGGGCTCGCGTCGGTCGGGTTGGGCAGTGAATCGCGTTCATGCTCACGCCGCCAAGGCCCAGTACGCCACCCGCCAGGAGCGCGGCGACCAGGGCTCGTGCCGCAACGCCGCCCACGCGTGCCGCCTGGCCAGCCCCGCCTCCCCACGCGCCAGCGCGTGGCACGCCCACATCCGGTACTGATGGGCCACGCCTTCTTCTTTTTCGGTCAGGTCCGGCCGCACGTCGTAGAGATTCGGTGCCGCGCCCAACCCCCGCCGCGCGTACGTTTCGTCCAGCAACGCCTGAAGCGACCGGCACATCTGCTCGTACCGCGTCGCACAGACGCTCTCGGCGTGCCGGCGGTACCGGTACAACGCCGCCGGCACGTTCGCCAGCTCCCCGACCTCGCCCAGCCGCAGGCACAGGTCCAGGTCCTCCACCCAGTTGTATTGCGCCCGCCACCCGCCGACCCGCTCCAGCGCCTCGCGGCGGATCAGCATCGTCGCGTGCACCATCGCCCCACCCTCGGCCCGGAGCAGCGCCGCGTCGATCGCCGCGTGGTCCACCGGCGGCGTCTGCTCCGCCACCGGGCTGCCGTACGGGTCCGTCCGTGTCACCCACGTGCCCACCGCCACGCACGAGCGGTGCCCGTCGAGGTACGCGACCTGTCGGACCAGCCGCGTCGCGTCGCACGTGTCGTCGGCGTCCATCCGGCCGATGTACGGCCCGCGCGCCGCCGCCAACCCGTCGTTCAGCGCCCCGACGATGCCCGTGTTCGGCCGGCTGATCACGCGCAGCCGCGCGTCGCGGGTCGCGTGATCGCGCAGGATCGCAAGCGATCCGTCCGTCGAGCCGTCGTCCACGGTGATCAGCTCGAAGTCGTCGAACGTCTGGCCGAGCACGCTCTCGATCGCCTCGGGCAGGTACCGCGCGGCGTTGTACACGGGCATGAGGACCGAGACGCACGGGGCTTCGCTCTTGGTCTGGATTGCGGCTGAGTTCATCGCCAGCGTCTCCTCATGCGGCGACACGGTGGCTCCGACACCGCTCGATGGCGTCGATCAACGCGTCCACCGCCGCGCGCGGCTCCATCGCCCGCCAGACCGGGTGCCGGTCACGGGCCGACGGCTCAAACCCGACCTCGCCACGCCACGCCGCCACCATCGCCTCGGACAGCGCCGTGGCGTCCTCGATCGGCACGAGCCGACCGGTCCGGCCGTCGGTCACCAGCTCATCGATGCTCGCCCCGCGCGTGCCGATCACCGGCACGTCGAGCGCCAGGCTCTCGATCACCGTGTTCGGCAGGTTGTCGCACCGAGACGGCAGCACCGACGCGACCGCCCCACGCACCAGCGCGTGCAGCTTGTGGCGCGGCAACGCGCCGAGGTGCCGCAGCCGCCGGTCGTCCAGCCCGTGCGCTCGCCGCAGCGCGTCAAAATACCCGGGCGCTTCGCGGCCGACCCACAGCATCGTCAGCTCCGGCTCGGTCCGCCACGCGATCGCCAGCGCCTCGGCCAGCACGTCCGTGCCCTTGATCGGCGAGAGCTGACCGAAGTGAATCAGGTACCGCTCGAGGCGCGGCACGCCGTCGCCCGTTTCGACAGGCGACGTCGGCGGGGCGGTGTGGACCGGCGGGCGCACGACGCGCACCGGTCGGCCCACGGCCTCGGCCGTGTATTCCGCGATGAACGCGCTGGGCGCGTAGGCCAGGTCGGCGCGGCGGATGGCCGCACGCTCGTCACGCCAGAGCAGCCGGCTGTCGAGCGTGCTCGGGCGCCGCGCCGCCACGCGACACAGCTCTCGCGACCAACTGCAACGCACCGCGTGCACCCGCCCCGGCCTTGGCGCAACGTAATAACCCGTGACCCCGAAGTTGCTCGACTGCACCGCATCGAACGCCTGCTCACGGTGCCGCCGCTCCAGCGCCTCGGCCAGCGCCGCCGCCCCGCGGTGCTGCGCCAGCCAACCCCGCACGTGACGCCGCGCACGCCAGTGCGCCGCCACCACCCGCCACCCCGGCGCACGTCCCGGCGTCACGTGATGCACACGCACGCCCCGGTCGATCCGCTGCCCCGCGACCTCGGCCAGCGTGAACACCTCCGGCTCGTGTCCCGCGTCCGCCAACGCCCCGACCAGCCGCGCCAGGTACGACGCCAGCCCCCCCGCGTCGGGGTGCGTCGTCACGTACTCGGGCGTCAGCAACGCGATGCGCATGGCCGGATCCTTCGCTTCGGTTCGTCGCGGGTCGGTCGGGCTCACGCCGCGACGCGTCGTTCTCGCTGTGCCCTTAGTCGGTTGAGAAGGTCCTGGGCCTGGGCCTCTTCGGGGAACATGCGGCCGGCGTGCCACCGCGGCCGGTCGGCGTCGCGTCCGGTCCATGTCCAGTGGCCCGGACACTGATGAACCGCCCAACTCGCGTAGGCGTAGCTGATCTCCCCGACCACGAATTGTCCGCCCCGTCGCAGAAAGTCGATCGCGACCGACTGCGTGCCTAGCGTGCGCGCGATCCGAAAGGCCAGGCACACGGCTTCGGTCGCGATCTGATCCGGGTCGTGGTCGATGCATCCGCTGCCGGAGGCGCGAAAGTCGCCCTCGCGATTCCAGCGTCGGAACGCGAACGCCCGATGGCCGACGACGGTGACGCGCGTATCGAAGGGGTTGTCGGGCACAAACTCCTGAAGAAGGATATAACGATTGTGCACGTCGGCCGGGTATGGTGTCGGCAGCTCACCGCGGAGCAGGTGAAGCGTGGCGTTGCGCAGGCGACGAGGCAAGTCACGGACCGATAACGCCGGCGGCCGGTCGAGCCGTGCGACGCCGGGACCGAACAGTCGAGCGATCCATGGCTCAGCCCTGGCGGGGCCGTCCAGGCGGATGACGTTGGTCGAGCCGGCGCCGCCGCTCAGTTTCAAGACGAGCGGGTAACTGGCGTCACGGCAAAAGGCACGGGCGAGGTCGGCGTCCCAGAAGAGCCACGTTTTCGGGATCGGGATGCCCGCGGCTTCGAGCAGATACTTCTGGGCAATCTTGTCGTCATAGTGCCACGCGGTGGGATGGTCGGGGTAGACGGGCAGGCCCAGGGCGTGCTCGACGGCCGGCATGAGGCGACGGGCGACCGCGTGGTGGCGCGGCGTGTGACCGTGTCGCCACATCAGCGCGTCGCAGCCCGTGAGCTGGTCGATGATGTCATGCGCAAAGACGTTGACCCAGCGGACGCGATGTCCGGCGCGTCGGATGACAGAGGCCCAGATTGGGCTGGAGGCATCCGGTCTGTGCGTGCGCGGATCGGTGTAGTCGTCGGGTTGGATGGCGATGGTAAACGCCACGCTGGGCTCTCCGTCAGGTGGTCGACGCGGGATCATCGGCTGATCGCCTGGCCAGAACCATACACTCGGGCGACCAGAGGGGGCTGTTCCAGCGGTGTTGTCGGGCCAGGCGTCGGGCGGGGGCGGTCGCGTCGAGCACCCAGGTCATGTGGCGGCGGACGCCGGGCGTGTGGCGGCCGAACCACAACGCCATGTGACGTAGATAACGCGCTTCGAGCAGCGTGGCGCCCGGCAGCGTACCAACCGCGCTGCGTAGCCGGCGAAGGCTCATGGATCTCACGTTGTGCGAGGCGAGCATCTCGCGGTAGCGCTGCCGGGTGTACACGAGCCGACGAACGGTTCGCTGAAAGGGCGTCAGAGTCGGGACGGTCAGCAGGAGCAAGCCGCCGGGCGCGACCAGGTCCCAGTGACGTCGCACGACCGATTCCAGGGCGTCGAAGTGCTCGACGAACCCGCACGAGTACACGAAGTCAAACCGTTGCCCGGGAGACCAGCGGAACAGATCCTCGTGCACGAATCGGCCGTGCACGCCCTGGCTCTCGAAGGCGGCGCGCGTCTGTTCGATCCGTGGCGACAGATCGATGCCGGTCGCGAGGTAGCGCATCCGGGTGGCGAGGAACATGAGCTGATGGCCGGGCACGACGCCGACCTCGAGGCAAGAAGAGCCCGGCGGGGGCAAGTGCGGACGTGCGTATTCGAGCCAAGGCGGCGGTTGGCCTGAGGGGTCAAGACGGACCTCGGCTGCCTGACGGTGGAACCAGAAATCCACCGTGGTTCTTGCTCCGGCCGAGCCGATCACGGTTTGTTTCGTGAGCGTCGCGCTCATGCGGCGAGCCTCTCCGTGTGTGGCCCACGCCTCGCCCGCTGCGCGATCTCGCCCAGCGCGATCGGGCAGTTCATCACGGCGATGCGATAGAAGGACGGCGAGAACGAGATCACGCGCAGCGTTTGGCCGTGTTCGTCAGCGATGGCGTTGACCGCCTCCTCGACGCCGGGAAACCGCGGGTCGCAGTCGTCGAACACCACGACGCAGTGGTTGCTCATGAATGGCTGGAGGTTGGTGTAGTCCGCTTGAACACTCGGTCGGTCGTGCTGACCGTCGATGTAGATCAGGTCGAGCTTAGCATCGCCCGGCAGTTCCGAGGCCAACGCTACCGCCAAGGCCTGGCTCGTCCCGGTCACGAACCGGACGCGGTCTCGCTCGGCCTCGCCCTGCCACAGCTCGCGACGCGTCCATCGATGCGCGCCGCTCGCTGGCGTCCGGTACACCGGATCGTCGTGACCGACGACGTCGCACGTGAACACGCCGCCGGGTTCGGGCCCGCGTTCGACCAGCGTCTGCGCCCAGAACAGCGACTGCAGCCCGCGTGCCGTGCCGACCTCGGCCATCCACCGCGCTCCCATCACCCGCACCAGGTTCCGCAGGAACACGGGGCGCACGGCCACCAGCTCGGGGTGTTGCGTGATCACCGGCCGAGCACCGACCCACGCGTTGAGCCCAAACCGTGTGATGCGCTCCATGTCGCGCGAGCACGACACGCGGTCGATCTCTGTAATGTGTCGTTGCTCCACCACCTTTCGCCAGTCGAGACGCGAGCCGCCCTTGACCGGCTCCCAGAGCGGCGCGGGCGCGGGTGGTGGTGGTGGCGTTCGACGGAAGCGGGACAGGGGGGCGGTAAGCGTCTGGCGGAGCCTCTTGACGGGCGTGCGCCAGGCGGCGCGGCCGGCGCGGAGATCACCGATCCCGGGCTCGGCGCGTGCCGTGGCGATGGATTCGAGAACATCCGCCATCTGGACGGCGCGAACGGCGGTGGTGTGTCGCTGCTCGAAGAGGCGGCGGCCGTTGGCGGCGATCCGCGCCCGCTCCCTCTCGTGGGACAGGTAGTATTGAATCTTCTCCAGCAGGTTGTGCTGACTGACACGGACGAAGGTTTCGCCGTCCACCAGCCCGAGCTCGGCGGCGCCGCACGGCGCGTCGGACATCAGCAGCGTCTCGGCAGCCAGGGCCTCGTACAGCTTGATGAACGGGATGTTGAGCGAGCCGGTGCAGCTCACGAAGATGCGGCTGCGCATCAGCGTGTCGAAGTAGGCCTGGCCCCGCAGGGTGCCCTGTTTCGCCTCGAACCCGTAGCCGGGGTGGGGGCGGTGCAAGTAACGGAACCAGCTCTGGGCGGCCAGCGTCTCGTGAAACCACGTCCGCAGGGGATAGAACGGGCCGATGGCGCCGAGGAGGGTCACGTCGTGCTCGCGCTGCGGGGGGCGGGATGCGAACGGCGTCGGGTCGATCGCGCGGGGCATCGGATAAAAGCGAACCCATTCGCGCACGTCTTGCGGGTAGGCATTGTGGAAGTGCTCGCGGCGCAGGAAGGGCGGCGCGTAGGCGGCGATGGCGGCGCTGACGCCCGTGTCGAGCAGGCCGCGACGCCAGTCGTCGTGGCTCATCTGCCAGAAGTCGTTGATCCAGGCGACCTTGACCGGCCCGCGGACCGCGCCGAGTCGGCGCGGGAATCGCGTCCCGCGTCGCAGGTTGTACCGCTCCGTCACCGTTCGTGGCAGCCCGCGCAGCATCTGATTCGGCGGGACGTAATTGAGCACCAGGTCCACCGCCCCGTGCCCGCGCTCGACGGCGGCGACGGCCCGCGCCGCGTCCAGATCATCGCGCTCGAATCCCGGGCCGACGAATACCAGCTCACCGCCTCGCCGTTCGACCTCCGCGGCCAATGCGCACTGCTCGTGCCACAGCGTCTCGTACATCCACCCCCGCCAGTTGACGGTCAGCGCCAGGACCCGCATCTGAAGCTCCTAAGCGGCGAGCGCCGGTTCCCACCGCGGCGTCTCGGGGTGCGTCGCTTCTGGCGACGGTGTCGAGGGCGCGGGTCGCGCCCAAGCGTTTCGGCTGTAGTTGAAGTTGCCGCAATCACGCAGAAACTCGTAGCGTGTCCCGTACGGCTCGCCGGTTCGTTCATTCAGCAGCTCATATCCGAGCTCTTCGAGCAGTTGTTTTTGCCGGCGGACGTCGGATCCGGCGGCGTCGAGGTTGCCCTGGAAGAACTCGATGCACATCAGGGGGCGGTGCCGCCGCAGGTACTCCGCCGCGCCGACGAGAAACCACGGCTCGTGACCGTCCAGGTCCACTTTCAACAGGTCCACCGGTCCGAGCGACTGCTCCCGCGACCAGTCGTCGAACCGACGCAGCGTGATCAGCTCCCGGTTCCGGGCGCCCTGACCCGGGATCGGGTGAAGCGTCGCGCTGCATTCGCCGACGCTGATCCAGCACTGTCGATCGGCGTCCGAAAGCCCCACCGGGACGACGGTGACGCGGTCGGCGAGGTCGTTCATCGCCAGGTGTTCACAAAGCCGATCGCGGTAACACCGTGCGGGCTCGAACGCCCAGACGTGACCACGTGATCCAACGGCCCGGGCCAGCAGCAACGTGAAGTACCCAAAGTTCGCCCCGACGTCGATGACGCGCATCCCGGGCCGGACGACCGATTCCAGGCGTCTCGTCGTAGCGGGCTCGAAAACGCCCCGGCTGATCAGCTCCCGATCGATGTGTCGATCACGGTACAGCCGCCAGCGCAGGCCCCGGGCGCGAAACTCGACGGGTTGTGTCGGCGGTGTCGATCGAAGACACAAGGATCGGATCAGGCGGCGCATGCCAGAGTCTCCTTCTCGGTGTGCCAGGGGATGAATGGCTGCAGCTTCGAGATGGTGCGTCGGTTGGGATAGGCCGCATCGATGGTGGACGTTGGCCGCACGTGTAGCCGCAAGGCGATTCCCTCACCGATCAACGGTCCGGAGTCGTGCAGCGACGCCCGGACGTTCATCGTGTATTGCCTCGGTGCCAGCAGGTTGGCCGGGAGGCGTGCTACCGAGCGGTATCGACCGGGCATGATCGGCTTCACCTCGGGCTCGTGCTCGTCGTGAAAGCTGCGAATCAGGATGTCGCCCACCTCGTCGCACAGGTCGAAGTACACCCGCAGCCCGAGCGTCGGCGTTCCTACCTCGTAATCCATGACCAACTCGATCGGGTCGCCGTTCCCCACGTCCAGCGTCGGGACGCCGTTCTGCGTCACCTCGAAACTCCGCATCACGAAGCGATCGCTCTTCGGCAGGGCGTCGATCGCGGCCGCGATCTCGCCCGGCGACTCCGTACGACCATTCCGCGCGGTGTACCGCTCGACTACCGTCTCCGCGTCGTCCAACACCCGCACCCGCCCACCGTCCAGCCACACGCAACGCTCGCACAGGCTCCGGACCGCCGCCATGTTGTGACTCACGAACACCACCGTCCGGCCCTGACGCGCCACGTCGTTCATCTTTCCCAGGCACTTGCGCTGAAACTCGAGATCGCCCACGGCCAGGACCTCGTCGATCAGCAGCACCTCCGGCGTCAGGTGGGCGGCGACGGCGAAGGCCAGCCGCACGCGCATCCCGCTGGAGTAGCGCTTCACCGGCGTGTCCAGGAACGCCTCGATGCCGGCGAAGTCGACGATCTCGTCGAAGCGGGCGCGGACCTCGGCGCGGGTCATGCCCAGGATCGTGCCGTTGAGGAACACGTTCTCGCGGCCGGTCAGCTCGGGGTGAAACCCGGTGCCGACCTCGAGGAGCGAGCCGACGCGGCCGCGCAGCTCGACGCGGCCGGCGGTGGGCGCGGTGATGCGTGAGAGGATCTTGAGCAGGGTGGACTTGCCGGCGCCGTTGGCGCCGATGAGCCCGAGCACCTCGCCGGGGGCGACGTCGAAGCTGACGTCGCGCAGGGCGTCGAACGTGCCGCGCGTGGGCGGGGCGTTGATTCCGGCGGCTTTCGCGCTCGCGCCGGCGGGGCTCGGGCCACGCGAGGTACCCGGGTTCCTTCGCAGAACGTCCATCACGCGCTGGCGCAGCGTCGGCAGCGCGCCCAGGCGGTAGCGCTTGCTCAGGTTCCGCACTCGGATGGCCGGTTCCGTCATGCTTCGGCTTTCCCCATCGCCGGTCGGGTCGGTCCGATTCAGATCACGTCGGCGAAGCGCCGCTCCAGCGACGCGAACAACGCGCAGGAGAGCACCAGGCCCAGCACGCTCAGGTCGGCGGCGATCAGCCACCCCAGCCAGGGGATCGGCTCGCCCAGGACCGCGGCGCGCATCGCCTCGATCGTCCCCGTCAGCGGGTTCAGGTACGCCAGCCACTGCAGGTCCGTCGGGATGATCGAGACCGGCATGACCACCGGCGTCAGGAAGAACAGCAGTTGCAGGGCGAAGGGCACGGCCTGGCGGACGTCGCGGAACCAGACCATGATGCCCGCCAGCGTCACGCCCAGGCCCGCGGCGGTGACCAGCAGCGTGATCAGCAACGGGATCAGCAGCAGCAGCGACGGGCCGATCGTTACGCCGAACCACGCCATCATCCCCAGCAGCACGAGCATCGCCAGCCCGTAGTCCACCGCGGGCGCCGCCAGCGCCGCCAGCGGCAGCAGCAGCCGCGGGAAGTACACCTTGCCGAGGATGTGGGCGTTGTTGACCAGGCTCTGGCTCGCCGCGGTCACCGCGCCGGAGAACAGCGTCCAGCCCAGCAGCCCGGCGAACAGGAACACCGGGTAGGGCACGCCGCCGACGCGCTCGGCCATCCCGAACAGACGCCCGAAGAACAGGTGCAGCACGACCATCTGCGCCAGCGGCTGAAGGATCGCCCAGGCGAAGCCCAGCAGCGTCTGCTTGTAGCGGACCTGCAGGTCGCGCACGGCCAGGACCAGGGCCAGGTCGCGGTGGCGAACCAGCTCGCGCAGGTCGGCCAGCGGCCCACGCGAGTGCGGCGTGATGAGGGTCGTGTACCCCGGGTCCGCGCCGGGCGCCCCGCCCGAGCCGGGCGCGCCCACCCCGCCGGCGGCATCGCGATCCGGGATGGTGCTGATCGCCTGTGTCACGTCGCGGCTCCGTCCGAAAAGGTTGCGCCCCCACCGTGTCCGGCGATCGACAGACCGCCCGATCGGCACAACCGTCAGGACCGCTATCGTCGAGACCGGGGCCTCACTTGACCGCCGCCCCCTCGTCTCCGCCGCGCCCCGATAAACGCTGCGATCCCAAGGCCCACCGGCCATGTCCCCGATCGGGCCGGTTCCCGCCGCGCCGCGTGCGAGCCGTACACCGCGCGGCGAGCGGGCGAGCGCTTGTTTTTTGCGCGCTGCCGGTCGATCTCACCGCCGCGAGCATGGCGTTCCCCGCCTCGCGGGCCCGGACCCGCCACCGGGTCGGCTCCTGGCACGAAAATTGCACAGCATTGGCCGTCTCCAACCACCCCCACCGCGCGCCGGCGCACGTGGTTGGCCTCCCGGAGCCGCGACGGGGAACACGGACGCGGCTCCACGCACCGGGAACCCTCACCCTCAAGGCAAGGACGGATGCCAATGCTTGGCGTATTGATCGACATGGACGGCGTGATCTACCGAGGCAATCAACTGATCGGCGGCGCCGAACGCTTCGTGCACGAGCTGATGACCGAAGGCGTGCCGTTCCTGTTCCTGACCAACAACTCCCAGCGGACGCGGCGCGACGTGGCGATCAAGCTCAACCGCCTGGGCATCCACGCCCGCGAGGAGCACGTGTTCACCTGCGCGATGGCGACCGCGCGGTTCCTGGCCAGCCAGAAGCCCGACGGCACGGCGTTCGTCCTCGGCGACAGCGGGCTCATGACCGCCCTGCACCGCAATGGCTACGCCATCGTCGACCGCGATCCGGATTACGTCGTGGTCGGCGAGGGGCGCACCTTCACCTTCGAGATGCTCGAGCAGGCCACGAACATGGTCCTGGCCGGCGCCAAGCTCGTCGCCACCAACCTCGACCCCAACTGCCCGACCCACTCCGGCACGCGGCCCGGCTGCGGCGCCATCGTCGCCCTGCTCGAGAAAGCCACCGGCGTCCAGGCCTTCAGCGTCGGCAAGCCCTCGCCCCTGATGTTCCGCGGCGCGCGCAAGCACCTGGGCCTCGACGCCGCCAGCACCGTCATGATCGGTGACACCATGGACACCGACATCGTCGGCGGCGTGCAGCTCGGCTACCGCACCGTCCTGACCCTCACCGGCGGAACCCGTCGCGAAGACCTCGGCCGCTTCGCCTTTCAGCCCGACCTGATCGTCGAATCGATCGACCAGCTCAGCGTCGGTTGCCTGCGAAGCCTCGTCGGCGAGGAGCCGGCGCTGGCGCGCCAGGCCGGCTGACAAGGCCCGTCGCCTCTCGCCACGCCGGGCCCTGAGCCGACGCCGCGGCGCGATCGCCTCAGCGCATCGCGTGGTTCGCGATCAGGATGATCGCCACCAGCAGCGCCAGCAGCCCCAGCCACACCGCGGCGGCGAGCTTGACCATCCGCTTCGCCCGCTCGGCCTCCCACCGGTGCCGCGGCTGCACGCCCTGGAACAGGAACGTGCCCACCCCGGCGAGGTTCACGCAGATCACGTTCGTCGCCGTCAGCAGCAACGCCGACCACGCCATCGCCCACTGCCCGTCGCCCAGCAGCAGGCCCGTGGCCACCAGCGGCGGCAGCAGCGCCACCGCCACCATCACCCCCACCAGCGCCGCCGACAGCCCCGTCGTGAACGCCAGCGCCCCGGCGCTGCCCGCCGCCAACGCCAGGCCCACGTCGCTGACCGACACCCGCGTGCGGTTGGCGATCTGGTCCAACTGCGGGTCGAACGGCACCACCAGCCCGATCAGCACCGACACCGCCGCGGCCAAGATCAGCCCCGCCGCGTTCACCCGCAACGCCGCTCGCGCCAGCTTCACGTCCCCCAGCGTCGTCGCCACCGACAGCGTCATGTTCGGCGTCAGCAGCGGCGCGATCACCATCGCCCCGATGATCACCGCCACGTCGTCGCGGATCAGTCCGATCGCCGCCACCACCGTCGAGAGCACGACCGTCACCAGGTACACGCGATTGACCGAAGCGGCGTCGGTCAGCTTCTGCGCCAGCTCGTCCACCGCCACGCGGTTCGGGTCCGTCGCGTCCGGATCGGTCGCCTCGTCGCCGCTCTTGCCGCCCTTGTCCCGCCGCTCGTTCTCTTTCGCGTCCTCGGGCAGCTCGGGCCGCGGCAGCGTCGCCGCCACCTCGAAGATCACCAGCCGGAACTTCGGATCGCTTTGAAACCGCGTCTCCAGCTCGCGGATCAGCGCCTCGCTCTGCTCGCTGGGCACCAGAACGCGAAGCAGATACAGCCCGCCCTCCAGCGGCTCACGCCAGACGCCCAGCAGGTCCAGCTCGTCCGACAGCGCCGCCAGCTCGGACGCCGACGCCTCAGGCACCATCATCTCGATCATGCGAAGAGCCATCAGACGCTCCTGCCGGCGAACGCCGGGCCCGCATTCTCGCTGACCAAGGCGCATTCGGCCAGCCCGCGCATGCCGGCTGCCGCTCGTGCGCGCGCCCGCACACGCTTCTCGTCACTTGCTCCGCGTCACCCGTGCCGTCCGCGACGGCCGGAGGTGCTGACGCGCCGAGGCTTTGCGCGATGGCGGCGTGACGCGGCGCACCGTTCGTGCGCACCACGGCAACCCTTCGGCCAAGGGTGAAGACCTGATGAGTTCAGGATTCAAGGCGCAAGGTCGAGGATTAGTAGGTGGGAAACGGGCACGTCGGAAGCTGGAATGGGCGGGCGACGGCTTCACTGCGTCACCCCGTGGCTCGGCCTCTTGTCCACAACTGGTCTGGTTCGGGCAAGCGCGCCGGCCAAAGCGGACCAGTTTCGAGACCAGTTCGAGACCAGTTTCGAGTTCGGAGTTTCGGGCGGGAGGCTGTGGGCCACTGGGCGGGCGGTACGAGGCGTTTCGGGGATCGATCCCGGCGAAGGCCGGTCGCGGCGATCCCGGTCATCACCGCGCGTCCGCCCAAACGGTCACATCACCCAATCACCCAATCACCCAATCACCCAATCGCCAATCACCAATCAGATGGGTCTCAGCCCGGTGCGGGGCGCCGAGCCGGGCAGGATGGGCTCGGAGACGCGGCGGCGGTCGTCGGTGCCGAGGAC
>CAYSIX010000065.1:0-14858 GCA_964431205.1 uncultured Phycisphaeraceae bacterium
GGCCGCGAGCTCCAGCCCGACACCGTCAACGCCCGCCCGTTCCTCCAGGACATCGACGACGTGCAGACCGTCGCCGGCTCCGGGCCCGTCCAGTTCCAGCTCCCGGCCATCGACGTCGAGGGCGACCCGATCTTCTTCGACGTCGCGCCCATCGGCGAGCCCGCCTTCGATGCCGAGGTCGACAGCGAGACCGGCCTGGTCACCGTCACCCCGCCCGACGGCTTCGTCGGCACCCTCCAACTGCTCGTCGGCGTCCGCAAGCCCACCGGCTTCAACCCCCAGGACCCCTTCGACAAGCAGGTCGTGCCCATCTTCGTCACCGAGCCCGTCGCCGGCGACTTCGACCTCGACGGCGACGTCGACGCCTTCGACCTGGGCCTCTGGCAGACCGGCTTCGGCATCCCCGACGGCGCGACCATCCAGGACGGCGACGCCGACGCCGACGGCGACGTCGATGCCTTCGACCTCGGCCTCTGGCAGACCAACTTCGGCACCGGCACCGCCGCCGCCGAATCCGGCAACACCGTCGCGCCCGCCTCCGCGTCCCAGCCCCAGCGCGTCGCCGCCAACCACGACGACACCGGCTCGAACCACGACGACTCGCGATTCCTGGCCATGCTCGCCTGGCAGCAGTTCCAGCAGCAACGCGACGCCACGCCGCTGCTGAGCCACGCCGACGACGAGGATTCAGACACCGCCGCCGTGCTCACGGACTGAAAACGGCAGTAACCACGCTGCCGATGAGGCCCACGGACCGCGGTTCGTGGGGTTCGGTGCGTCGGTGTCCGTCCATGGGCGTCGACCCGGTCGTTCAACCGGGCGCCGCCGGCGTCTCCCGTTCGGCCCCATACCCGCGCAACCCCCACAGCACCAGCGCGCTGACCGCGATCATCGCGAACGACAGTGAAAACAGCAGAAAGTCGATCAGCCGCTCCTGCCCCGGCGTGCCCCGGTGTGCGCCCGCCGCGATCGGCATCGACGCCCCCGCGCCCCACGCGGCCGCCAGCAGCGTCGCCAGCCAGTTCGCGAACGTCCCGTAGATCGCCAGCCAGAACGTCAGCGAAAGCAGCCGCCGCCCCAGCGTCAGCCGCGGCCAGACCAGCCCCAGCACCACCAGCAGCATCCCGTTGAGGATGCCCTCCAGGTGGCTCGACAGCGCCATCCGCGGGTTCGCCACCATCGGCGTGGCAAAACCCGTCAGCAATCCGATCAGAAACAACGCCATCCCCAGTTGCACCAGCCGGTGCCCCGTCCACGCTTGCCGCCGCGCATCGCTCATCGCGCCCACCTCTTGTTGCCATGTCCCGTGACCATTGCGATTACCTGTTTGCCGTTCACGGCCTCAAGCCGCACGCCTCAAGCCTCAGGCCGCACGTCTCGTGTTCGGCTCAGAGCTTGCCCATGATGAGGCTGACGTTGTGACCGCCGAAGCCGAAGGAGTTGCTCATGGCGTAGCGGATGTCGGCGTGTCGCGCGGTGTTGGGCACGTAGTCGAGGTCGCACTCCTCGCCGGGGTGGTCGAGGTTGATGGTGGGGGGGATGTCGCCGGTCTCGATGGCCTTGGCGAGGATGACGGCCTCGAGGCCGCCGGAGGCGCCCAGGGCGTGGCCGGTCATGGACTTGGTGGAGCTGACGGGGATGCGGCCGGCGTGGCAGTTGAACGAGAGCTTGATGGCGCGGGTTTCGGCGACGTCGCCGAGCTGGGTGCCGGTGCCGTGGGCGTTGATGTAGTCGATCTGGTCGGGGTTGAGGGAGGCGTCCTTGAGGGCGGCGTCCATGGCGTAGGCGGCGCCGCGGCCCTGCTCGTCGGGGGCGGTGATGTGAGAGCCGTCGGCGGACTGGCCGTAGCCGAGGACCTCGGCGTAGATGCGGGCGCCGCGTTTGCGGGCGTGTTCGAGTTCTTCGAGCAGGAGGATGCCGGCGCCCTCGGCGAGGACGAAGCCGTCACGGTCCTGATCGAACGGGCGGGAGGCGCCAGCGGGGTTGTCATTGTTCTGGGACAGGGCGCGCAGGGCGATGAAGCAGCCGAGGCCGAGGGGGGTGAGGGCGGCCTCGGACCCGCCGGTGATCATGACGTCGGCGGCGTCGTGGGCGATGGCCTCGGCGGCGTCGCCGATGGCGTGGGCGGCCGAGGCGCAGGCGGAGGCAACGGCGGCGTTGGGGCCCTTGATGCCGTAGTGGATCGAGACGTTGCCCGAGCCGGCGTTGCACATGAGTTTGGGGACCATGAACGGCGAGAGGCGGTTGGGGCCCTTCTCCATGAGCTTGCGGTGTCCGGCCTCGAACTCCTCGATGCCGCCGATGCCCGAGCCGATGATCGACCCGCAGCGCCAGGGGTTCTCGTGGGCGAAGTCGATGCCGGCGTCGTTGACCGCGTCGACGGAGGCGTTGAGGGCGTACTGGGCGAAGCGGTCGAGGCGTTTGGGGTCGCGTGGGGTCAGGTGCGCGCCTTTCCAGTCGTCGGGGATCTGCCCGCCGAAGGTCGTGGCGTAGGGGGTGGTGTCGAAGCGGGTGATGGGTCGGATGCCGGAGGTGCCGGCCAGGAGCTGGTTCCAGACGGTGGGCACGTCATCGCCGAGGCTGGTGACCCAGCCGAGGCCGGTGACAACGACACGTCGAGGCGCGTTCATGGGCGTGGTCTCGGGAAAGAATCAGGGGCGCGGTCGGCGGGCGCCAGTGTAGCCGCGAAAGCAGGGGGCGCGAAACGCGGTGAGAGAGCGTAGGCGCACCGCCACAGCGGCACCACAGCGCGGGGCGGGCGAGCGGGTGCGTGGGGCATCGGGCGCAGGGCGTGCGGGGTGGCGCTGCGGTCTCGCCATGGCGAGCGGCGTGGGGCTGGGGCGGCCGGGTCCGGCGCGGCCGGGGCGGTCAGGCCCGGGCCGCGTGGGTCAGGACTTGGCGCCCAGCGCGTGTTCCTTGATGAAGTCGATGGCCTGGCCAACGGTCTGGATCTTCTCGGCCTCCTCGTCAGGGATCGAGGTCTCGAACTCGTCCTCAAACTCCATGACCAGCTCGACCGTGTCCAGGCTGTCAGCGTTCAGATCATTCACGAAGTTGGTCTCGCGATTGATCTCGCCTTTGTCGACGCCCATCTGCTCGGCGACGATGGCAATGACCTTTTCCTCGATCTCTTTTTCATCCATGGTCGTCTCCTTAGGACGGCCGCCCCGCAGGGTCGGACACCGGTGTTTAGCCTCTGACGGCAAAGGGGAATATATCCTGCCGGGCGACCGCTGCCAACCGCGCGTCGCCGGCGAAAACGCTTCAGCACATGGTCATGCCCCCGTCGACGGCGAGGGTCTGGCCGGTAATGTACCCCGCGGCGTCCGAGGCCAGGAACGCGACCGCCGCCGCCACGTCGGGCGGGTGCCCGAATCGCCGCAGCGGGATCGCCGCCAGCGCCCCGTCCTTGACCGGCTGGGGCAGCTCGTCGGTCATCGCCGTCTCGACGAACCCGGGGGCCACCACGTTGGCCGTGATCCCCTTCGAGGCCATCTCCTTGGCCAGCGACTTGGTGAACCCGGCCAGCGCCGACTTCGCCGCCGCGTAGTTCGCCTGCCCCGCGTTGCCGACCAGCCCGGCCACGGAACCGATGTTCACGACCCGCCCGAACCGCCCCCGCATCATCGGTCGCAACGCCGCCCGGCAGGCGATGAACACGCTGCGCAGGTTCGTCCGCCACACCTCGTCGAACTCCTCGTCGCTCATCCGCAGCAGCAGGTTGTCCCGCGTGACCCCGGCGTTGTTGATCAGCACGTCCAGCCGACCGCGCTCGGACACGACCGCCTCGATCAGCTCGACGATCGCGCCGCCATCGCTGACGTCGCAGCAGCGGAAAGACGCCGCGCCGCCGTCGGCCTCGATCTGCCCGCAGACCGCCCCCAGCTTCTCGGCGTTGCGGGCCACGCACACCACGTGCCGGCCGTCACGCGCCAGCGCCGCGGCGATGGCGGCGCCGATCCCGCGCGAAGCGCCCGTGACGATCGCGACCCGCTTGTCGTTGTCCTTGGCCATGGGGGGTTCCGCAGCCGCAGCGCGGTCGCTGATCGGCCGTCGCCGTCCGGGTCACGCCGGCTCGGCGTAGTTCTGCACCTTCACCTGGCGGTCGATCCGTCTCATCAGGCCGCTGAGCACCTTCCCCGGGCTCAGCTCGACGAACGGGCCGGGCGTCTGGTCGATCGCCCAGGTCATCGACTGCGACCACCTTACCGGATGGGTGAGCTGTTCGACAAGCCGGCGCTTGATCGCCTCGGGGTCGGGCTCGTGCGGCCGGGCCGTCACGTTCGAGACCACCGGGCACCGGATCTCGTGCCAGGTGACCTCGTCGAGCGCCTCGGCGAGCTGATCGGCGGCCGGTTGCATCAGCGGCGAGTGAAACGCGCCGGCAACGGTTAACGGCGTGGCCCGCAGGCCGACCTTCTGCGCCACCTCCAGCGCCCGTTCGCAGGCGATCTCGGTCCCGCTGAGCACGACCTGCCCCGGGCAGTTGAAGTTGGCCGGCACCAGCACCTCGTTGCCGCGGTTCTCCGGGTCGCTGAGCGCTTCCTCGCAGATCGCCTGGGCCTTCGCCTCGTCGGCGCCGACGATCGCGACCATGCCCGAGGGCGAGGCGTCGGCGGCTTCCTGCATCGCTCGGCCGCGCACCCGCACCAGCCGCAACCCGTCCTCGAAGCTGAACGCCCCGGCCAGGTGCAACGCCGTGAACTCGCCCAGGCTCAGCCCCGCGGTGCCTCGCGGCGGGTCGAGCGTGCCCGCGTCCAGCAACGCCCGGAAGCACGCCACCGACGTCGTGTAGATCGCCACCTGACCGATGTCCGTCCGGTTCAGCCGATCCTCGGGGCCCTCGAAACACAGCCGGCTCAGCTCCAGGCCCAGGGCCTCGTCGGCCTCCTCGAACGTCTCCTGCGCGATCGCGTAGCGCTCGGCCCACGCGCGGCCCATGCCCGCGTGCTGAGCGCCCTGCCCGGGACAGAGGATGAACGCCGACTCCGTCACGTCACAGCCTCCAAAGACTCGATCCCCAGGTCAGCCCGCCGCCCTGGGCGACGAAGATCACGTAGTCGCCCTTGCCGATCCGTTGCTGCTGGCGCAGCTCGTGCAGGCACAGGCCGATCGTCGCCGCCGACGTGTTGCCGTAGCGGTCGATGTTCACATAGATCTTGTCCTCGCCGATGCCCAGCTTCTTCCAGGCCGTCTGCATCATGCGCAGGTTTGATTGATGCGGGATGACCATCTTGATGTCGTCGGCGGTCAGGCCGGTGGCCTCGAGCGCCTCGCGGACGCAGGACTCGAGGGTGTGGACGGCGAACTTGTAGACCTCGCGGCCGTGCATCTGCAGGGTGTTGAGCTGGCCGTTGAACCGCTCGGCCTGCGATTCGGGGATCTGCGACTCGTCGCGGGGCACGTAGAGCGTCTCGGACTTGCCCGCGTCGGAGGCCAGCGTCTGGAAGAGGCAGCCCTGCTCGGGGTCGTCGGAGCGGCTGAGGATCGCGGCGCCGGCGGCGTCGCCGAACAGGACGCACGTGCTGCGGTCCTGCCAGTTGACGACCTTGCTGAGCTTCTCGGCGCCGACGACGGCGACGTGGCGGAAGTGCCCGGAGCCGATGAAGTTCGCCGCCACGTCGAGCGCCGCGACGAAGCCGGTGCAGGCGCTGTTCAGGTCGAACGCGCCGCAGGGGACGGCGTGGACCTTGTGCACGACCTGGCACGCGGTGGCCGGGCAGATCATGTCCGGTGTGAACGTGGCACAGACGAGCAGGTCCAGGTCGGTCGGCTCCAGGCCGGCGTCGGTCAGCGCGTCGCGGACGGCCTGGGCGGCGAGGTCGGAGGTGTCCAGGCCGTTGTCGGCCAGGTGGCGGGTGACGATGCCCGTGCGCGGCCGGATCCACTCGTCGCACGTGTCGACGATCCGGGCCAGGTCGTCGTTGGTGACCACGCGTGGCGGCAGGGCGATGCCCGTGCCCACGATCCGCACGCCGGCGGGCGGCTCAGCTCGCCGAGTCCCACGACTCATACCGCGCCCTCGGGCGCCGGCTGCATCGCCGCGAACGCCTCCACGATCCCCTCGTTGACCCGGTGCTCCGTGTACCGGATCGCCGCCCGCACCGCCGCCTTGATCGTCCGGGCCTCGCTCGAGCCGTGCGAGATCATGCAACTGCCGTTGGCGCCCAGCAGCGGCGCCCCGCCGTACTCGTGATAGTCGTGCTTGCGGTAGATGCTCTTGACCACCGGCTCGAACTTGACCGCGAGCTGCGGGTCGACCTCGAAGATCTCGTGCGCGATGGTCTTGAAGATGCCGGCCGAGAGGCCCTCGGCGAGCTTGAGCACGACGTTGCCGGTGAAACCCTCGGTGACGATGACGTCGGCCTCCCCGTCGAAGAGCGTGCGGCCCTCGATGTACCCGACGTAGTTGAGCGTCGCGTCGTGCTTGAGCAGCTTGTGGGTCTCGCGGGTCAGGGCGTTGCCCTTGCCCTCCTCGCCGCCGATGGACATCAGCGCGACGCGGGGGTTCTCGATGCCGATCACGCGGTGGGCGTAGACGGCGGCCATGTGGCCGTACTGGTGAAGGTGAGTGGGCTTGGGGTCGGGGTTGGCGCCGACGTCGCAGAGGACGATGGGGCCGAAGAAGGTGGGCATGGTGACGGCGATGCCGGGGCGATGGACGCCGGGCAGGCGTCGCATGGCCATCTGAGCGGCGGCGACGCAGGCGCCGGTGTTGCCGGCGCTGATGACCACGTCGCACTTGCGGTCGCCGGCGCGGCGTCCGCCGAGCCAGCCCATGCGGGCGATGGAGCTGTCCGGCTTGGCGCGCAGGGCGGTGACCGGTGACTCGGCCATGTCGATCACCTGCGTGGTCGGCTCGACCTCGAGGCGCGCGTCGCTCTGCAGGCCGCGCTCCTGGATCCCCTCGCGGATGACCGCTTCGTCCCCGATCAGCACCAGCCGATCCGACGGGCCCAGCAGCTCCACCGCATCCAACGCGCCGGCCAGAATGGCGTCGGGGGCGTGGTCGCCGCCCATGACGTCAATGGCGATCCGCACTAGTCTTCCTTGGACAACTCGAGTTTGAGCCCGGGCCGGACATATCCACACTCATTGCACGCCGCGTGCGGCAGCTACCACGCCCCGCAGTTGGGGCACTTGACCGCCTGACGGGGCCGCAACGCGTCATGCGCCCGACGCATGCCGCTCTGGGACCTGGTTTGACGCTGACAAGGAACCATCGCGAAGTCGCTTTCTCTTGGGTGCGGGTCGGTACGCCGGCCGGATAAGGGCGGCTCGCTGAGTCCGCCGACCGAACGCTGGATTCTGAAAAGTATCCGCGCGGCATGACCCCGTCAAGCGCTGCGCCGGCTCATGTGCCCGCCGGGACGTCCGCCGGGACCGTCGGGGCGGTCGCCCGCGTGCCCCGCCGGTCGATCGGGCGCGGACGCCGCGAGAAGACGAAAACGCCGCCGAGCCGGTTGGCTCGACGGCGGGAGGTCCAGCGATCTGTAGGAGGGGCCCGCCGAGCCGCCGCGGTTGTCGCGACGGCGGACGAGCGGCCCGTTTGGCTACCGACGCCGACGCAGCAGCGTGGCGGTCGCCAGACTCAGCAGCCCGAACGTGGCCGGCTCGGGCACGGCGGCGCCCAGGCCCGTGCCGAAGTTCGTCTGCCACAGGCCCAGGTCGAACGCGTCCACGTCGCCGTCGTCATCGAAGTCGGCGGTCAGGTCGTCGCCGGTCTGGCCGAACTGCGTCTGCCAGATCCCGAGGTCGAAGGCATCGACGTCGCCGTCGCCGTCGGCGTCGCCGGTCACGACCATGACCGCCGAGGGCACCGGGTTGGTCATCGTCACGTCGCTGGCGGCCTCGGCGGAGGCGTCGGCAAAGACCTCGACCAGGAAGTTGTCGGCCAGCAGGGTCCCGCCGCCGGTCAGGTCACGACCCTCGAAGTCACCCACGAAGATCACCGGGCGAATCTCCTCGACGTCCTCGACGGTCTTCGTGCCTTGATCCAAAATGCCCCAGTTCGAGTCGTCCACCTCGTACACCTGGACGATCTGCCGCCACTCGTCGGTCACGGCGCTGACGCCGACCGGGTTGCCGAACGAGGCGTCACCGTCGTTGTTCATGTCCACCCAGCTACCGGCGCCGCCGTTCTGATCCGTATCGAAGATGCGATCGCCGAAGCCGGGGTTGGGCACGCCGCCGGTGAAGTCGGCCGTCGTGCCGAGCGCGAGCTGCCAGAACTCGAGCTTGAGCACCGGCTCGATCTGAGGCTCGGCGGTGATCGGGTCGTTCGGGTCCTGCCGGACCCAAAGCGACGCGCGGATGACGTTGCCGTTCTCCAGGCGGCCGGAGGCGTTGCCGATCGTGGTGAACACGGAGTCCGCCGGCTCGGTGTTGGTCTCCATGGCGTCGCCGTTCTCCCCGTTGGAGATGTGCAGAGAGATGCCGGCGCCGTCGTTGAACGAGCCGACACCGTCCTGCGTGATGGCCAGGGCGTCGTTCCCGTCGAGTGCAACCTCTTCGTCAAAGGCGTAGAGCCCGAACGAGAAGACCTCGGCCCCGGGGTCGAAGCTGAGCCCGCCGTTGTTGATGTCGGTGACCTGTCCGAGGTCGGTGGGCTCGGCGGACGCGGAGCCGACAGTCAAGGCCAGCGCCAGGCCGCCTGCGATCGTGTGAATCGTGCGAGTGGTCATGAGTGAGTTCCTCCTTCCAGATGGGTTTGGATACGTGAGCCGGTTGAGACAAGGGCCCGAAGGCGGGCGGGCAAACGCTGCCCGTCGCGGTCCGGGCGCGAGGATCAGGTCGCCGGGGGGCCGGCGGTGGTTCCGTGCAGCTCCAGCCAACAGGCGAGTTCGGTGGTCGCGCGCGTGTGTCTTTTGCGTTCGATGCAGGCCTGCAGGGCGTCGAAGGCGGCGCGGCCGAGCGCCTCGGCGTCCTGACAGACGGCGGAGAGCGTGGGGAAGGCGTCGAAGCGCTGGCGGGCGTCGTCGAAGCCGATGACCGACAGGTCGTCGGGGATGCGCACGCCCTGTTCCAGCGCGGCGCGAAGCAGGCCGAGCGCCGGCAACGGATCGGCCAGGAACACGGCGGTCGGTCGCTGGGGCACCTGCATCAACTCCCGCAAGAGCGACCCGCCGCCCTCCCGCGTCGCCGGCACCCGGAATCGCCACCGCGGGTCCGGGTCGATGCCGGCCTCGGACAGGGCGTGCTCGTACGCCGCGGTCCGCTCTTCGTGGTCGCGGTCGGCCACGACGTTGACCGCCAGCGCGATCCGCCGATGCCCCAGCCCGATCAGGTGCTGGACGGCTCGCAGGCACGCGTCGCGCTGCTCGACCACGACGTGGTGCGCGTCGGGGTGGTTCAGCTCGTCGCCGACGACCACCGCCGGGAACCCCGCCTCGGCGATGCGCAGGCACACCTCCCGCGATTCGTTGGTGGTGCGCAGGATCGCGCCGAGGATGCCCTTGCGCACGAGCATCTGCGAATAAGTTTCGTGCGGTCGCTTGGCGCGACGGGCGTCGATGATGGTCAGGTCGTAGGAGAAGTCGGTCAGCCCGGTCGCCAGGCCGCGAAGCAGGGCGACGTCGTAGGGCGAGTCGATCGAAGCCGGCCCGCTCGTGGCCACGTACGCGATCGCGCACGGCTTGCGCTTGCCGACGGTGCCGAGGTAGTTCACCTTCTCGACCGCGGCCATGACCCGGGCCCGGGCCTCGGGCGAGACGGCCGGCTGGTCATTGAGGACCCGCGAGACGGTCCCGACCGAGACGCCGGCGCGTTTGGCGATCTGCCGTACGGTGCTCATTCAACCCTCGCGAAAGGACGCGGCGGACGGGAAACGTGCGTGAACTGTTCCAATACGTTACCGCAGCCGATCCACGCCGTCAAGGCCTTTTTCACGGGATCCCCGGATTTTGAGGTGATCGGACGCCCTCCCGGGCCGACATGCCGTGGAACAGTTGCGCAGGTGTGAAGATCGGGAGTCCGGGGGGCGGGCGCAACGAAACCGCGCGGGCCGGTCACGGTCGCCCGGCCGCCCCCGCGCGATTCGCCTGCTGCGGCTCAGCCCTCCGCGGGCACTTCCAGCGCATCCAATGCGGCGATCAACTTCGGCAGGTGCGTGTACGCCGGCCCGCCGGCCATCATCAACGCCACGCCGCCCGCCTCGAGCACCTGCTCACGCGTCGCCCCCGCCTCCACCGCCTTCTGCACGTGCGCCAGGATGCACGGCTCGCAGTGCACCGCCACGCCGATCGCCACCGACATCAGCTCCTTCTCCCGCTTGCTCAGCGCCCCGTCCTTGAGCACCGCCTGAAACAACCCCCCGAACCCGCGGGCGGCCTCGGGCATGTGCTCACGGATCTGCTGGACCTCGTCCGGCCAACGATCAAAAAACGCCTGAGCTTCGTTTGACATCGTGCAACTCCTTGTGTCGCTCCGTTTCAGGATTCGTGGCGTGCCTCGGCCGATTCGCACGGACGCGGAGCGGTCGGCACGCCGCCTCGGTTACGTCAAGTGCAGTCGGCACACCTCGCGGAAGTGATGCCCGTAGATCCACAGCTTCACCGCCAGGGGCAGTTGACGCCGCCGCCGCGATCCGTGCGCCGACCTGAGCACTTTATGTGGCTGGATGTGAGCGGACCAGTGAACCGGTCAATGCTCGACCGTTGCTTCGATCGCCACCGCGGCGCCGGCGCCCTCGGGCTCACGGATCGACTCGACCATGCTTCGGACCTGCTCCGGCGGAGCCGGGCACAGCGGCGTGAGCACCAGCGTGACCGCGAAGTTCAGCACCATCCCCACCGCGCCGATGCCCTGGGCATTGATCCCGAAGCACCAGTTGCTCCAGCCGGCGTACACCGTGCCGATGATGTACGTCGCGGTGAACCCGATGCCCGCCAGCATGCCGCAGATCGCCGGGATCGTGCCCACCCGCTTCGAGAAGATGCCCAGCACGATCACGGGGAAGAAGCTCGACGCCGCCAGCCCGAACGCGAACGCCACCACCTGGCTGACGAACCCGGGCGGGTAGATCCCGAACAGGCCCGCCACCACCACCGCCAGGCCGATCACCGTCCGCCCGACCAGCAGCCGCTTGCCCTCGCTCGCCTCGGGGTCGATCAGCCGCGCGTACACGTCGTGCGCGATGCTCGACGAGATCACCAGCAACAGCCCCGACGCGGTGGACAGCGCCGCGGCCAGCCCGCCCGCCGCCACCAGCGCGATGATCCACCCGAACAGGCCCGCCATCTCCGGCGTCGCCAGCACCATGATGTCGCGGTCCGGCCCGCTGAGCTTGGCGTGGTTCACCCCCGGCGTCTGCCGCAGGACTTGCCGCGCATCGGCGCCGCGCGCCCCGCCCGAGCCCAGCCACTGCCCGTGCCGCTCCAGCAGCCGGTCCCACGACAGCGCCTCCGGCAGCGGGCCCTTGTTGAACACCTCGTTGCCCTCGCCCCGCTCGTACCGCAGCACGCCGTCGCCGTCGTCCAGCCAGATGATCAGCCCCGTCTTCTGCCAACTGTGGAACCAGGCCGGTAGCTGCTGCTCGGTCTTGCCGTTGAGACTCTCGATCATGAAGTAGCGGGCGAAGGCCCCGGTGGCCGGGGCGGTCAGATACAGCAGGGCGATGAAAAACAGCGCCCAGAACGCCGACCACCGCGCCGCCTTGACGGTCTTGACCGTGTAGAACCGGACGATCACGTGCGGCAGGCCCGCCGTCCCGACCATCAGCGCCAGCGTGACGCAGAAGACGTTGAGCAGCCGCGTGCGTTCGTCGGGCGCGTAGCCGAACGCGTCGGTGTAGCTGCCGAAGCCCAGGTCGTGCTGGAGCTGGTTGAGCTTGTCGAGCAGGTACGCGCCCGAGCCGTCGGTGAGTGTGGAGCCCAGGCCGATCTGCGGCAGGGGCTGGCCGGTCAGGCGGATGCTGATCGCGATCGCCGGGATCAGAAACGCGGTGATCAGCACCCAGTACTGGGCGACCTGCGTCCACGTGATGCCCTTCATCCCGCCCAGCGTCGCGTAGATGAACACGATCGCCATGCCGATCACCACCCCGGTGTTGACCTCGACCTCGAGGAACCGGCTGAAGACGATGCCGACCCCGCGCATCTGCCCGGCGACGTAGGTGAAGCTGACGAAGACCGCACACACCACCGCGACCAGCCGCGCGGGATTGCGCAGCAGCCGCTGGGTGACCGTGGTCGTCTCGCCGGCGGCGAAGCTGCGCCCGTAGCGATCGCCCACGAAGTCCGGCACGGTGAAGTGCCCGAACTTGCGCAGGTACGGCGCCAGCAGCAACGCCAGCAAGACGTACCCGCCCGTCCAGCCCATCAGGTACTGCCCGCCGGCGTAACCCATGAACGCGATCAGCCCCGCCATCGAGATGAAAGACGCGGCGCTCATCCAGTCGGCGCCCGTCGCCATGCCGTTGGCCAGCGCCGGGATCCCGCGACCGGCAACGTAAAACCCCGTCGTGTCCTTGACCCGGCTCAGCCACGCGATCAGCAGGTACAGGCCGAACGTCAGCCCCACGAACACGAACGTCCACGCCTGCACGCTCATCGGCGGGGGCCCTCCGTCCGGATCCGCTCCAGCTCCTCGTGGTGTCGCCGGTCCAACCGGTTCAGCGCCACCGCGTACACCAGGATCAGCAGCACGAACACCACGATCGAGCCCTGCTGCGCGAACCAGAAGCCCAGCGGGAACCCGCCGAGGCGGAACTGATTCAGCCAGTCGGCCAGCAGCACCCCGCACCCCAGACCCGCCACCGCCCAGATCACCAGCAGCCCCGCCATGATCCGCACGTTCGACCGCCAGTACCGATCGATCGCCGCCACCACCCGCGGGTCGGTCACGTCAATCCCGCCGTCGCCCGCGCCCGTCCCAGACGCAACGCCCGGATCCGGTCGCGCCGGTGGAAGATTTGTGGGCCTGTCCGGTTCAGCCATGGTCAGGGCTCGGCGGATCGAGGTCTCGACGGGATCGCGGCAAAGAAGCGGGCGGTGATGTTATCGCTCGGCCCGGCTCCGTGCAAAAAAGCGATGGTGACCCGGCCCACGCTGCGGGGCGGCATCCACGCCGCCCGTCGGACACCGAATCCGTCGCCCGGGCCGACAGGGCTGCGGACCCGCGTTGCGCATCATGCCGTTACGGCTGTCTCTATGCGTTTGTGTCGTGGCCTGGGCCCGGCGGCACAGAAATCGCCGCAAAGGTACCGATCGGCCCGAACGCGACGGCCCCGCTCGACGTGCCGCGACCGATCGACGAACGGTTTCCCATGCAACTGCTGCCCTGAACGGATATGATCGACGCGTCTGACATCGAGGCTTGCGAAACGCGGTCGACCTTCCGGCAGGCCGACGCGGCGGGGCGGGGCCGGGTGGGGGGAAGGGGGCCGACGTGGTGAGTGACCCATCTGGTGTTCGTTCCGTGACCATAGACAGTCGCGCATGAGGCTTACGCTCGGTGTGACTGCGCCTTCAAGGTGTGAGTTGCTTATGCCGGACTCGTGATTGACTCTCTGAATGAACTCGAAGGGAGGCGTGGCCGTGGTGGTTTCCAGACCGGAGGGTGGACAATCGCCGAACGAGATGAAGTGCCGATCGCTTTCAGATCAAGGGGTCGCGAGGCATTTCGAATCCGATGAAGGGCCGCGTCGGCCGTGTGTGATCGCAGGCCGGGTGGGCGGCAGGTCGTCACGCGCGACGGAGCTGGCGCCGGTTCGAGTTACGGCCTTGGCGCTGTTGATCGGGCTGTGTGTGATCGGGGCCTGGGCCGCCGGGGCGCAGGAGCAGCGGGCAAAGGATCCGGAAGCAGTGGAACCGGCGCCGGCGCCCGGCGGTGCCGCGACGCCCCCGTTGACCATCGACGCGGTCGAGGCGCGGCTGGAAAGCCTCGATGAGAAGGAATCGGCGCCGAGGGAACTCTACGAAGAGGCGCTGGAGCTGTTGCGTCAACGTGCGGAGCACGAGGCGGCTGCACGAGAGTTTCGACAACTGACGGACGAAGCCGAGCAACGGCTGGCGTCGATCCGTGAGGAGCTTGAGAAGCCGGTCGAGGACCTGTCGCCGGATCTCGACCTGAGCGCTGCGCTGGTGGAGCTCGAGCAGCGCGAGGTTCAGGCGGCGGCGGAGCTGGACGTGGCGCGGCGGCGCGTGACCGAGCTGGAGGCCGAGGCCGGGCGCCGCCAGGGGCGGCTCACGGAGCTGCCGAGCCTGCTGGCCAAGGCGCGTCAACGGTTGAAGGAGCTGGAGGAGAGCCCGCAGATCACCGCGGCGGAGGGCGAATCGCCGGCGTTGACCGAGGCACGACGCCTGCTGCGCATCGCGCAAACGCAGGCGCTCGAAGCCGAGATCGCGGCGCTCGAGGCCGAAGCCGCCAGCTACGACGCGCGGCGGGACCTGCTGCGGGCCCGTCGCGACCGGGCGGCCCGTCGCGTCGAAGTGTTGCAGCGGGCGGTTGCCGCGTGGGCGGAGCTGGCGAATGAGAAGCGCCTCAAGGAAGCCGAGCAGGCCGCCCAGGAAGTCGAACGCCTCACCCGTGAGGCCGCTCGACGCCACCCCGTCCTGCGCGAGTTTGCCGCCGAGATCGACGCGATGGCCACGCGACGCGCCCAGGAGCAGGGCGTCCCGCAAGCGATCGCCGAGGCGAAGCGGGAGATGGCGGACTTCCGCGCGCGTCTTGAAGAGATGCGCAAGCAGTACGCCGTCGCGACCCGACGGATCGAGGCGTCGGGTGTCAATCGCGCGGTCGGGTTGTTTCTCCGGCGTCAGTACGAATCGCTTCCCGACCTCGACGAGCTCTCGCGCCGCGTCACCGCGATTCATCGTGAGCTCGTCGAGGCCGAGCTTCAGATGATCGAACGGTAAGAG
>CAYSIX010000065.1:14868-18048 GCA_964431205.1 uncultured Phycisphaeraceae bacterium
AAGAGGCCCGCGCACAGGCCGGTGACGTCGATGCGCAAGTCCGGCAACTGCTCGAACAGATCGACGGGGCGAACGAAAAGATCGAAGCGGCCGCCCGCGAGCTGGTGGTCGCCCGACGCGACCTGCTCGGTCGGTTGGCGAACGATTCGGCCAGCTACTTTGAGACGCTGGTCGAGTTCGAAGCCGTCGCGATTGCGCTCGACGAGGCCGCGCGGAGCTACGCCGACTTTATCCGCGAGCGCATTCTCTGGGTTCGCAGCATTCCGTCCGAACGCGGTGCCAGCCTCTCGGACCTGCGCGAGACGGGTCAGTGGCTGCTTGATCGCGAGGTCTGGAGCCGCACCTGGGTCCGCGTGCATCGAGACCTGATGACGGACCTGCCGACCTACGTCTTGTCCGTCGGGCTGCTTGCCGGTCTCTGGGTCGCCGCCGGGTGGTGCTCCCGACGCCTGCGGTTCATCGCGGGGCAAGTGGGCCGACTCCATTCCGATTCGTTCAAGTACACGCTCGAAGCGGTGGGCCTGACGTTCGTGATCGCCGTGCCGGCACCGGCGATGCTCTGGTGGCTCGGCTGGGTGATCGGCCGTCCCCTCGATCAGACCGAGCTGGCGCTGGCCGTGGCGCAGGGGCTCAAGAACGGCGTCCAGTTGTTGCTGCTGCTGTTGCTGCTGCGACACGTGATGGGCCCAAAGGGCCTGGGGCCGGCACATTTCGGCTGGGCCCGCGCGGTCACCGACCACGTCCGTCGGCACGTTCGGTGGCTGACTCCCGTCCTGGTCATCTGCGTGGTCTTGATCACCACGCTGTATCAGGCAGGCCTGGAGGCGGCGGTCGCTTCGGTCGGCCGCCTCGCGTTCACCCTCGTCGCCCTTTCCGTGTCCGTGGCGTTCTGGCGCCTGTTTCGACCTAGCTCGCCGTTCGTCACCGAGCTGCTGCGGACCAATCCCCAGGCGTGGTTGACACGACTCCGCTACGTCTGGTTCCCCCTTCTCGTCGCCGCCCCGATTGCGCTGGTCATCATCGCCTGGCTCGGTTACTTCTACAGCGCGCTGCAGTTGGCGGTGCGGCTGGAGCAGACGCTCGGGCTCGCGGTGCTCGTGCTGTTTCTCTACGGCCTGCTCCAGCGATGGCTGCTGGTGGCCCGGCGACACCTCGCCATCGAGGAGGCCAAACGGCGCCGGGATCAAGCGCTCGCCGAGGCTCGTGCCAAGTCCGCCTCCGATGACGCCCCCAGCGACATCACGCCGCTGGTCATCGACGAGGACTCGCTCGACCTGCCGGCGATAAGCTCGCAGTCCCAGGAACTGTTTCGCACACTCGTGTTTGTCACCGCCGCCGTCGGGCTCTTTCTGATCTGGTCCGCCGACCTGCCCGCGCTGCGCGCCCTGAACTGGGTCCAGCTCTACCCGCAGGTGCGCGTCGTCGAGGCGACCGGCACCCGGGACATCGCCCTCTTGAGCGGTGGCGCCGCTCCCCCGGCCACCACCGGCGCGGCCAGCGATGCCGGTCCCGCCGGCAAGCCATCCCCGACGGCCCCCTCGCCCACGCCCGCCTTGCCAGGCGAAACCGGCGAAGAATCGGCGTCGCGCGCCGAGAACGAACCGATCACCATCACGCTCGCTGACGTCGCCCTGGCTCTGCTGATCCTGGCGCTGACCTTCATCGCCTTCCGAAACCTGCCCGGGCTCGTGGAGATGTTTCTTCTCCAGCGACTGCCCCTCGATTCGGGCGCCAGACACGCCCTGCAGACCGTCCTGACCTACGCCATCGCCATCATCGGCGTGGTCGCGGCCTGCAGCATGGTCGGGATCACCTGGTCACGCGTACAGTGGCTCGCCGCCGCCCTGACCTTCGGGCTGGCCTTCGGCCTCCAGGAGATCGTCGCCAACTTCGTCTCCGGCCTGATCATCCTCGCCGAACGACCCATCCGCATCGGCGACACCGTCACCGTCGGCAATGTCAGCGGCACCGTCACCCGAATCCGCATCCGCGCCACGACCATCACCGACTGGGACCGCAAGGAAATGGTGATCCCCAACAAAACCTTCATCACCCAGGACGTCATCAACTGGACCCTCTCCGACCCGACCCTGCGGATCATCATCCCCGTCGGCGTCAGCTACGGCGCCGACATCCACAAGGCCGAGCAGACCCTGCTCGACATCGCCCGCGCCCACCCCAAGGTGTTGAGCGATCCGAAGCCGACTGCGCTCTTCGCCAGCTTCGGCGACAGCACGCTCAACTTCGAGCTACGCGTCTACATCCCGAGCATCGAACACCTCGTGTCTGTCCGACACGACCTGCACAAGCGCATCACCGAGAAGTTTCGCGAAGCCGATATCGAGATCGCCTTTCCCCAACGCGACATCAACGTTCGTTCGGTCGAGGGGCTGCAAGAGCTGGTCCAGAAACGCGAATCGGTCGTGGACGTCGAGTGAGGCTCGTCCAAGGTGCTCGCGGGCCGAGTTCGGCGCGGCCGCGACGCCAGCCCCTCAGCCCCTCCGCACAGGGCGGGCAAACCGTCTCGACCACGGGATCCATGCGCGACGGCGCGGCGAACGCCACGGCTGTCCCAGGCCCCATCGCCACCCGCTCACCCCGACCCGCCCGCACCGTCGCAATGGTCAACACAGACGTCAACGCTCCGCCGCTTGAGCTCAGATGTCGATTGCAGGTCGGCTGACCGCTGCCCGGACACGCCGCCGTGACCGGCGCCCTTCCAATCGGCTCACGTGAGCACCACAGCCGGCGGTTCGGTCGCCCCCGGATCGAGTCCGGCGGTGCAGTCGTCCCTCCACCGGCACTGGCCGCAGCCGTGGCAAGGGGCGGCTTCCTTGGAAACGGTCAATTGTTGACCGTTTCGCGGTGCCGCACCTTCAGAAAGGGTTGACGCTAACCAGCGTCATCAGCGGGGTTTGTCTGAATGGAGCCGAAGGGGATCGAACCCTCAACCTCTGCATTGCGAACGCAGCGGCGCGCCGTTCCAAGTCTTGAAAACAAAGCACTTACGAGCGACGCCGACGCCGCTTGTGGTCCTGCTTGTGGTCAAAACTCGGAATCGGTGCACGGTGAGCCCGCCCCGAGCGACTTCGCCGCCGCCCTAGCGCTGGTGGCGCGGCTGCCCCTGGCTGATGCCCGCCCGGCCGCGACCCGCCGAGGCGTCCTATCTTGGGTCGCTGC
>CAYSIX010000066.1:0-17819 GCA_964431205.1 uncultured Phycisphaeraceae bacterium
AAGGACACCGCCAACCTCGCCCGCACACGCGCGATCCTCGCCGGCCTGTCCAACATCGCCACCGAGTTCGAGGCCTCGCTGGCCAGCCCCGGCGCCACCGTCCCCTTCCACCACCTCGAAGACAGCGACATCCTGCACCGCTGGGACCAGCCCAAACGACACAACGCCGACCCCGACGACGACGGCCGATCCGTCATCCGCGGCTCGACGCCGCCCGGCTCCGACGAGCCGCAGCGCGATCGACGCGTCAACGCCTACATCGAACGCTTCGTCTACGCCACCTACCAGCTCCCCCGCCTGCGCACCATGTACGCCAGCCTCGGCGAGGAGATCGTCGGCGACTTCGATGGCGACGGCTTCCTCGAGGTCAACGACCCCTACCAGAAAAACATCGCCGCTGTTAGGAAAGTCCGTTATGAACCCAAAACGCCGGAGGAGGACGACTTCCTGCCGGCCACGCCCGACTTCCTGTTCGTCTCCGCGGGGCCCGACGGCCTGTGGGGCGACGCCGACCCGGACGCCGCCGAGGACGAACGCGACCGCGCCGCCGACAACATCCTCAGCGGCGAGGTGGAGCGATCGACCGACCGCGCCGACTGACCCCGACCGCTCGCGGCCGCAGCGCGCGGGAGCGAACCATGCGTGATGACACCAAACAACCCGTTGAAACGACAAGCCCGGCGTGGTCGGTTCAGCGAACCACGCGATGCGCGTTCACCCTGATCGAGATGCTCGTGGTCATCGGGATCATCGGTCTGGTGGTCGGGCTCTCGTTCCCGGTCATCCGCTCGATCACCGCCGACACCGACCTGGCCATGGGCGTCAACACCGTCTCGATGTCGGTCACCACGGCGCGGGCCTACGCCGTGCAGAACCGCGACTTCGCGGAGCTGACCCGGAACGACTTCACCGGCAACGGGCCGTTCGCCGACGCTCCGGGCTTCGACGCCAACGATTTCGAACAGGGCCTGCCGATCAGGTTCAGCGGGTTCGCGGCCCTGTTCACGCCCTCGGGCGAGGTGCGTCTCGTCGAGAACACGGCCAAGGCCAAGGACCGTCAGCGCCGACCCCTCGAACGGCTGTTCACGCCCAGACAACCCGGCAGCCAGGCCGCGGACTTCAACGACGTGATCGCCTCGACAGACGGCGAGGCCCCCGCGCGCCACCTCAACGGCTTCGCCGACATCGAGATCGACGCCGTCCGCCTGCCCTCGACGGCCGGGCTCGCCGGGATCTACCGCACACGCGACCAGCAGTGGTCCGCGGACCCCAACGGCCCGCCCATGCTCATCCCCCCGCCCTTCGCCGTCTGGTTCGACCGGAACGGCTACCACGTCGTCGGCGACGAGCCGCACCACTTCGTCTTCTACGACGGCAAGCGGGAAACCGACGAGCAGACCGACGGGCGGTACGACATCGACTCGGGCCGGCCGTCGGACTACGACCCGGCCGAGTACGACCGCGGCTCCGGGCGGTTCGACCCGGACCAGTGGAACCGGGAGCTGAACCGCTCGTTCCTGCCGTTCGAGCGGATCGAGACGGTGGCGGGGATCTACGTGTACTCCAAGAGCCGGTTCGCCGACGCGGTCGCGGCCGGCCGGATCGAGGACTGGACGCGGATGAACCGCAGCGCGAACACGGGGCGGTGGGAGTGGATGCGTGAGAACGGGCGGATGATCGTGTTCAGCCGCCAGACGGGGACGGTGGTGCGGTCGGTGGCCCAGAGCCGCTGAGCGCGCACGGATTGAGACGATCGTCATGAACGACGGACGAGGACAACACGAAAAGACGGACGCGGGACGCCGTGTCGCGTGGGTCGGTCAACCGACCACGCCGGCGTGGTCGCTTCAGCGAGCCACGTCTGCGCGTCCCACGTCTTCGCGATCCACGTCCTCGCGGGCGTTCACGATGATCGAGGTGCTCATCGCCATGGGCATCTTCCTGATCGGCGTGGTCGCGATCGCCGCGATCTTCCCCGCCGGGATCACCGTCCAGCGCGAGGCGGTCGAGGAGATGGTCGGCCGACAGGTCGCCACCCAGGCCCGCCACACCATGGTCGCCATGGCCCAGTCCGGCGTGCTGTGGTACGACCCCACGACCGACGACGGCACGCTCGAGCACTTCGTCAACGTCGACAACGAAGCCCAGCGCGTCGAGCCGATCTTCGGCATGCCCGACCGCCCGGCCCCCGACATCGCCGCCGGCGTCAGCTTCCGCAACTCCGTCCAGGCCCAGTTCCCCAACGGCGTGCGCAGCTACCCCAGCTACGACAACACCGGGTTCGTCAACGCCCAGGGCCAGCTCATCGCCAACCAGCCCGCCGATCGCTTCAACCGACGCGACTACTACTGGTACCCGTTCCTCTTCCCGGTTCCGCAGGTGCCGGGCCTGCCCTCGGCCACGGTCGAGGGATGGCGCGCCTACACCGTGATCCTGCGCCGACGCGGGCTCAACGAGGTCCCCCGCGTCAACGAAGTCGACGCGCGAGCCGAAACTACCAGCACGGGAATCATTCGCATCGAGTTCACGGACACGGGCTTCGACAACGATCCAGATAACGACGGCCTGATGGACTTCATTCACCCCGGCGACTGGGTGCTTGGCGACAACGGCCTCGTGGCCCGTGCCCTGACGGCAGATGAGGACGGCATCGACGTCAGTGGCGTCACCGAGACCGGAATAAGCGGTCGGCCGCTTCGCCGGCTCTATTTCGCCGTCAACGTCGATCCGGACAACCCCAGCCAGCGCATCCCCTCGGACCGCAGCCCCATCGTCTGGATCGACGAGTTCACTCTCAACGTGCCGATGGACGACCCCAACCCATGATCCGCCACCGAACACAACCCGGCTTCACCGTCATCGAGCTGCTCGTGGCCATCGCCATCGCCGGCTTCATGATCTTCATGTTCAACCAGCTCTTCGGCGAGGTGGCCAACTCGGTCTCACGCGGCGTCAACGTCAGCGACTTCATGGCCAAGAGCCGCGCCTTCGAGCAGCAGCTCCAGGCCGAGACCGAGCTGACCAGCTTCTCGATCGAACCCGGCCGCTCTAGCCCGCGTGACGGCTGGAACGGCCGGATGCTCGGGCCTGGTGATGAACAAGCGGGTGACGGCGGCATCCTCGTCGTCGTCCAGCACCTGATCCCCGCGCCGATCACCGAGTCCGACCGCTTCGGCGAGGTCAAGCGCTTCATCCGCAGCGACCAGCTCCTGTTCATCATGGACGCCAGCGGCTCGGCGGGCGGCGACCCGTTCAAGCTGCCCGTGCTCTGTCCGGCCTGGCCACGCGCCTACGCCGGCGAGCAGGACAACAGCAACCTGGCCAGCCACGTCCGCCTCTGGTACGGCCACGTCCAGCAGACCCTGGCCAACGGCACGTTCACCACCGGCGGCAACAGCCTCGGCGACCCCGCCGACTACGGCCTCGGCGTCGACACGCCCGGCAACCCCAACTTCCTGGCCAAGGACTGGGTCCTCGGCCGACAGGCCATCTTCCTCGCCGGACGACGCGAAGGCGCGGCCCCGAACGACCCGCGTCCGCCCGGCGGCGTCGTGTTCATCAGCGGCGGGCTTAACAATAACGATCGCCGCACCAACCCCGGCATCCTGCCCGCCTCACCGGTGTTCCCGTCCAACGAGCCGATGTTCCTGGCGCTCGCGGACGTGAGCAATCAGGTCTGGGCGGACATCGCCGGGGACTATCTGCGGCAGCCGCCGATGAGCAAGGCCGGCTTCCACGGGCGCGCCCTGTCGATGACATTCACCGGCACGTCCGGTGGGCCCAGTGTGCGCCTGGTCACCAACCCCGCGCCGACCGAGGGCGACGCCCGGCGCATGCGCCCCCGCGACCTGGCCCAGATGCACCCCTACCTGATCGGCGGGGTCAGCGACTTCGCCATCGAGTTCGCCCACGACTACGACAACAACCTCAACCCGCTCGACGGCTACCCGTCGCAGGGCGACGGCGAGATCGACCGCGACCCGGCGGGCAACATCCGCTGGTACAGCCACTACCCCAACGTGCCGAACACGGCCAACTTCAACCCCGACCTGCCCGTGACGTACCTGCCGCCGCCGCCCGCGGACAACGACGCGTACGTGATCCTGCGCAACGCGGTCCCGGCGCCGAGCGCGCTCGGCGACCCGCCGTACGGGACGGCGGCGTTCATCTGGCCGCAACGCAACGGGACGGGCGCTTTCTTTGAGGAATGGCCGTGGCTGATCCGGATCCGCTACCGGCTGCACGACACGGGGGGCAACTTCGTCGGCCGGCAGAACGTCTGGCAGGACAAGGTGACCGGCTCGGGGTCGGTCGAGCGGGTGCGCGAGCCGGAGCCCGGCCAGTGGTTCGAGACGATCATCCCGGTGAACCGTCAGCCGGCACCGTAAAGCCGCGGACAGAAGCGGCGTGGCGCCTCCGGGACGTACGGGAGGCGCCGGCCATGACAGACCGGGGTGCATGAAGGAGTTTGCTATGAAAACCCTGCTTTCCAGGTTGTTTGGGAAAGGCCGGCGCACGCGACGCGACCGCGGGTCGCTGCTGATCCTGTCGGTGGTCGTGGTGATGATGATCGCGTTCATGGGCATCGCGTTCATCCAGCAGGTGAAGTTCGATCGCTTCGCCAACCAGCAGTACGAGCGCGACTACATGGTCTTCGTGATCAACTCGATCCTCGCGGACCTGCAGACGCGCCTGCGTGACGACGTGGTGGACAACTTCCAGGCGGGCCGGCCGCTGTACGACTACCCGTGGTCGTCGCGTCAGCAGAACGCCTTGGCTTTTCCTGATGGAGCCAGTGAGCCAGTTCAAGTAGCCGGCTCGATCGAGGACGACCGGTACCTGGCCTCGACGGTGCCGGTGGTGACCGGCGCGGGCACGAGCAGCGCCGACGTCCGTTGGCCGCAGATCACCAACGTCGGGGGGATCTGGCTGGACCTGCCGCGTCCCGACCGCGACAACCCCGAGGACGAACCACGCGAAACTCTGATCAAACAACTTTCGGACCAGGACCAGTCGAACCAAAACGTCAGCGGGGAATTCCTCTCCGAGAGTCGGGACAATAACAATAAACGCTTCCTGCCGCGCGGCGCCGACGCCGACGGCGACGGCGTGCTCGACAGCCGCTGGACCTGGGCGCCCGTCGGCGGGCGGGACTTCGGCGGCAAGCGCTACGTCATGGCCCTGCGCGTCGTGGACCTCTCGTCCATGATCAACGTCAACACCGCCACCGCCGCGACCCGCGAGGGCACCGACCCGATGGCCAACCCCAACTGGCGGCCGCGCGGGTTCACGCCCCTGGACGTGGACCTGTCCCGCCTGCTGGACCGCGCCGCCCGCGCCCGCAACCTCAGCCTCAACGAGTGGCGGCAGGAGCTCGACGGCGCGCTGCTGACCGGCCGGGTCTGGCGACGACTGCTCGGGCAGAACGCCTCGCCCTTCCGCCTGCCCGCCGCGCGCCGCTGGCAGGCCTGGTACGAGCAGGCCTCGCTCTACGGCGACCCGCAACGCAACTACACCGCCGACCCCAACGAGCTGGAGCTGCGCTTCCGCTTCGGGCTCAACAACGACGAGCGCAGCGTCGCCCTGGAGCAGCAGAAGCCCGTCGATGTGTCCTTGCCGGTCAGCCTGGCGCGCCTGCTGCGCAACGACCCGGTGCCCAACGGCGAGCCGGGCAACCCGCCGCGCGAGACGAGCTGGAGCCGCGTGCGGACCGTCGGCAACCAGTTCGTCGAGAACATGCACGTGTGGTTCCACGGCCGACCGGGCCCCAACGAGATCCCCATCCGCGACCGCGAGTACCCCGGCATCCGCCACATGCTCACCACCGTCAGCGGCGCCGCCGTGTACGCGCCGTCCTACATCTCGCCGCAGCAGTTGCAGTTCGCCGCCAACCCGCCGCTGCTCACCCTCGGCGGCACACCGATCTCCAGCGCGACGACCAAGCACGACCTGCGCTTCGGCAACCTCGGTGATCTGACGGCGCTGAAGCAGCGCATCGCCCAGGCGTTCCTCTACCCCCTGGACGACCCCGGCTTCTGGTACCTGGGCCTCGGCAACGACCTGCCCGAGCTGGACGAGCTCGTCACCGAGTACGCCCTGGCGATCAAGGACTACGGCGACAACGACCGCGTCCCGACGGCCGAGGAGCTCGACAACGTCCTGTACATGGGCCTCGAGCCCCTGCCGTTCCTTCGCGAGGTCTATATCCAGGCCGGCTACGTGAACGAGGATCTGCGAAATCCGGACGGGAACCGCTACCAGAGCAACGAGCCGAAGGACACCGACCGCGAGACGTGGGTGTACCAGGACGGCAGCGAGGCCATGGTCGTCGAGCTGGCCAACCCGTTCGACCAGGACATCGAGACGGGCACGGGCACCATCGACGACAGCCGCCCGGCGATCCGGGTCGTGATCCGCAACGGCAGTGGTGTCCGCACCATCACGCTGGACCCCGAGATCGAGATCGAGCGTCGGCCCGAGAACCCCGGCGGCAACCCCGAGCCCCTGTTCGTGTTCGTCGACGCCGACGACCCGATCGAGGAGGACACCGACGACGGCGAGGTCGGCGACGACGTGATGGCGGACCTGGGCCTGGACGGCTCGGGCGGCGATCCGGTCAACGACTTCGACGGCACCGAGGGGTTCCACGACAGCAGCGGCGGTGGCGAAGGGCTCAACTTCCACAGCGGGGACGTGGTCGTCGAGCTGCAGGTGCTCGCGACGATCAAGCGCCCCAATCAGCCGGATATTCAGGAGTGGGTGACGTACGACCGGCTCGAGCACAGCGGCTTCAGCCTGCCGCAGAACGTCGAGACAGAGTTCGCCACGCCGCCACGGACCGAGGAGATGCCCCAGCACGCCCAGCTCACGCTGCGGCGGGACGGCCGGTCGGTCCGCTACCTGTCCAACGACGGCGTGAACACCGGCGAGCTGCGCGAGCCGGGCGACACGACGGTCGAGTACGCCACGGCGGACGACAACGAGGACGTGCTGTTTCTGGGCGAATCGGCCAAGGGCATCGCCGGGCAGTCACGGCTGGACACGTTCCAGATCCCCAACGCCTCGGGCGCGGACGCCGGGCTGCCGGGCGACCCCAACGGGTTCCGCAGCGTCGCGGAGCTGGCGTGGGTCCTCATGATCGGGGTCAAGGACGATCCGGCCGATGGGCGGACCCGCACGCTGCCGGAACGGCTGGACGAGTACCTGGCCGACCCGGACCTGGAGCGTCGCCTGTTCCTGGACACCGCGCCCGTCGTGGCCAACGTCAACATGGTGCAACTGGCCAATCAGATCCCGCCGGGCGCCGCCGTCCCGCACGCGGCGATCCTCATGGACCTGTTCACCACGGTCAGCCCGGCCGACGACGGCGAGGACAACGACGGCTCGGGTCAGAACGACAACGCCGGCGAGCTGAAGGTCGCCGGCACGATCAACATCAACACCGCGCCGCTGCACGTGCTGACCCTCGCCGCCCCGCTGCCCGAGGACATCGACAGCATCGAGCGGCTCATGCGCGCCGTCGTGGCCTACCGCGACTTCTCGCGGGACCCGGTGTTCAATACGCTCGACGGCCCCCGGATGCGAAACGTCGGGTCGATTGAGTACCGCGTGCGTCGGAACAATCCCGACACCCACATCGGCCTGGCCAGCCTCGGCGAGCTGCTGTTCATCAACCCCGAGGTCGTCAGCCCCTTCGCGCCCAGCGCCCAGCCGGGCGACGTGCAGTGGTACGGCTACAACGGCCAGAGCAACAGCGGCAGCGGGTTCAACGCCTACACCGACGTCTACCCCGACCCGAGCGACAACGACCGCAGTCGCGTCGGCTTCACCAGCAACCCCGACCCGGTGCTCAACCGCGAGGAGGCCTTGCAGCGCTTCCAGTTCCTCAGCCAGGCCTTCACCGTCCGCAGCGACACGTTCGCGGTGCACGGCGTGGTGCGCGGCTACCGCGCCGGGCAGTTCAACACCGACCCGGCCGAGGAGGCCCAGTTCATCGCGATCATCGATCGCAGCAACCTGGCGTTCGGGACCGGCGGGACCAGCCAGGCGGCGCAGAACCCGGCGGACAATCTCAGCGACCGGCCGCGCGTCATCGCGTTCATGCGGCTCAAGTAAGCGACCGAACCGCAAACCCGGTACTCACCGCGCGGGGCGTTGCCCCGCCGCTAAACTTGGAAACTCACCGCGCAGGGCGTTGCCCCGCCGCTAAACTCGAAAGCGAACATGGCCGAGCACGAACCGCCACGGGACGACGAGTGCATCTTCTGCCGCATCGCCGCGGGCGAGGTCCCCTGCCACAAGCTGTACGAGGATGAGCGGGTCCTCAGCTTTCTGGACGTCGGGCCGATCGCCCGCGGCCACACGCTGGTGATCCCCAAGGGCCACTGGGCGACGCTGGACGAGCTGCCTGCCGAGACGGGCGCGGCGATCGGGCGTGTGCTGCCGAGCCTCTCGCGTGCGGTGACGAAGGCGATCGGGGCGGAGGCGTGGAACGTGCTGCAGAACAACGGCCGCGCGGCGCACCAGGCGGTGGGCCACGTGCATTTTCACATCATCCCGAAGGTCGAGGGCGGCGGGCTGTCGTTCGGCTGGCCGGCGGGCAAGCTCGAAGACGGCGAGGCCAAGCGGCTGGTCGAGTCGGTCCGCGACGCGTTGTAGATGCGGTCATCGGTCGGATCACGACTCGCTGAAGGGAGTCGCGCCGTTGCATGTGCGTGGCCTTCGGGCTCCACCGCACGCTCGACGCGCCTACGCCGTTCACCATAGATGCGCATCATCACGCAGAGCGATGCCACGGCCTGGCTTCAAGCCAAGCGGTGCCGAGGCGGCGAGGGATGCGGTTTTTCACGTCGCGCGACCGTCGGCGGTGTCAGACCCCTCCGCACGGCTTGACCTTGCGGTCAAGCCGTGGCATCCGGTACCGGTCAAGCCACGGGATCGAAAGCGGGTCGCGCCGTTTCCCACGGTAAACCGCGCGCCCGGATCCCTGAACCCGGGCCCTGTCGTTAGAGCACGCCCTTGGTGCTGGGCACGTCGTCACCGGTGACGGCGATCGCCTGGCGCAGGGCCCGGCCGAAGGCCTTGAAGATGGCCTCGGCGATGTGGTGGTTGTTCTGGCCCCAGGGGACCTCGACGTGCAGGTTCATGCGGGCGTTGGCAGCGACGGCGTTGAAGAACTCCTGGATGAGCTGGACGTCGAAGCGGCCGATGGCGGGCGGGTCGTCGCCGAAACCGTGGAACGCGACGCGATAGACCAGCGCCGCGCGGCCGGAGAGGTCGAGGCTGACGCGGGCGAGCGACTCGTCCATGGGGACGGACGCGTGGCCGTAGCGTTCGATGCCGCGCTTGTCGCCCAGGGCCTCGGCCAGCGCCTGGCCGAGGACGATGCCGACGTCCTCGACGGTGTGGTGGTCGTCGATGTGGGTGTCGCCGGCGGCCCGGACGGCCAGGGCGATGCCGGCGTGGCGTGCGGCGTGGTCGAGCATGTGGTCGAGGAAGCCGACGCCGGTCTGCCGCGTGCTCTGCGGGTCGGGCGGGGCGTCGAGGTCGATCGTGAGGCGGACGTCGGTCTCGTTGGTCTTGCGGTGGATCTCGGCGCGGCGTGTGGGCATGGTTCGTGGCTCGGTGCGGGTGAAACCGGACGTCACCGCGAGGAGGGCGCGGAGACGAGCGGGCGGTCGAGGGCGGCCAGGAGCGTCTCGTTCTGCTCGGGCGTGCCGACGGTGATGCGCAGCTTGTCGCGGAGGCGATCCTGGTCGAAGTATCGCACGAGGATGCCGCGCTGCTTGAGCGACTGGTAGAGCGAGCGGGCGGTGGGCCCGCCGGGCGGGGCGGTGGCGAGCAGGAAGTTCGACTGACTCGGCGGGACGGTGAAGCCCAGGGCGCGCAGGCGGTCGGCGAGGGATTGCCGCTGGTCGCGCACGGCGCGCCAGGTTTGGGCGGCCTGGTCGCGGTGCTCGAGCGCGGCGACGGCGGCGGCCTGGGCCAGCACGTCCGTCGGGTAGCTGTCGCGGGCCTTGTTCAGCGCCGCGATCAGGTCGGCGTGGCCGATCCCGTACCCGAAGCGCAGCCCGGCCAGCGCGTACCCCTTGCTCAGCGACCGCAGCACCAGCACGTTGTCCAGGCCCGAGCCTTCGCGGACCAGCTCGAGCGCGTCGGCGTCGGCGAAGTCCACGTATGCCTCGTCGATCAGCAGCACGCCGCGGAACGTCTGGGCGATCTTTCGCAGCGTCGCGATGGGTTCGAGCCGACCCGACGGCGCGTGCGGGTTCACGACCATCGCCAGCCGGCAGCCGGCCTCGTTGAGCCGGGCGGTGAAGTCGGCGGGGATCGACCAGTCGTCTTCGAGCGGCACGCGGGTGACGGGCGTGTCCTGGATGCCGGCGAGCACGTCGTAGAGGCTGTAGGTCGGCTGCGTCTCGCCCATCCCCCCGCCGCGGCGCGGGCCCCGCGGGTCACAGAAGACGGTGACCGCCAGGCGCAGCAGCTCGTCCCCGCCGTTGGTCGCGATGACCTGCTCGGGATGCACGCGGTGCAGCGCGGCGGCGACCTCGCGGAACCGCGTGGCCGTGGGCGAGGGATAGCGGCGAAGGGCCTCGGCGTCGACGGCGGCGATGGCCTCGAGCACGGGCGGTGGCGGCGGGTAGGGGTTCTCGTTGGTGTTGAGCTTGACGACCTCGGCCGCGCGGGGCTGCTCGCCGGGCACGTACGCCTCAAGCCGTCGGATGTTCTCGCGTTCGTAGGCCATGGGTTGCGAATCGGTTCGGTCGGTCTGGCGGTCCGGTGGCGGTGACGCGGCCGGCGGTGCGACCTGCTTTCAGGCCCGGCGCCGGCGTCCTACACTGTGGCCATGACACGACGCCCGCCTGCACCGCGCCCGCCCCGTCGCCAGATGATAGCGATCGTCGCCGCGCTGATCGGCCTGCTGGCGGCGCCCGCCGTCACCATCGCCGACGCGACCGACGCCGCCGTCTTCCTGCTCCGCCAGACGCTGCGCCCCCAGCCCGACGACCGCCACCACGAGCTGATCCGCGCGCTGCGCCGGCTCGAGGACCCGACCCTGCGACCGCTGTTCGAACGCCTCGCCACCTCCGCCCTGCCCGAGCTGAAGATCCAGGGCATCCTCGCCCTGGCCGAGCTCGACCCCGACCGCCGCCTCGACCTGGCCCGCGTCGCCGAGATCGCCGACCCCGGCCTCCAGAGCGACCTGCTCACCCACGCCATGGACGCCGACCTGCTCACCCTCGACACCGCACGCGAGCTGATGGCCTGGTCCGGGCTCGACCCCGCCGTCCGCCTGCTGGTCGCCGTCCCGCTGGTCGCCGAAGGCGAGGCCCCCGACACCACCGCGCTGCACGAGGCGTTGCGCTCGGACAAGCTCGGTCGCGCCGGCCTGGCCGCCCTGCTGCTGCACCAGCTCGACGACCCCGCCGGCATGGACGGCCTGCTGCGGCTCGACCGCTCGCCCGATGCCCGTCAACGCGAGCTGGCCCGCATGATGCTCCTGCGCACCGCGCTGCGACACGACTTCGCCCGCGCCGCCTCCTGGGCCTACGCCGTCAGCACCGAGTCGCAAGCCGACCCCGCCCTCCGCCTGTACGCCCTGCGCGTCGCCATGCGGTTCGGTCACGACCGGGCGACTGACGCCTGGCGGCAGCGCTTCGCCGCGACCGGCGACCTGGCGGGCCGCATCCGCCTGGGCATGATCGCGCTGCGTCTGTCGCCCTGGCTTGAGCCGGACGTGTTCGACGCGTTCGAGGACGCCGGCGACCCGATGCTCGCGCAGTTGGGCCGGACGGGGGCGGCGATCGCCTCGGGTCAGCCCGACGCGGCCGACCGCGTCGTGGAGCTGGTCCGCGGGTTTCACCATCCGCTGCTGAGCCGCTGGGCCGTGGACTACGCGACCGAGCACGCCGAACCGGCGGACGCGGCGGTGATCCTGATGGCGGTCATCATGGACTTCGCCCAGGGCCCCGCCCCGGGCCGGGCGCAGCGCCTCGAGCTGCTGGTCAACGCGACCGAGCAGCTCGTGCAGACCGCGCCCGAGCACGCGGCCGCCTTGCTGCGACCGATCCTGACCGATCAGGGCACCGACCGCCTGACCAAGCGCGGGGTGCTGACGGGCCTGGCGCGGGCGACGCCGAGCGAAGCGGCGGCGATCGTCGAGGGCCTGCCGGCGATGGGCGACACGCACGCCGATCAACTGCTGACGCTGTTGAAGGCGCGGGGTGAGGCGGCGATGCCCGAAGGGGCGTTGGATGACCTGGCGACGCTCGTTCGCGGCGGCGGTCGGCTGGGGTACGGGCTGCGGGCGCAGGCGGCCTGGGCGTGGCTGCGGCGGACGGGCCGGGCGGATCAGACGTTGACCCGGGTTCTTCAGGAGTGACACCGCGCGATGATCGAGATCCCTCTCAGTCAACCCGACATCACCGAGGCCGAGGTCGCCGCCGTCTCCGCCGTGCTGCGCAGCGGGCGGCTGAGCATGGGCCCGCGGCAGGACCTGTTCGAGCAGATGGTCGCCGAACGCGCCGGACGCCGCCACGGCGTGGCCGTCTCCTCCGGCACCGCCGGGCTGCACCTGGTCCTGCTCGCGCTGGGCATCGGCCCCGGCGACGAGGTCATCACCACCCCCTTCAGCTTCGTCGCCTCGGCCAACGTCATCCTCATGGTCGGCGCCACCCCCGTCTTCGTCGACATCGATCCGATCAGCCTCAACCTCGACCCCCAACGCGTCGAGCAGGCCATCACCGACAGGACCAAGGCCATCCTCGCCGTCGAGGTCTTCGGCAACCCGATGCACATGGACCGGCTCGAGCAGGTCGCCCAGGCCAACGAGGTCGCCCTCATCGAGGACTGCTGCGAAGCGCTGGGCGGCCGGCACCGCGGCCGACCCGTCGGGTCTTTCGGCCGCGCCGGCGTCTTCGCGTTCTACCCCAACAAGCAGATCACCACCGGCGAGGGCGGCATCATCGTCACCGATGACGACCGCCTCGCCGACCTCTGCCGTTCCCTGCGAAACCAGGGCCGGCCCGTCACCCCCGACGTTCACCACGCCGGCGCCACCAACAACGCCGGCACCTGGCTCGCCCACGAACGGCTCGGCTACAACTACCGCCTCTCCGAGATCGCCGCCGCCCTCGGCATCGCCCAGATGGAACGACTCGACGAGATGCTCGCCGCACGACGACGCGTCGCCGGCATGTACATGCGCCGCCTGCTCGACTTCTCCGAGCTCATCCTCCCCACCCTCGAGCCCGAGTGCGAGCAGACCATGTCCTGGTTCGTCTTCGTCGTCCGGCTGATCGACCTCTACGGCCGGGTCGAGCGCGACCGCATCATCGCCGGCCTCCGCCGTCACGACGTCGGCGCCAGCAACTACTTCCCCTGCATCCACCTCCAGCCCTTCTACCGCCAGAAGTTCAAGTTCAAGCACGGCGACTTCCCCATCGCCGAGTCGATCAGCGACCGCACGATCGCCCTGCCGTTCTACAATCGCCTCGACGAGACGCAGATCGAGCTGGTCTGCCACACGCTGAAGATCATGCTCCAGCGCGAGCAACTGCTCAAACGCTCGTGAGGGCCGACGCGCCCGGGGGTGTCGCCGACGAGAGCCGCAGCGCCGACGCCACGGCTCGGCCCCGGACACCACGGCTCATGCACGGTGCCACGTCTTATCCCGCATATCGCGTTGTCTCCCACGCCCTGCGACTTCTCCCGGATGCCACGGCTTGGCTTCAAGCCAAGCCGTGTCGAGGCGGCGAGGGATGCGGCTTTCGCGTCGCGTGACCGTCGGGGGCGTCAGGCCCCTCGGCACGGCTTGACCTCGCGGTCAAGCCGTGGCATCGGGAACCGGTCAAGCCGCTCCATCGCGGGCGTAGCGAGCCGCACGACCCGTCGCGGTCACAGGACGCTGACGATGGCGTCGCAGACGCGGTCCAGGTTGTCCTCGGTGAGCCCGGCGACGTTGATGCGCCCGTCGCCGACGGCGTAGATCGAAAACCTCTCGCGAAGTGTCGTCACCTGCTCACGGGTCAGGCCGCTGTAGCTGAACATGCCGCGCTGGCGGGTGATGAAGCCGAAGTCGCGTTTGGCGCCCTTGCGGGCGAGCGTCTCGGCCATGAGGCTGCGCATGGCGTTGATGCGCTGGCGCATGGCGGCGAGCTCGCCGAGCCACGCCTCGCGGAGAATCGCGTCCGACAGGATGGTCTTGACCACCATACCCCCGTGCGCCGGCGGGTTCGAGTAGTTGCGTCGGATGCAGGTGCGGACCTGGCTGAGCACCGCCTGGGCGCGTTCGGCGTCGGAGGCGACGACCGTCAGCGCGCCGACGCGCTCGTTGTACAGCCCGAAATTCTTCGAGAAGCTGCTGCAGACCAGCGCCTCGGGGCACCTCTCGAGGATCGCGCGCAGGCCGGCGGCGTCCTCGTCCAGCCCGTCGGCGAAGCCCTGATACGCAAAATCCAGCAGCGGCAGCAGCCCGCGCTCGGCGAGCACGTCGGCGATCCGACACCACTGCTCGAGGCTCGGGTCCGCGCCGGTCGGGTTGTGGCAGCAGCCGTGCAGGACCACGACGCCGTGCTCGGGCGCGTCGCGGAGGGCGGCGAGCATCTCATCAAAGCGGATGCCGTTGGTCGCCGGGTCGAAATACGGGTAAGTGCGCACGTCGAGCCCGGCGGCCTGGAAGATGCCCTTGTGGTTGGGCCAGGACGGATCGCTGAGCCAGACCGGGCTTCGGCCGTGGACGGCGTGGAGGTAATCGGCGGCGACGCGCAGGGCGCCGGTCCCCCCGGGCGTGTGGGCGGTGGCGCCGTGGTGGACGGCCTGGTGGTCGGCGCCGAACATCAGCTCGCGCACCAGTCGGCCGTAGGCCTGGTCGCCCTCGATGGGCAGGTAGGCCTTGGTGTCCTCCTGCTCGATGAGGCGTCGCTCGGCCTGCTTGACCGCGTCGAGGACGGGGGTGCGGCCGGCGGCGTCCTTGTACACGCCGACGCCGAGGTTGACCTTTTCCGGGTTCGGGTCCTGCTTGAAGGCGGCGGACAGGCCGAGGATCGGGTCCGGCGGGGCGGGCTGGACCGAGCCGAACATGGTGTGCCCGGCGGGTGCGGGAGAACTGGGGCTGTTCATGACCACAGAATCTAGCACATGCGTCGGGGCGGGCCAATGCGCGTCGGCGGGGCGTTCGCCGCGCGCCGCCGAGGCCGTTAGACTGAGGCAGGACCTCGATTGTTCATTGGACACGGGAGCAGACGCGATGGAGAAGGTGCGACTGGGGCTGATCGGCTGCGGCGGGATGGGGCGCAACCACCTGGGCTACCTTGACAAGGTCGACGGCGTGGAGCTGACGGCGGTGAGCGACACGGTCGCGGAGTTGGCCGAGTCCACCGCGAGCCAGTACGGCGGCAAGGCGTTCACCGACGGTCACGAGCTGATCGGCAGCGGGCTGGTGGACGCGATCCTGATCGCCACGCCGCACTACTTCCACCCCGAATACGCGATCGCGGGGTTCGAGGCCGGCCTGCACGTGCTGACCGAGAAGCCGGTGGCGGTGACGGCCAAGGCCGCCGCCGCCGTCAACGCCGCCCACCAGAATCACCCGCGGATCGTGTACAGCGCCATGTTCCAGCAGCGCGCCCGCCCGCTCTGGAAGGCCGTGAAGCGCATGGTCGCCTCCGGCGAGGTCGGCGAGCTCATCCGCGTGAGCTGGACCATCACCAACTGGTTCCGCACCCAGGCCTACTTCGACTCCGGCGGATGGCGCGCGACCTGGAAGGGCGAGGGCGGCGGCGTCCTGATCAACCAGTGCCCGCACAACCTCGACCTCTTCCAGTGGTTCGTCGGCATGCCCAGCAAGGTCTCGGCCATCTGCGGCATCGGCAAGTACCATGACATCGAGGTCGACGACGAGGTCCTGGCCACCATGGAGTTCGACAACAGCGCCGTCGGCACGTTCATCACCTCCACGGGTGAGGCGCCGGGGATCAACCGGCTCGAGATTGTCGGCGACAACGGCACGCTCATCGCCGAGGGCGGCAAGCTGACGTTCCTGCGCAACCAGACACCGGTCCGCGAGTTCCGCGAGAACTCGCCCGAGCGGTTCGCCACCCCCGCCGTCGATCGTTACGAGATCACGCCCGGCGGCAAAGACGATCAGCACCGCGCCATCACGCAGAACTTCATCAACGCGATCCTGCACGGCGAGGAGCTGATCGCCGGCGGCGAGGAGGGGATCCACGGCCTGGAGCTGGGCAACGCGATGCTCATGTCCGGGCTCACGCACCAGCCGGTGAGCATCCCGACGGATCGCGAGGCGTTCGAGAAGCTGCTCGAGGACCTGATCAGCAAGTCGACGTTCCAGAAGAAGCGGGTCAAGCAGGCGGTGCCGGCGGGCGACCTGGGCAGCTCGTTCTGAGCCGGGGTACCGCCACATCCAAAGCCGAGCCTTGAGCGGTGGCGGAGGGCCGGATCCGACGCTTCGCTACCGTTCAGCGTTCGGCTTGAGGACGTTGCGCACTCGATGCTTCGCTACCGTTCAGGATTCGGCTTAGGTCCAACGGAGAGCCTTTCGCTTCAATCGTTTTTCGGCCGCGTGTCGATCACCCGCTGATCGGTGACGATCCAGCGCACGGGCCGGTCGTGCGGCTGATCGGGCAGCGCGTCGACGATCTGCCAGTCGTAGGCGAGGCCGATCGCGACGGCGGCGGGGTGTTCGGCGAGGAAGCGGTCGTAGTAGCCGCCGCGACGGCCGAGGCGATGGCCGCGTCGGTCGAAGGCCAGGCCGGGGACGATCGTGACCGCGGGGCTGATCGCCGCGGCGGCGGGTCCCTGCTCGGGCGGATCCGGGCGGTCGGGGGCGTCGGAAGCATCGGCCGGGGGCGCGAGGATGCCGTGCCGCCCCGGGCGCAGGTCCTCGAAGCGGTGCAGCCGCGCCGCGTCCATCCGACCCGGGCCGGTGATCCGCGGGACCCAGACCGCGACGCCCCGGGCCAGCAACTCACGGATCAACCCGTGAGTGTCCACCTCCGCGCCGGTCGAGACGTAGGTGAACACGGCGTCGGGCGTCTGCATCAGCGGCAGCGCCAGCAGCCGGGCCCGGATCGCCGCCGACGCCGCCGCCACCTCGTCGGGCGACATCGCCTCGCGGCGACGGCGCATCTGGTCACGGGTTTCGTCCTTGGTGGGCCGGGCCGGGCTCATGGGATGGCGGCGTCGAACATGCGGGTCTCTTCCACGTCGGCGGTGTGCTCGCGCGTCGGGTCGAGGCGCAGGTACGGGCCCAGGACGTGGACGGCGAGGTAGACCAGGGGCGTGTCCACGGCGGCGGCGGCGAACTTGAACGCGTAGCCGGTCGCGATGAACAGCAGCAGTTGGGGCCAGATCGCCGCGGCGTCGTTGATCGGAAGCGCCCGGGCGTAGAAGTGCGTGATGAGGATGACCGCGGTGGTGTCGACGAGTTGGCTGATCATGGTCGAGCCGTTGTTGCGCAGCCACAGGTGCTTGCCGTTGGTCAGGCGTTTCCAGAAGTGAAAGACGTAGACGTCGCAGAACTGGGCGGCGAGGTAGGCGACCATGGAGGCGGTGACGGCGCCGAAGGCCAGGTGCTGGATCTGGAAGAAGGTCCAGCCGGTTTCTTCGTACACGCCGCGGGCCGGGTTCCACTCGGGCGGCGGGGGGTAGCCGGTGACGGGATCGAGCGTGTGGAACCCGGGCAGCTGCCCGCCGGCCCAGAGGATGAACACGACCCAGAGGTTCAGCAGCAGGCCGACCCAGACGACGAAGTTGGCGCGGCGGCGGCCGTAGAACTCGCTGATCAGGTCGGTGCA
>CAYSIX010000067.1:0-17784 GCA_964431205.1 uncultured Phycisphaeraceae bacterium
GACGGGCTGAACATCCGTGACATCAAGGTGCGTGGCGTGCTGGACGCGGGGGTGGTGCGGATGAACCGCCGCAACTGGATGGACGAGGGGGTGAATCAGATCATCGCGGACGTGGTGGGGCAGTTGCCGTTCGTTCCCAAGGTTACGCCGGAGCCCAGCGAGCGGCAGACGTACCCGGCGACGTTCACGCCGATGCGTTTCGAGCTGCGTGACGGCGTGGTGACGACGCAAGAGGTGTGGGTGACCAGCCCGGACTTCGCGTTGGGTTTTCAGGGCAGCGTGGACCTGACCGAGCGGGAGATCCAACGGATGACGATGGGACTGCTGGGCGCGTCGCTGGTCGTGGGGAACCCGGGGTTGAAGCGGTTCGTTCGGCCGGCGGAGATCGCGGAGCTGCCCGTGTCGGGCCCGTTGAGTGCCCCGAACATCGACCGAGACACGTTCGTGTCGGATTTGGTGGGCGCGGCGTTGAGCCAGTTGCCGCGCCAGACGGTGGGCGGGCCGATCGGGGACGTCGTCGGGGGCGTGGTGGACATCGTGGGCGGTCAGGTCAAGCGACAGCGACAGCTTGCCGCGGGGGTCTCGTGGGACCCGCCGGAGGCGACGCAGGAGTTGATCGCCAAGGCGCAGGGGATCATCGAGCCGGAACTGGATTACAAGTATGAAGGGCGGATGGAGAATACGCCGGAGCGTCGGCGGGATCGGTCGGAGCCGACGGACCCGCTGGGCGATCTGTTCGACCGGGTGCGCGAGGGCCTGGAGGGCGACGGGGACGAGCAGCGGGAGCGGCGGCGGCGGTGAGGTTGGGAGCGCGCGGCGATCGCGCATACGGGGTTCGCTGAAGCGACCCCGCCGGAGGACATAACGATCATTCACGCGTTGATTTGGGGATTGATATACAGATGAAGAGTGTGATCGTGAAGCAGTTCGGCGGGCCGCAGGTGCTCGACGTGCGTGAGGAGCCGACGCCGAAGCCCGGGCGCGGGCAGGCGCTGGTGCGGCTGACATCGATCGGGATGAACCACGCGGACCTGATGGCGCGACGGGGCGAGTATCGGCTGGCGTCGGGCGATCCGCCGTTCACGCCGGGCCTGGAGGGCGGCGGCGTGATCGAGGCGGTGGGGGAGGGCGTTGAGGGCTGGCAGCCGGGCCATCGCGTGATCCTCTCGCCGGATTACCCGCGTCCGATCGCCGGGCCGCACGGCGGGACGTACCGCAGCCACGCCTTGGCCGAACCGGCGCAGCTTGTGCCGGCGCCCGACGCGATCCCCGACGATCAGCTCGGCGCGATCTGGCTGCCTTACCTGACCGCGTGGGGATGCCTGGTCTGGAAGCAGCACCTTGACGAGGGGCAGAGCGTGGCGATCCCCGCGGCGTCAAGCAGCGTGGGCCTGGCCGCGGCGCAGGTGGTCAAGCACGTCGGCGGCGTGGCGATCGGGCTGACCACGCGGCAGAGCAAGGCCGACGCCTTGGCCAAGCTCGATACCAGCGAGTTTGATCACGTCATCGTCACCCATGAAGACGACGGGAGAATGCGCCCCTGGCACCGTGACGTGCGCGAGCGGACCGACGGCCGAGGGGTGGACGTGTGTTTCGATCCGGTGGCGGCGGGTGCGTACCTGGACGCGGAGCTGCGCTGTCTGGCGCAGGGCGGGACGATCTGGGTGTACGGCCTGCTGGGCAAGCCGGACGTGCTGGACGTCTCGCCGCTGATCCGGCTTCAGGCGTCGATCCGCGGGTGGATCCTCTACGAGCTGGTGCAGGCGGGCGAGCGGGCGTGGCGAAGCGCGTGCGAGCGGATCCTGGCGGCGTTCGCCGAGGGCCGGTTCCGCCAGCAAGTCGGCGGGCGGTACGCGCTCGACGACGCGCAGCGTGCCCACGCGGAGATGGAAGAAGGCGATCACGTCGGCAAGCTCGTGCTCGTGCCGTAAGCGCGAAGCGTTCCGCCGTAGCGCGTCTGGGCCGGGCAATCTGTCGCTGGAGCTTGCCGACGATCCGGTGGCTCGCGGGCGAGCGTGGGACAGGGGGCGAGACGCCGAATGCGAAGTTCGAGACACCGGATGCCGAGGACAGCGCGGCGCGTTGACGGGGTGGGGAATCAGTGCTCGGCGACCCACTCGAAGAGGGCGACCCACTCGCGTCGCTGGAGGGCGACGAGCTCGGCGGGCTCCTCGCCGGCCTCATAGGCGCGTTGAACGCGGTCGACGAAGGTGTCGGCCTGGAAGAGACCGACGGTCGTGCCGGCGCCGGCGGACCCGCCGGAGACGTCGAGCCCGCCTAGCGCCGGGTGGGCGCCGGCGCGGCGGTACCAGTACTTGCTGTTGGAGAAGTCGCCCTCGCGGCGGTGCATGATGGCGTGCCAGAAGGCGCCGGTGGGGGTGTCGATCTGCTGGCTGAGGCGGTGGGAGCGGTCGAGCTCGTCGACGTAGAGCCAGAGACCGGCGGCGAGGGCGTCGCGGCCGGCGAGGGTGGGCTCGTCGAGCAGTTGTTCGACGAGCTGGACGGCTTGGGGATCGGCGCCGTCGCCGGCGACGACGAGGCGGCTCATGGCGCGTTTCAGGGGCAGGTGGTCGAACAGGGGGGCGAGGGCCTGTTCCAACGGCTCGGGCAGTGTCAGGTGCATGGGCGCACGAGTCCTCCACGTGGGGTCGGGACGATCACGCCTAGCAGCTTAGGCGAGGGCTCGGCGGTTGTCAGCACGGCGTGTCAGGGCCGGCGCCGGGGCCGTCGGGGCAGGATCAGGAGCGTGGCGGTCAGGGCGACGGCGGCGGAGCCTGGCTCGGGGATGACACGGAACGATCCGTTGACCGGCAGGACGGGGGAGAGGGCGAGGGTGCCGCCGAGGGACTGCTCGTCGCTCTCGATCAGGCCGCGGATGTTTTTCCAAGAGTTGCGGATGCGCCGGAGGCGTTTGCCGCGAGCTTTTCGCCAGATGCCCTTGACTTCGATGGCCTGTCGGACGGCCTCGGCGGCGTCGATCAGGCCGTGGCCGGTGTTGGGATCGTGTCCCGGGGTGTCGAGGTCGATGGCGCTGCGTCGGAGGATGGCCAGGATCTGGCCGGGCGAGAGCCTGGGGTTGGCCGCGAGCATGAGGGTGGCGACGGAGGCGGCGATGGGGGAGGCGAAGCTGGTGCCGTCCCAGTCGGCGTAGCGGTCGTAGGGCAGCAGGCTCTTGAAGTCCTCACCGGGGGCGACGAAGTCGACGAAGTCGCCGCGGCTGGAGAAGTAGGACAGGTCGCCGCTGCTGTCGACCGAGCCGACGGCGACGACCCACTTGAAGTTGCGCCAGCCGGGGTGGTACCAGCCGTCGTTGCCGGCGGCCATGAATACGACAGCGCCCTGCTTGGCGGCGTATCGCGCGGCGCGGCCGATGGCGCGCAGGTGCACGCCGGAGTAGCTGATGTTGATCACGCGGACGCCGCGGTTGGCGGCGAAGCGGATGGCGCGAGCCATGTCGGAGACGTAGGCGAGCCCGTCGCGTCGGTTGGTGATGCGGATGGGCATGACGCGAGGGACCCAGGCGGCGTTGGAGATGCCCTTGCCGTTGCCCTGCCGGGCGGCGAGCGGGCCGATCGTGCCGGTGCCGTGGGGGTGGACCGGCCCAAGGCGCTGGGAAAACTCGACGATGTTGATGCCTCGCAGGAGCCGGCCGTTGAGGTCCTCGTGTCGTCGGTCGAACCCGGAGTCGATGACGGCGGCCTTGACGACGCCGCGTCGGCGCAGGTCACGTACCTGCGACCAGGCCTCGCCGAAGTTCATGTGGTTGAGGTACCACTGGTTCGCCGCCAGCGGGTCGTTGAACGCGATCGGCGCCGCGCCGCAAGCGCCTGCGACGATCGTCGCGCCGATCATCGCCACACACAGCCACCAAGTCGGTTTCATGCCCTGGATCCCTTCCTGAAGTCGAACGCCTCAGCGTGTCGCCACGGTCGACACGCCGTAGCGCTATCGACCGGCAAAAGGGGCGACTCCATTCGGTCGATCGGGAAAAGCCGGCGTGGGGCGCGAGGGTCCGAGGCGTCGGCGCGGGGCGGCGAGCCGACGCGACGCGGTGTTGCGGGCCGCCGGGCATCGGCTAGGATCTGGCCCCGGCCCGTAGGTCCCGGAAGATCCCCCCGCGCAACCCTGGCAGGAGACACTTACCCATGACTCAGCAGAAGGCGACGAACATCACCTGGCACGCCGGCAACGTCACCCCCGACGAACGCCGCGCCAACATGGGCCAGCAGGGCTGCACCATCTGGATGACCGGCCTGTCCGGCAGCGGCAAGTCGACCGTCGCCGTCGCCTTCGAGCAGGTCCTGCTCCAGCGCGGCCGACACGCCTACCGGCTGGACGGCGACAACGTCCGCCACGGGCTGAACAAGAACCTGGGCTTCTCGGCCGAGGACCGCGCCGAGAACATCCGCCGCATCGGGGAGGTCGCCAAGCTGTTTGCCGACGCCGGTGTGATCGCCATCACCAGCTTCATCTCGCCCTACAAGGCCGACCGCGACCTGGTGCGCAAGCTCCACGAGGAGGCGAACCTGCCCTTCTTCGAGGTGCACGTGAACTGCCCGCTCGAGGAGGCCGAGAAACGCGACCCCAAGGGCCTGTACAAGAAGGCCCGCGCCGGCGAGATCAAGGGCTTCACCGGCATCGACGACCCGTTCGAGGCGCCCGACAGCCCGGAGCTCGAGCTGCCCACGCACGAGCTGAGCGTGGAGCAGAGCGTCGAGAAGCTGCTGGAGATGCTCGAGAGCCGCAGCATCTTCACCGCCTGAGCGCCCGATCAGTGGCTCGCTCGCCGACACACCCCCGACGCCTAGAATCCCTTTGACCGCGTGCCACATCGCGGAGCGGCGAGGCGCCGCACGCCTCGCGTGAGGTGGCGCATCATGAAGGGAGGTGCCGGTGAAGTGGCTGCCACGTCGCAAGCGGACATGGGGACTGATCGTTCTGGTCGTGGCGTTGATGTACACGGCCGGGGGGTTCTGGGGCGTGCCGCTGGTGGCCCGACACGTGGTGCTGCCACGGGTCTCAGAGCGGTTGGAGGGGCGAGTGACGGTCGATCGTGTGCGGTTCAATCCGTTCACGCTGCGGCTGGCGCTCGAGGGACTGCGGGTCGAGGACGCGGACGCCGCACCGGTGGCGCGCGTGCCGCGTTTACTCGCCGACGTGCAGGTCGCATCGCTGTGGCGTGAGGGGTACGTCCTTCGGGAGCTGACGCTCGAGGAGCCGCGGGCGTCGCTGGTGATCGGGGCCGACGGGGTCATGAACGTCGAGCGGCTGCTCGGGCCGTGGCTGAATGCGCCGCCGCCCGCCGAGCCGACGGATCCGCCGCGCCTGCGGATCGAGCACGTCATGATCGACCGCGCCGAGCTCATCTTCGCCGATGAGTCGCTGGAGGATCGCTTTGAGAAGCGTGTCACCGACGCGACGCTCGAGCTGACGGGGCTCGACACGCATCGCGACCATGAGAACCGCGGCACGTTCACCGCGGTCACGGCCGATGGCGGCCGGCTCGACTGGGAGGGCCACTTTTCCCTGTTTCCGCTCAGCTCGGACGGCCGCGTCGAGCTCACGGACGTCTCGCTGTCCAGCTACGCGGCGTACCTGCGACCGTTCGTTCGGTTCCGCCCGGTCAGTGGCGTCACCACGGTGGCGGTCGACTACGAGCTCGCGACACGGGCGAGCCCGCCCTATGCGCGCGGCGAGCTGACGCGCTTCTCCGTCACGGACCTCGCGATCGCCCCGTTCGACGATACGAGCCGAACACCCCTTCGCATCGCGTCGATCGCGATCGACGGAGCCCGGGCCGCCGTGCTCGACCGGTCGCTCGACTCCGGCCTCGTCTCGATCGACGGGTTCGAGCTTACGGTGCATCGCGACGAGACCGGTCAGATCGACCTCGTGACATTGTTGAGCCCGCGAGATGACCGCCCGGCCAAGCCCCTAGCCGTGGCCCGTATCGCCGGCGCGGTCTGGGCCCACGCCCCACGTCAGCTCGTCCAAGCCATCCGCCAGATCATCGAGCTGGCCGAGAGCCCCTGGACCGTGCGGCTCGCCGGCCTGGATCTCTCCGGGACGCGCTGGTCACTCGACGATCAGGGTGTGGGCGATCCCGTCGAAACGACGCTGACCGACCTGGAGCTGACGGTCGGCGAGGTCAGCAGCGAAGATCGCTACACGCTGCCGGTTCAGATCGGCGCCATGCTCAACGACGCGGCCCTCACGCTCGATGGCGAGGTGCACCCGCTCAAGGGGGAGCTGGTGTTTGGCGTCCGACTGAGTGACTTGGCGATCAGCCCGTACGACGCGTACATCCCGGCGGACGTGGCGCGCGTCCGGTTCGCCGACGGCCGACTCAGCGTCGACGGTGAGGTGATCGCGACCGTCGCCCAAAGCAAGCGCGCGGACGTTCGCTACGCCGGCGACCTGCGGCTCCACGGGTTCGCGCTTACATCGCTCGCTGACGCCTCGCCCGTGCTGACCTGGGGGACGCTTCGTCTCTCGGGGATTGAGGCGTCCCTTGCCGACGCCGCCGTGCGCCTGCAAAGCGTGGCGCTGGACGAGGTGGCGGTGACTGCCGGCGTGGAGAACGACGGCACGCTCAGCCTGCTGGCGCTGCTGCCGGAGCGGCCCGAGGCCGAAGCGGGGGCGGTGCCCGCCGTTACGGACATTTCGCTGCCGGTCGAGCTGGCGTTGGCGGTGACGATCGACCGCGTCGAGGTCCGCAACTCGCGCGCCAACGTCTTCGACCGTCGATACGAGCCGCCATTCACGCTGCCAATCACCGACGCGAACGGGATCGTGACGGACGTCACCACCGAGACCGGCCGACGCGCCTCGATCGACCTCAAGGCCCGCGTCGCCGGCGCCGCGCCGCTCTCCGTCACCGGAACCTTCGTCCCCCTCGACCCCCTGGCCGACACCGACCTGTCCATCACCGTCGCCGGACTGCCGCTCGAGCCGTTCAGCGCCATCTCCGGCCAGTACCTGGGACATCCCATCGAGAGCGGTGCCCTTGACCTGAACACTACCGCACGCGTGAGCGGCCAGGAACTGACCGCCGAGAACGACCTGAGCTTCGACCGGCTTTACCTCGGGGCCGCGACCGACAGCCCCGACGCCATCGGGGCGCCCATCAAGCTCGGGCTCGACCTGCTCCGCGATCGGCAGGAGCAGATCCACATCGACGTGCCCGTCACCGGCCGGCTCGATCGCCTGGAGCTCGGGTGGCAGCACCTGGTGAACCAGGCGATCGCGAACACGGTGGGGAACGTGCTGGCCTCGCCGTTCGACTTTCTGGCCTCGGCGTTCGGCGGAGCAGAAGCCGAGCAGCTCAACCTCAGTCGCGTCACGTTCGAGCCGGGGTCGGCCGAGCTGAGCGACGAGGCCCGCCGGGTGCTCGACGTGCTGGCCGAGGCGATGGCCGAGCGTCCCGGGCTGAACCTGCGCATCCTGCCGGGGGTGGACGAGACGGCGGACGCCGACGTTCTGCGCCGACTGGCCCTGCGACGTGCCGCGGCGCGGGCCCAGCGGGCGACGGTCGCCGGCGACGAAGCACCGCGTGAGGAGGCGATCGACACCGACGACCAAACCAGCACCGAGCCGGACGAGGACGCCGAACCCGCCCCGGCCGCGTACGAGATGTACGTGCGTCAACGGTTTGCGGAACTGGTCGCTACGGGGAAGGTCGATCCGGTCTCGCTGAACGGTGCCCCCGTCGAGCCCGTGCCCGAGGGCAGCGACCCGGACGTTGAATACGCCCGGCCGGCGGGCGTGAACGGCGACGAAGACGGGGACGGAAACCGGGACGAACCCGAAGACGAACCGACGCCCGATCAGGCGCCGGGGGAAGGCGAGCCGAGCGCGCTCGCGCTGGAACAGATCGAGGCGGCGGTGCTCGGGGCGATGACGCTCGACGATTCGGAGCTGGTGGAGCTGGCGAGGCGACGCGCCGAGGCGGTGGCGTCGTACCTGACCGAGCGGGCCGGCATCGAGTCACGGCGGATCGAGCGGGGCGACGCCGAGCGTGCGGTGGACGCGGGCCGCGGCGCCGCGGTGATGTTCGAGCTCGAGTAGCGGGCGCCCGAGCGTGTCGAGGGGGGAGCGGTTTGGCATGAAGGGGCCGGCGGCAAAATGATTTGCTGCAAGGGTTGGCGCCGAAGCGCTCCAATGGTATTCTGCGTAACAAGCTGTCACTGACCGTTGGGCGGGCCGCGTGTGCCGCCGTGGCGTCACGGGTTTCTCCCAGGGTCGGCACCATCCAAAAATTGAGCAGTCGGCGCGATCGTTGTGCAGCGTCGAAGGTTTGTCGGTATGCCCATGGTCGTATGAAAGCGATGGGAGCCGTGGTGCGCAGCGGGCACGCCCTTGGCAAGACACCGGATGACGCGCGCCGAGTCCGTGCGTAGGTCGCGTTCGCGATCGAGGCGGAGTGCCGAGCGCTTCCGGGGTTGGGGGGGAGGCCGAGCGCCTCCGTGGGATGGATCGGTGGTCGGGTCCTTCTGGGGTCAGTCGGCGGATCGCTCACCGGCGCGGGGGGCGCCGCGTGAGCGATCCGAGGGCGAGCGAGAGCAGCGGGAGCTCGTCGCCCTAACCGTTCGGGACGTCGGGCGTGGTATCGTCACGGATGGATGCGGGTGAACGCGCCTCGATAATCTGAATCAGGAGGCGAGGCGGTGAGGCGCGGCGCGGCCGGCCTTGTCGGCGTACATCGCCTCGTCCGCGGCCTCGAGCGCGCCGTCGATGCGAAGCTGGATCGACCACGCGGCGCTGCCCACGGACGCGGTGATCCCGGCGACACGCAGCGCGTCCTGCAGGCGGCGCATCACTTTCGTCGCCTCGTCTTCCGACGTCTCGGGCAGCAGCAGCGCAAACTCGTCGCCGCCCAGCCGGGCCGCGACGTCTTCCGATCGAAGCTGCGCCCGGATCACGTCCGCCGCGCGGCAGAGGATCGCGTCGCCTTCGGCGTGGCCGAGCGTGTCGTTGACCTCCTTGAACCCATCGAGGTCCAGCGTCCCCAAACACAGCGGCGTGCCGTGACGGATCGTCCGCGCTTCCTCGGCTTCGGTAAGACGCTGCCAACTCCGGCGGTTGAACAACTGTGTCAATGGGTCCAGCATCGACTCCGCTGCGGCCTGCTCCGCTCGTCGCATCGCATCGATCGCCTTGGCTTCCTGCACCAGCAGCGTGCTCAGCAGGCTGGCCAGCAACTCCAGCAGGGGCGCCTCGGCCTCGATCGAATCCGGCTGTGCCTCGGGGTCGATCGCGCACAGCGTGCCGAACACCGACCCGTCACCACGACGCAGCGGCAGCCCGATGTACGCCTCGATGGGCACGACCCGACCGATCGGCGCCGCGGCGTACGCCGGCACCTCGCTCGACCGCACCGCGATCCGCGGCCCCTCACCCCGAACCATCCGTGAGCAAAAGCTGTCCGCCCAGCGGAAGACCTGGTTCGCCTTGACCCCGTAGCCGTGGTCCTCGGCCTGGAGGACGATCCAGTCGTCCCCGTCCACACGCGTCAGCATCCACAGGTCAAACCCCAGTCGCTCGTGGAGGAACTTGAGCGCGGCCTGAGCGGCGTTTTGAAAGTCCTGACCCGTTTCGTGGGCGAGCAGCATGGGCGTGGCTCCACCGGGGGGAGGGCATCGCATCTTTCATCGGCTGTATCAAGGGTGCGGTTCACGTGGCCCACAGTCCGAAGGGGACGGCCCGCGGCTTCTCTGCGGGGCCCACCCGCCCCGCCTCGGTCGCGGGCAAGCCGGCCGCGGACGCGGGATGGCTCAGCCGCTGCTCACACAATTCTTGCGCCCGGCTAACATGGCGCAAATGCTCCAGGTGCTGATCACGGCCGGCGGGCTGGCGATGATGCTGTTCGCCATCCGCTTTCTCCGCAAGGGGTTAGATCGGCTGTTCGGCGCCCGGCTGGGCACGTGGATGCGCCACATGGCCGAGTCCCGGCTCCGCGCATTTCTCACGGGCCTGGGCGTCTCGATCCTCGCCCCCTCCAGCACGACCATGGCCATCCTGGCCGTGCAGACCGTCCAGGACCGACGCCTCTCCGCCCGGCAGATGTTCGCGGTGATGCTCGGGGCCGACGTCGGCCTCACGGTGATGGTAATCCTCATCTCGCTGCGGCTGGACGCCTACGCGCCGCTGCTGCTGCTCGTCGGGGTCGCGCTGTTTCAGTTCACCCGCGGCCAGCGCTCCCGCGGGATCGGCCAGGTCACGCTCGCGATCGGCTTCATCTTTCTGGGCATCGGCATCATCCGCGGCGGCGCCGCGGGCCACGAGCCCAGCGAAAACTTCACCGCGCTGATCGACGCCGCCGCATCCTTTCCGGTCGTCCTGGCCCTGATCGCGGCGCTGATCGCCCTGGGCACCCAGTCGAGCACGGCCACGATCGGGATGGTCATGGGTCTGGCACTGGCCGACCTGGTGGACACGCGCATCGCGGTCGCGACGGTCATCGGGGCGAACGTCGGCATCGGCGTCAACGCGCTGCTCGTCGGGTGGCGGCAGGTCGAGTCGCGACGACTGGGACTGGCCAACCTCTCGAGCAAGCTGATCGTCGCGGCGGCGGCGCTGGCGCTGCTGCCTTGGGTGGTGGACCTGCTCGAGCGGCTGCCGGGCGACGTCGGGGTCGACAAGCAGACGGCCGCGGCGCACCTGGGCTTCAACCTCGTGCGCGCGGTGGTGTTTCTGCCCCTGGTCGATCCGGTGGCGGCGTTGATGGCCCGGTGCGTGCCGGCCCGCGTGGCCGGCGAAGCGCCGCTGTTCGGGCCGCGCTACCTCGGGGACGCGCCGCGCGACAGCGTCACCCTCGCCCTGAGCATGTCGCTTCGCGAGGTGCTGCGCGTCAGTGAGATCGTCCGAGGCATGCTCGACGACGTGTGGCAGGCACTTCGGGAATGCGACGCCGCGCTGGCTCGGCGGGTCAAGACCCGCGATGACCAGGTGGACACGCTGGACGGCCAGATCAAGGGCTTTCTCGTGCGGCTGGGGTCGGGCGAGGACGGCGGCCGACGCGAGGCCGAGGAGGTCATGCGCCAGCTCCGCTACCTCAACGAGCTGGAGACCATCGGCGACGTGATCGACAAGTGCCTGGCCGACGCGGCGATCAAGCGTGCCGAGCGCCAGATCCGATTCTCCGACGAGGGCTGGCGGGAGCTCGACGAGCTCTATCAGAAGGTTCGTGAAAACGTGCTCATCGCCGAGAACGCCTTTCACAGTCGAGACGTGGAGCTGGCCAGACAACTGCTCCGCCATCAGGAACAGATCACCGAGCAGGAGCGGCTGCTGCGCGACCGCCACTTCGACCGTCTGCGCGACGGCAGCCCGACGACGCACGAGTCCAGCGCGATCCACCTCGAGCTGCTGACCCACCTCGAACGGATCAACAGTTGCGTCACGCACGTGGCGCACGCGATCCTCGAGGACGACCAGGAACGCTGACCGGGCCAGACGTGATGGCTTGGAACGGGATCCGCCCACCGAGCCGGGACGACGCGGCCCGGTGGACGCCCGCCCCTCAAACTACGCACGCCATGCCCCGCCGCGGCGCAGCAGCGTCGGCAGGATCAGCATCAGGCTCGCCGTTGCCGGCTCTGGCACAGCGGGCAGCTCCGTGCCCACGCCGAAGCTCGTCTGCCAGATGCCCAGATCGAACGCGTCCACGTCCCCGTCGCGATCGAAGTCCGCGGACAGGCCCTGGCCTTGCAGACCGAACTGCGTCTGCCAGATGCCCAGATCGAACGCGTCCACATCCCCGTCGCCGTCGGCGTCCCCGCCGACGGGCACTTGGACGCCCTCGATCACGGTCTCGAACACGCTGCCACCGAAGTCGTTCTGGGCGAAGATCGTCGCTCGGCCGACGGGCGCGAACGCCGTCGCATCCGTGAAGATCGAAAGCGACTTTCCCTCGTCGGGCGGCACAATGATGCTTACGCCGTAGCCAAAGAACAGCTCATTGCCGTTGACGCCGCGTGTCACGTCGTCAGCGCCGATGCCGCCCGGGGCGCTGTCGATGCGGAAGTCGATATCGGTGGAGAAGCCGTTGTAGCCCTCGATGCGCAAGCCGGTGATCCAGGCGGTCGTGTTGGGCGGGTTGTCCAAGTCGCGCAGGCGTGGGCCGAAGATCAGCGTGCCGGTGTTGTCCGACCTCGAGGCGCGATCCTGAAGCGTGCCCGTCAGGATGACGTTGTTCAGATTGTCGCGGATCTCGAAGTCGTGAAGCAGATCCCGTTGGACCACGCCCGCGAGGTCCGGATTCGCGGCTGAGGTCGTGCCGCTGAGCGCCACGTCGGTGTCGCCCGGCGAGATCGGCACCGCCCCCGCCGCGCCGCCGAACACGACCGCCAACCCGATCGCCGCGCCGGCCGCGACCGACTGCATCCGTCCGATTGTGAGCTTCTCTGTCATGATCGATATCTCCAGTTTGAGGAATTGAGATTGCCCTGACGCCCTATCAGAAGTGAGTACCGAGGGCGAAGTGAACTCTTTCAGATGCGATCCGCCCGCCGCTCAGGAGCCGCGCGACAACGGGCATCGCGCCGTCGGTCGAGTCTGCGCCGTTGACCGCGGCCTTTGCCGCCGGGCGCGACTGCCCGCGCGTGCCATGTTGAGTTACAGCCCACGATCCACCTCCACCCCTGCTTCACTATCAGCGCTACGCCACCGTCCGTCAACCGGCGGACGAGGACTTTGTGATGAGCGGGTGGAGTCCACATGTGGGCGGGCGTCTCGCCCGCCGACAGGCCGTGGTCTGTTATGGATCACTCGCCGCTGCGCGGCGATTGGGGCCGAGACGGCCGCCCCACCGAAGAACAAAGCCAAATGCGATCACCGTCGGGGATGCCCTACTTTTGGACTACACCCTGAGGAGCGGGCCCGTCAGGCGTGCGTGCCCCTGATGGGGATGGGTTCGGTCAACACGGCGCTTCGACCCTCGCGTCCACGCGACGAATCGAGGCGGATCATCCGCGCGGGAGAAGGTTGGCTCGCTGTCGCCGCCGTACGCCGCCGCTCACGGCGATCAACAGCAGCGCGATCGAGGCCGGTTCGGGCACGGTGGCGCTCACGCTCGTGCCGAAGTTCGTCTGCCAGAGGCCGAGGTCGAACGCGTCCACGTCGCCGTCTCCGTCGAAGTCCGCGGCCAGTCCCGCGCCGGTCTCCCCGAACTGCGTCTGCCAGAGACCCAGGTCGAACGCGTCCACATCGCCATCCGCGTCCCCGTCACCCGGCGCACGCGTGGCCACGCGCAACAGCACAACCGTCGGCTCATAGAGCACCTCGAACCGCCGGCCGAACAGCACCGGCTGCTCGAGCTGGTCGAACACGCCGTCGATCGTCTCGGCGGTCAGGATCGTGAACGTGTCGTCCACCTGCGGGTTGAACCCGTCGAGCAGCGAGACGTCAAGCGTCCCGTCGAGGATCGCGTCGCCGAAGACGTCGAGCCGGTCGTGCTCGTCGGCGAGCGTGCCGGCCAGCTCTACCTCGAACGTGCTGTTGGGCCCGGCCTCGTAAATGCCGAAGACCTCAAGCACGCCCACGGATTCGCCGGGTTCGGTCGTGCCGTCGGTGACGACGTCGGCGAAGATCGTGCCGCTGCCGCGGGTGGACGCGGTCTGGCCGACGAAGACGGAGTTCGCCAAGACGTCGCCGCCATCTTGCAGGCTGAGGACGCCGACGCCGCCGGTATTCAGCTCGCGGTCGAGCCCGAGCGTGATCACGCCGTCGACGTCGAGCAGGGCGTCATCGCCGCGGACGGTGACGATCCCGATCCCTTCGATCCCGACGTGTGCGCTGGCCAGCGGCTGCGGATCAAGCGGATCGGTAAAGAGCACGACCTCGCCGCCGTCCTCGATCGTCAGCTCGCCGAGCCCGGATTCACCGATGACCATCTCCGGGGCCTGGCCGAACATCTCGATCACCGAGTCCGTTCCGGTGACGGTGGCTCGGCCGGAGACGCCCGAGCCGAAACCAAGCGTGAGCCGCGACGCGCGGTCCAACAAGCCGTCGATCGCGACCCACCCGCCGTTGCGGACGGTCAGCTCGCCGTCGCCGAAACCGCCAACGAACATCTGACCCGCGAATGCGCCCTCGTGACGTGCCTCGACGAGCAGGTCAGCGTCGTCCACCGTCGCGGCCCCTACGGCATCGGGCAAGTTGCCGATGACCACCGCCTCGTTCTCCATCCGCCCGCCGTCCATGACCTCGAGCGTGCCGTTGCCCTCATCGCCGATGATCGTCCCAGCCTCGACGCCGAAGACCTCGAGCCGCGCATCCGTGCCCGAGATGTGCACGCGCCCGGTCGCGCCGGGATTCACCGCGACGCGCAGCTCCGGCGCTTCGCCGACACCCTCGTCGTCCTCCGCGATGCGCACGAGCCCGCCGTCGGTGACCTCGATCGTGCCATCCCCATCGACGCCGACGAAGACACTCGGTGCGAGACTGTCGCCGTCCGCCTTGTCAAGCAGTGCGCGACTGTTTGCGCCGGTCACGCGCAAGACGCCCGTCGCCGTCTCCGTGTGACCGATCGCGACGTCGGAGGCTTGGAAGAGACCGCCCTCACTGACGCTCAGCGTCGCGTTGCCGTCCATCCCGATCACGGTTTCAAACCCCGGTTCGTCCGTCAGCTCGACCACGAGCTCCGCGCCGACGCCGGCCATGTCCGTCACAAAGACTTCGCCGGTGCTGCCGGCGCCATCCGCGACCGTGAGCGTGTTGACGATGGCGCGCCCTCCGTCCTCAACGGTCAGTCGACCCGACGCGGCGCCCGCGGGATTGAAGCCGACGGCAAGGTCGGCGGCGACGTCCAGCGTGGCTGAGGTGCCCCGGACCGTCACCGTGCTCTGACCGCCAAGCGCGCCGATGAGACTGCGCTGAGCCTGGCCGTTCTGGTCTGCCTGGCCGAGCACATCGACACGCCCGCCGCTTTCGATCAGCAGGTGAGCGGGTGTCGCGCCGCCCATACCGAGTTGCACGCTGGCCCGGACGCGAGACTGAGCATCGCGGACGGTCACCATCGCGCCGCCAGAACTTCCGTCGAGCTTGGAAATGACGAGGCGATCGGAATCGATCTGTGCTGCGTCCAATACCGAGAGCGAGCCATCGCCGCCGAGGCCGACGTCGACGGTCGCCGCTGAGATCTTGGTGCCCGAGCCGGTGACCACCATCTCCCCGCTCGAGTCGTTGCCCAGGGCGACGCTCAGGTCGTTGTCGATCTGGAGCTCCCCGCCGTCGCTGACCTCGAGCGTTCCGTCGCCGAAGTTGCCGACGGCGAAGTCGGTCGCGGTGAACAGGGATCCTTCGCCGGTCACGAGCATCTCGCCCGTCGAGCCGGCGCCGTTGCCGACGCTGCTCTGATCCCCGGCGTGGACCTCGCCACCGTTCTGGATCGTCAGGTCACCGCTGCCGGCGACCGCCACGGCGAAGAAGTCGGACACGCTCAGCGTCCCGCCGTCGATCAGGGCCGTGCCGTTCCCCGTCGCCTGGTTGCCCAGTTGAAACAGGGGCGTCTCGGCGGTGGCACCGAACAGCTCGAAGCGGCCCTTGCCGAAGACGCCGACGTTGATCTGCGCGGCGACGTCGAGCGTCGCGCCGGATCGAAGCGTCACCGTGCCGTCGCCGCCGAGCTGACTGCCGAGGCTGACGATGTCGGCGGTGAGGGTGCTCGCGGCCTCGACCTCGACGAGTCCGTCACCCGCGTAGCCGATGAACAGGTGGGTCGTGTGGTGCTCGCCGCCGTTGATCACGCGGAGCGTGCCGTCGCCAGTGCTTTCCACGCCGAGCTGGGTCTGGGTCCAGGGATTAGTCGACGGTTGCTGATCGACGACGCCGTCCACGGTGCGGGAGCCGGTGAGGCTGTCGCCGATACTCAGCAGGTCACCGCCGTTGATGAAAACCTGGCCGGAGTTGGTGATCTGGGCAAGACAGGGCGACGGCGTCGCGATGTGCAAGACGAGCAGCCCCAACGCGGCGAGCGATCGGCAGACAATCCACCGTGCTGGGAACAATCGGAGCCGGTAACGCGTTGACTCTCTCCTCCACACGCGAGCGATCCGAAATGAACAGACGATGCCTCAATGTTCCGCCGGAGCCAAGTGACAAGTTAACCGTCTTGGACGGCAGAGGCAAGGGTTTTTGACGCGATTGTGTCGCGGGTCAGCCGATCCGCCGTCGCGCGATGCCACCGCCGGCGGCGATCAGCACGAACGTGAGTGAGGCCGGGATGGGCACGGTCGAGCTGTCGACACTCGACGCGGTGGCGGCCGTCCCCGCGCCGAAGTTCGTCTGCCACAGGCCGAGGTCGAACGCGTCCACGTCACCATCACCGTCCGCGTCTCCGTCCGTCACCGCCGCGCCGCTGGTGATGCCGAAGCCCGTCTGCCAGATGCCCAGGTCAAACGCGTCCACGTCGCCGTCCAGGTCGAAGTCCCCCGGCACGTTCATCTGAATCGCCGTGCCGGCGCCGAAGATGCTGGCATGATCGAGCACGGCCCAGACCCGGTGCAGCTCCGCGTCCACGCCGTGTGCGCTCAGGGGTAGAGCCCCTCCGACGACGTCCTGGAACGCGGTGAACGAGCCTTCAAAGAACTGTGCCCCGCCGCCGCCATCGCTGTTGGCGTCGATCGCGTCGGTCCATCGTTGCGGCCCCGGATCGTAGAACAGCACGCGCAGGTCCCGCTCGTCCGTGCCGAGAGGCAGATCGGTCGGGTCGTACGTGATCTGAAGCGCGTACCGATCGCCGGGTTGCTCGAACGTGAGGTCAACCGCCTGTCCGAGGATGCTGGCGGTCGGCGTCCCGTCGCCCTCGGGGTTCTCGGTGAGCTCCAGGGTGACGGTTTGATCCGTTGACGTCTGTCCGGCGATGACGGCGGCGGCGGTCACGTCGCTGTTGACCGCGAGCTTGCCGTTCCTGAACGTCTGCCCGGCGTTCAGCGTGACCTCGTCGGCCGGCGTATCTTCCAACGTGAACGCGATGTCCCACGTGATCGGATCGAGCGACGGGGCGAAGTTGATCGCGCGATCGTCGGCCGTGCGCATCTGCAGGTTGACGGTGAACGAGCCGTCGTAGGCGCCGCTGAGCAGGCCGGCGGTCTCGACGCGTCCGGGCAGGGTGTCGCCGGGGTCGACGAGCGTGCCGGCGTCCATGCCGGTGACCACCACGCCCCCGGTGACGGCCGTGCCGGTGAGCTTCACCGACGCGCGCAGGGCGCCCTCGTGCGGGCCGGCAGCGCTGTTGAAGATGAAGATCTGCGGATCGTCGAACGGATCGACGGGGATCGCGGCGTCGCTGGTGATCTGGGAGGGATCGTAAATGGCCAGCGTGAGGTTGACCTCGTCGTCGGGATCGGTCGCGTCGTTGTCGTTGAGGAGCGTCATGGTGCCCGTGTAAAGGCCCGAAAGCTGATCGGTGTCGGCCTGGGCGGCCATGCCGCCGGAGATAGTCTGACCCGGCTCGATCGGGACGCCCGTCTGGCCGCCGGGATCGGTGAAGTCGCCGCTGACAAGTACGGAATAGGACGTGGCGTTTCCGGCCTCGTGAGTGACGTCGGTGGAGAGCGTGATGGTCCCGGCCCGGCGAAGCGTGTTGGCGTTGATGCCGGCGATCGGTCCGTCCGGTCCCCCGGGGCGGATCACGGACGCGTCCAGAGGCGTCGCCACCGCCGCCCACGCGAGCGAACACATCACCGCCATCCGCAGCCTTCGCCGCCTGTACACTTCCGCCCCTCCACTCCCCCCCCGGCGTCACGGATCGCGCCGCCGCCCCCGCTACCGCAACATGTTCGG
>CAYSIX010000068.1:0-5855 GCA_964431205.1 uncultured Phycisphaeraceae bacterium
CGCTGACCCGCGAGGCGATCGAGGGCGCGATCGCGCAGGTGACCGGCGCCGAACGGGAGCGGAACCTGCGGGCGTTCCACATCGGGCGCAAGATCGCGGTTCGGCCGGAGCTGTTCGTCGTCGAGCCGACGCACGAGCACGAGTCGGCGCGCAAGTGCCTGCGCCGCAAGACGCAGGTGCTCGAGGCGTGGTACGGGGCCGAGTGGATCGGCCGGCTGATCGACCGGCGCAAGGGCCAGCGCGTCGCCCGACAGTTCCGCGTGCTGATGAAGCAGACCTTCCGCGCCACGCGGGGGATGCACGTGGACGACGAGCTGATGCGCGACGTGATCATCCGCGCCTACGACTGCGTGATCTGGGGCGGGATCCCCTACGCCGAGCGATACTGCCGCCGGCTGGTCGAGGTCTTCCGGAAGGACGACCCGCAGCGCGGCTTCGCGATGACCCGGGCCGTGGTCTGGAACCTGGCCAAGGTCATGCTCATCAAGGACGAGGTGTACGTCGCGGCGATGCTGACCAGCCCGGAGAAGTACAAGCGGGACCGGCGGCGGTTCAACGTGATCCCCGAGCGGGGCGACCGGATCCTGTACAAGCACCACAACCGGCCGGAGTTCGACGTGTTCGGCCGACGGATCCGCTTCGAGTGGAAGAGCCGGGACTGGCAGTTGCGGATCATGAGCGCGTGCGGGTTCCTGCGTCGTGTGCTGCCGCAGTGGCACCACCGCGAGCGGGCGTTCCGGGACTGGTACGAGCAGCTCGTGGACCGGATCGACTGGCGCCGGGGCGACTCGACGCGTGAGTACGAGCGATGGGTCGCGGTGCTGCGGACGCCGGAGTCGGTGACCGGGTTCCGCGAGGTGCGATACCCGAAGATGGACGCGGCGCGTCGCGAGGCGGAGCGTCTGCTGACGGCCGAGCCGGAGCAGATCGCGCCGCGGCGGCGTCCGCCGAGGTCCGGCGGTGACAGCTCGGGCGACGCGCGGGTGCACCTGCCCATCCTCACCGGCGCGGGCGCGCCGTAAGCGGGCCGAATGCCGTAAATGGGGTCGCAGCGCAAAGAAGCGACGCGGCTTGGCCGCGCGCCATCATCGAAATCCAAGGTAACCCGCCGCGGCGGGGTCAGAGGCGGCTGTAACGGGACAGCAGGCTCATGATCTGCGGCTGGTTGGCGCGCAGGCGGATGCTCCTGCGCCAGGCGGCGATCGCGTCGCGGTGAAGGGCGGCGTTCTGCCGATCGCCCCGGATGTAGAGGGTCATCATGGTCGCGCCGACGCCGTTGAGCGCGGCGGTGTTGTCCGAGTCCAGCTCGACGGCGTTGCGGTAGCTGGCCAGCGCCTGCTCGAACTGCCGCAGCTTGAACTGGGCGTAGCCCAGCCGTTCGTAGCCGTCGGCGTTGGGCGAGCGACGCAGCAGCGACTGGAGCACGTTGACGGCGCGCTGGTAGTTGCCGAGCTTGAGGTGGGCGTCGGCCAGACCGAGCAGGACGGGGTCGGGCAGCTCGCCGAGCTCGGCGGCCTGACGGTAGGCGTCGACGGCGTCCTCGTATCGCTTGAGCAGGGTGTGGGTAGCGGCGAGGTTGGTCCAGGCGGCCTGGTCGTCGGGGTCGAGCTCGACGGCGCGTCGGGCGTAGGCCAGCGCCTCGCCGGGCCGGGAGAGCTGGAGGTAGGCCGAGGCCAGGTCGCGGTTGGCCTCGACGCTGTCGGGGCGGATCGCCAGGGCTCGCAGGTAAGCGGTGATCGACTCCTGCACGCGGCCGAGCATCTGCCGCATCAGCCCGAGGTAGTACTGGGCGTCGAAGTTGGTTGGGTCGATCGACGCGGCGCGGCCGTAGGCGCTCTCGGCGCGGTCGAAATCCTGGCGCTGGCGGTACACCGTGCCCATGCCCAGGTGCGCCTCGGTCAGGTTCGGGTTCTCCTCGAGCGCCAGCCCGAACTCGGCCAGCGCCGAGTCGAGCAGGCCCTGATCAAGGTACTGGCGGCCCTGCTCGATGTGGGTCTGGGCCTTGGGCGTGGGCGGCGGCGCGGTCGTCCGCGGGGCGGCGCAAGCCGTCAAGACCGAGGTGACCAGAACCAACGCGAGCTGTCGAGCGGTCAGGTGATGCATAAAGGCCTTCCGGGAGGTTAGGCTAAGGGTTCGGGCGGCGGCGAGCAAACGGCGCGAGCCCGGCTAAGCCGCACCCGCCGGACCGGACCCGATGAATCTCCTACGATGGTTCGACCATGAAGATCGCTCTGGCCCAGCTCAACCCGACGGTCGGCGACATCACCGGCAACAGCGATCGGATCCGTGAGCAGCTCGAACGCGCCTCGGACCGCGGCGCCGAGCTGGTCGTCTTCCCCGAGTTATGCATCATCGGCTACCCGCCCAAGGACCTGTTACTGAAGCCGGCGGTGGTCGAGGAGTGCGTCGAGGCGGTCGAGGCCCTGGCCGACGCCTGCCGCGGCATCGCGGCGATCATCGGCTACCCCTGCCCCGCCGACACCGCCCAGGGCCGCACGCTCTACAACGCCGCCGCTCTCTGCGCCGACGGCCGCATCCTCCACCGCCACGTCAAGAGCCTGCTGCCGACCTACGACGTCTTCGACGAGACCCGCTACTTCGAGCCCGGGCCGCGGGTGGACGTCACGCCGTTCCACGGCATGCGCCTGGGCGTGAGCATCTGCGAGGACCTCTGGAACGAGCGCGAGGTCTTCTCACGCCAGCTCTATCACGACAACCCGATCGACGAGCTGGCCGCCCACGGCGCGCAGCTTTTCATTAACGCCGCGGCCTCGCCGTTTGTCGTGCGAAAGCAGGAGTTCCGTCTGAAGCTGATGCGCCACGTCGCGCGGCGGCACCGCCTGCCCCTGCTGTACTGCAACCAGGTCGGGGGCAACGACGAGCTGATCTTCGATGGCAACTCCTGCGCGTTCAACGCCTACGGCGAGCTGGTCGCCCACGCCCGCGCGTTCGAGCCGGACCTGATCGTCGTGGACTCGACCGAGCTGACCGACGCCTCCGCACCGGCCGGCGGCGGCGCGTCCGACCGCGCCCGCCGCGCGCTACCCACGTCGATGACACCGCCGGCCGAGGCCTACCACGCGCTGGTGCTCGGCCTTCGCGATTACTGCCGCAAGTGCGGGTTCCAGTCGGTCGTGCTCGGGCTGAGCGGGGGGATCGACTCGGCGGTGACGGCGGCGATCTGCGTCGCGGCGCTGGGCCCGCAGCACGTCCGTGGCGTGGCCATGCCCAGCCGATACTCGTCGCCCGGCTCGGTCCGGGACGCCGAGCAGCTCGCCAAACGCCTCGACGTCCGCTTCGACGTCATCCCCATCGAGCCGGTGCACCGCGCCATGGAACAGATCCTGGCGCCGGTATTCGCCGGGCTCGAGCCCGACGTGACCGAGGAGAACATCCAGGCCCGGCTGCGCGGCAACATCCTCATGGCCATGAGCAACAAGTTCGGGTCGATGCTGGTGACCACCGGGAACAAGAGCGAGATGGCCGTGGGCTACTGCACGCTGTACGGGGACATGGCCGGCGGGCTGGCCGTGCTCAGCGACGTGCCCAAGACGATGGTGTACGAGCTGGCGCGGTGGCTCAACGACTCGCCCGACTCGCCGCTGCGCCGGATCGACCTGGGCCCGGTCATCCCCGAGAGCACGATCCGCAAGCCGCCCAGCGCCGAGCTGCGCGAGGACCAGACCGACCAGGACAGCCTCCCGCCGTACGAGGTGCTGGATCAGATCATCGAGCGGTACGTCGAGCGGGAGCAGTCGGCGCAGCGGATCATCGACGAGACGGGCTTCGAGGCCGAGACGGTGCTGCGTGTCGTGCGATTGATCGACCGCAACGAGTACAAGCGCAAGCAGATGCCGCCGGGGCTGAAGATCACCAGCCGGGCGTTCGGGTTCGGGCGTCGGATGCCGATCGCCCAGCGGTACGACGGGACGCGGACGCTGCGCGTGCGGGCGTGAGCGATGGGGATCGGCGTCTGACCGGGACGGGGCCGGCGTTACTTGCCGGTCAGGGGGCCGATCGCGGCGCCGAGCGCCAGCCGCCTTGCATCACCCGCCTCCCCCGCCTCCCCCCGCGGTGACACAGACCTGATTCAGAACGAAGCCCATGCTCAACATCATCTACATCCACTCGCACGACACCGGCCGGTACGTCTCGCCCTACGGGCACAGGCTGCGCACGCCGCACCTGGAGCGGTTCGCGCGCCAGGGCGTCCTGTTTCGCCAGGCGTTCTGCAACAACCCGACGTGCTCGCCCAGCCGCGCGTCTCTGCTCACCGGCCAGTGGGCGCACTGCAACGGGATGCTCGGGCTCGCGCACCGCGGGTTCCGCCTCAACGACCCGAAGCAGCACCTCGGTCACACCCTCAAGGCGGCCGGCTACCGCACCGCGCTGTGCGGCACTCAGCACGAGATCTCCCACGCGGACGGCGGGCCGACCGCACTCGGCTACGACGAGGTGCTCGAGTCACCCAACGACGCCGAGGCACGGGCCGAGGTGGCCTGCCGCTTCCTGCGCAGCAAGGGCCGCGGACGCACGCCGCTGTTCATGTCGATCGGGTTCTTCGAGACCCATCGACGCTTCCCCGCGGCCGATCCCGCCGACGACCCGCGTTACCTCTGCCCGCCCGCGCCGCTGCCCGACACGCCCGAGACCCGGCAGGACTTCGCCGACTACGCGACCATGGCGCACCGGCTGGACGCGGCGATCGGCCGTATTCTCGACGCCATCGACAACGCTCAGCTCGCCGATGACACGCTCGTGATCGTCACCACCGATCACGGCCCGGCGTTCCCGCTGATGAAGTGCCACCTGACGGACCATGGCATCGGGGTCATGCTGATGGTGCGCGGGCCGTTTGAGACGGGTTTCACCGGCGGCGCCACGATCGACGCGATGGTCCAGCACCTGGACGTGTTCCCGACGATCTGCGAGCTGACGGGGATCGCCCCGCCGCCGTGGCTGCAGGGGCGGTCACTTCTGCCCCTGGTGCGCGGCGAGGTGGACGCGTTGCACGAAGCGATCTTCGCGGAGGTGAACTTTCACGCGGCGTACGAGCCGATGCGCGCGGTCCGGACCGAGCGGTACAAGTACATCCGACGTTACGACGGGCGCGATCGGCCGGTGCTGCCGAACTGCGACGCGAGCCTGAGCAAGCGGCTGATGCTCGAGCGGGGCTGGGCGGATCGCCGCCCGCCTCAGGAGCAACTCTACGACCTCTGGTACGACCCGTACGAGACGGGGAATCGGGCGGCGGATCCGCAGGCGGCCGAAACGCTCGACGAGATGCGGTCACGCCTCGACGCGTGGATGCGGCAGACGAACGATCCGATCCTGCGCGGCCCGCTGGAAATGCACGCGGGCGTCAAGATGAATCCGCCCGACGGCCTGGAGCCGGACGAGGAGCCCGAGCTGATCGAGACGCCGCGGTCGGCGCCGTGACGCGGATTCATCCGGAGGTACCGGATTCGGCGGCGGGCACGACGTCGGCGAGGGTCATGCCGTCGGCGGCGGCGACCTCCGCCTCGTTCAGCCGCCGCAGCGTCTCGCGCCCCGGCAGGCGCGCCGCCCGACCGTTGCTCGTCACCGAGTGGGCCAACGACAGCAGGCTCCCCAGCCCGATGCGCTCGGCCGGTCGCGCCAGGGTGACCCGCGCTTCCTCTTCCGAACCGTCCTCCAACCGGTGCAGCATCCCCGCCTGCACGAGCTGATCGACCAGCCGGCCGACGACCGACGGCGGAAGCGACGCCTCCGTCACCACCTCCCGCTCGGTCACCGACTCGCCCCGGGCGAACGCCCGGCCGACGATCGCCATGATCGGGATCATCCATCGCGGGTCGCAGACCAGCTCGTGGTCC
>CAYSIX010000068.1:5865-17661 GCA_964431205.1 uncultured Phycisphaeraceae bacterium
TGGCGGCGCTCTTGAACCGCCCGGCGCGCATCGCCTGCAGCGTGTACGTCAGTTCCAGCCCGAACAGCACGATCAGCCACGTGATGTACACCCACAACAGGAACAGCGGGATCAGCCCCAGCGAGCCGTACAGCACGGAAATAGTCACCGCCTTCTGCACGTACAACTGAAACCCGTACTTGCCCAGCTCCCACAGCGCCGCGGCCACGAACGCGCCCACCGCCGCCGACCGCAGGTGCACCCGCGTGTTCGGCATCAGCGTGTACAGCAGCACCAGCAGGACCCACGACGCCGCGAACGCCGTGAACCGGCTCAGCCACGCGAACAGCGGGCCCACCACCGGGATCGACACCACCGTGCTGACCACCTGACCGGTCATGTACAGGCTCGCCAGCACCAGCACCGGGCCCAGCGTGATCACCGCCCAGTAAATCGTGATCCGCAGGTGCCACGGCCGCCCCGACGGGCAGTTGTAGATCCGGTTGAACGCCTGCTCCACCGTCACCACCAGCCCCAGCGCCGCCCAGATCAGCAGCACCAGACCCACCGCGCCGATGCTCGCGAAGTTGATCTGCTCGATCCGCTCCCGCAGCTCGTTGAGGATCTGATCGACCGTCTCGCGCAGATCGTCGCGCGATCCCACTTCGGCGGCCCCGTCGGCCGCGGTCGTCGCGTCCGCTGCGTCCGCCGGGTCCTTCGCCTCCGCCCCCGCCGAGTCCGCCGAATCCCCGGGCCGCTCGGCCTCGATCGACTCGGCCGATTCGTCCGAATCGATCGGTCCGGTGGGATCGATCGTGATCGACGTCAGACCGAGGTACTCGTACACACGCTCCTGGATCGCGTCCCCGGCGTCCCGGAACCCGCCGAACGCGTTGAACACGATCACCGAGAGCACCAGCAGCGGCACGAGCCCGAAGATCGTGCGGTAGGTCAGCGCCGCGGCCATCTGCGGCGCCCGGTCGTGATGCAGCTCGATCGCGCAGTGTCGCGCCAGGTCGATCACGTAACGAAGCGTGCGCCGGGCGCGTGACATCTCGGTGGTCGGCTCGGCCAGGAACCGCCTCAGCCGCGTCAGGATGGGATCGGACCACGCCATGTCTTACGCCGGGTCATACCCCGAGCCGCCCCAGGGGTGGCACCGCGCCACGCGTCGCAGCCCCCGCCACACGCCCCGCCACGCGCCGTGCCTTCTTATCGCGTCGATCGTGTACTGGCTGCACGTCGGATAAAACCGGCAGTGCCCGCCCAGCCACGGGCCCAGCGTCGCTTGATACCCCCGCACCAGCCCGATCAGCAACCAGCGGAACATGGCCTGATTCTAGCCGCACGGGCCGGGCCGCGGTCGTCCGGGCCGAAGGGACGCCGGCGACCACCAGCCTCGACGCCGGATCAACTTTATTTTCCCTTGGACCCGACCATCGCTGTGGTATACTTGCTCCGCGAGGAGAGGAGTGGCCTCCCATGACGTTTTCCGTGGGGTAACCGGCCCGTCACGGGTTGACAGCATTCCTGCGCGCTGCCCGCGTTGGTGTATGTGCCCTCGGAGATACGGCCCGTGGCCCAGCTAACGACGATCCTCCTCGGCTACGTGCGTCACCGTTGTTTCGTGATCACGGCGCTGGTCGGGATAATCGCGGCGCCCATGGCCCACGCGGACGACCCCTCGATCGCCCGCCTCTGGAACGAGCAACTGCTCGAGGCGATCCGCAACGACACCGCCCGGCCCACCGTCCACGCCCGCAACCTCTGGCACGTGTCGGTCGCGATGTACGACGCCTGGGCCGTCTTCGATCCGACCTCCAGGACCTACCTCGAGCCCGACCCGCTCGTCACGCCCGAGGGGGACCCGGCCGGCGTCGCGGCCGCGCGACACGAGGCCATCAGCTACGCCGCCTACCGTGTGCTGCGTCACCGGTTCGTCGACGGACCCGGCGGCACCGGGCCCGGCCGCTTCCTGACCGCCTTCCAGCTCGACAATCAGATGAACGCGCTGGGCTACGACCCCAACGTCACCACCACCGCCGGCGACTCGCCCGCCGCCCTGGGCAACCGCATCGCACAGCGCGTCATCGACTTCGGCCTCGGCGACAGCGCCAACGAGTCGAACGACTACGCCGAGCCCACCGGCTACGCCCCGGTCAACCCGCCGCTGACCTTCGACGAGCTCGGCACCACCATGAACGACCCCAACCGCTGGCAGCCGCTGCGCTTCGTCCGCGAACGCCGCGACCAGTTCGGCACGGTCGTCGAAGAAACGGTCCAGTCGTTCCTGAGCCCCTACTGGGGCGACGTGACGCCGTTCGCCCTGCGACCCGAGCAACGAAGCGAAAACGGCGTGTACCTGGACCAGGGCGCGCCGCCGATGCTCGGTGGCAGCGGCGACGGCGACTTCCGTGACGCGGTCAACCTGATCATCCGCTACAGCAGCGAGCTCGACCCGGCCGACACGCGGGTGGTCGACATCTCGCCGGCCTCGATGGGCAATCGCCCGCTGGGCACCTACGAGAACGTCGGTCACGCGGTCAACCCCGTCACCGGCCAGCCGTACGAGCCGCATATGGTCAGGCACGCCGACTGGGCGCGGATCATCGCCGAGTTCTGGGCCGACGGCCCGGACTCCGAGGCGCCGCCCGGGCACTGGAACGTGATCGCCAACGACGTCGCCGATCGAATGGACGCGCTGGGCATGGACAAGCGTCTCGGCGGGACGGGCCCGGCGGTGGACGACCTGGAGTGGGACGTCAAGACCTACTTCGCGCTCAACGGCGCCGTGCACGACGCGGCCGTGGCGGCCTGGAACCACAAGGGCCTGTACGACTACGCCCGCCCGATCTCGATGATCCGCTACATGGGTCAGCGGGGTCAGTCGTCGGACCCGGGGCTGACGGTCGAGGTCAACGGGGAAACGCTCAGCACGTACGACCCCGAGGGGCTGACGCTCGAGCCGGGATTGGTCGAGGTGATCACGCCGCAGACAACCGCCCCCGGCGAGCGGCACGAGCACCTGGCCGGGCACGAGGGCAAGATCGCGATACGGTCCTGGACCGGCGCGCCCGACGGGGCGCACCACGGCCCGGACGACGTCGGCGGGGTGGGCTGGATCCTGGCCGAACGGTGGATGCCGTATCAGCAGGACACGTTCGTGACCCCCCCGTTTGCCGGCTACGTCTCGGGCCACTCGACCTTCAGCCGCGCCGCGGCGGAGGTGCTGGCGGCGATCACCGGCAGCGCGTACTTCCCCGGCGGGCTGTTCGAGCACGCGTTTCCCGCCGGCGAGGGCCTCGAGTTCGAGTACGGCCCCAGCGAGGACCTGATCCTGCAGTGGGCGACCTACTTCGACGCCGCCGACGAGGCGGCGCTGTCGCGGCTGTACGGCGGGATCCACGTCCCGGCGGACGACCTGCCCGGCCGGCGGATCGGCTCGATCGTCGGCCCGCAGGCCTGGGACCTGGCGATGCAGTACTACACCGGCGTGATCCCCGAGCCCGGGACGATGGCGATTCTGTGGATGCTCGCGCCAGTGATCCGCCGGCGTCGGACCAAGGCCACGATCACGGCCTGACGATATCGAAGCGGTCCGTATGGACGCCGGCTGAATCCCTCCAACAGCGCTTACGCCGCCAGTCGATAGATCAACGCATCGGCGATCACGTGGCCGTTGACGACGTTGTTGGTGAACCGGACGCGGTGAATGCCCCTCAACTCCCCCAGCGACCCGCGCAGCAGATCGACAAGCGGGTCGTCGGCCGGCAGGACGTTGACGTCGGAAAGATCAATCACCGATTCTACCGTTGAACTCGCCCGCGGATCGTTCATCACGGCCTGGATGCGGCCATACAGCTCTCGCGGGCCGCGAGCGGCGACCTGAGGCGACGCCAGCAACAACTTCCATCGCTGCGCATCCTCGTCGAAATACCACAGCGCGGCGGTGACCCGAACCCCCGCGTCGTCGAGCGCCCGCACCAACTCCTCGCCCGCGCCGATCTGCTCAGTTGACAAAGTCGCGCCTACCATCTCGAACGTATCCACGTCAAAACGCCACTCTTCCGGTCGGTACATGCCGCCCAGAAATCGAACGCCCGCGCCCGCGACACACGCTGATCATAGCGTGCCGCTTCGGTCCAGTCCTTCACCGTCGCCCAATTCACCTCCAGTGCCGGCTGATCCCGAAACGCCTCCTTCAACTCCACCTCGAGTTCGGCAACCTTCATGAGCTTCACGAGGTCATGCGTGTAGGCGTCGTTGACCAGCCTTCGATCCGGCAAGTCCTCGTGACGAAACCGTCTCACCAAGCACGCCTTGATCGCGCATTCAACCGCATAACCCAGCAGATAATAGGCCCCCGCATAGCACCCTTGGTCGAGCAGCACCTTCGCCTCTCGGCGCCGCAGCAACGCCACCTTCTGAAACTCGCGTCGGTTCACAAGCCGCGCCCCCAACGACTCAATATCGGGTTCGCGGCCGATTATCGGCGAACGCATCGTCCAACGCAAAGCCATCACCCGAGGCGTTCGCCAGTCAGGCCCCGGCGGACCCTCTCGACCCGCACGCTAAGAATGCGGCCGCTTGCGCCGGCGGGCGAAGCGCGGGTCGCGGCGGCGGTAGTCGGACGGGCGCGCGACCGCGTGGTTGATCCACTCGATCACCGCCGCGTAGCCCAGGCTCTTGGGATCGCGGGGCAGGTAGTCGGCGACGACCGCGATCACGCGGAACCCCCGCTTGAGCTGAAACGACAGCGTCGGGTCGCCCAGCTCGCGGTTGACCACGGCGATCACGTAATCCTCCGCGGACATGCGGTCGGCGTAACGGTGATACCCGACGAGCCGGGCGCCGGCGCGGATGCGCGCCAGCCCCAGCCGCCGGCACAGGTCGAACCGCGCCCGGTAGATCGTCTTGCCGATCCCGCGGCCCTGCATGTGCGGGTCGACCAGGATCTCGGCGCCGTAGAGCGTGCGGCCGTGGACGGGGTCGTGGTTGGTGAACCAGCCGCGGGAGGTGAACTGGTCCCAGTTGTGGTTGAACTCGTAATCGTCCCAGCGGATGATGAGGCTGGCGGCGTAGCCGACGATCCGCCCGGTGGCGTCGTCGACGGCGACGAGCTGGCCCTCGGGAAACGCGCGCATGCGGGAGCGGAGCTGCTCGGGCGGGGACGGCTGCTCGTCGGGGTAGTGCTGGCGTTCGAGGTGGGCGACGCCTTCGAAGTCCGTCTCCCGCAGGGTCCGGACGCTGATCGAGGCCCGGGGACGACGCCCGGGACGGGCGCGGCCTTGCGACGCGTTCATAGCTGGAGCACCTCGAGCTGGCGGGTGACCTCCGCCGTCGTCACCGAATCACGAAGGGGCAGCACGGCGCCGCGCTCGCGCGCCTCGACGATCGTGTTCAGGTTCATCTCCCCGATCACGATCATCTCCTGATTGGGCGTGCCCTCGGCGAGGATGCCGTCACGGGCGAACGGGAAGTCCGACGGCGTGAGGATCGACGCCTGCCCGTAGTTCAGCGAGACCGACGGGACCATCGGCAGCGACCCGACCGTGCACGCGTGCACGACGTACATCGTGTTCTCGACCGCCCGGGCCTGGGCGCAGTAGCGGACGCGCAGGAACCCCTGCCGATCGTCCGTGCAGGACGGGCACACGAGGATATAGCAGCCTTCGCGTGCGGCGGCGCGCGCCAGCTCGGGAAACTCCACGTCGTAGCAGATCGTCACGGCGATGCGGCCGAAGTCCGTGTCGATCACGTGGAACCGCCGGCGGGCACACATCCGCCAGTCTTCGCGTTCCCACGGCGTCATGTGCAGCTTGCCCTGCACGCCGTATTCACCCGTGGGACCGAAGATGAAGCTGTCGTTGAAGACGCGGTCGTCGCCGTCGTCGATCACCGGGATCGAACCGGCGACGATGTAGATGCCGTGCTGTCTGGCCAGGTCGCTCATCAGCTCGACGAACATCGGCACGCGACGCGCCAGCGCCCGGACCTGGTCGTGCACGGGGCGGGAGACGTCGTCGAGCGTGAACAACTGAATCGTGAAATACTCGGGGAACGTGACCAGCCGGCAGTCGTAGTCGGCCGCGGTCGCCACGACGCCCTTGACCTGTTCGACGAAGTGCTCGAACGTATCGACGGGACGGATGGTGTACTGAATCGCGGCGACGCGCAGCCGGTCTGGGGTCAAATCGCAACCTTTCCTGTGCCGGGGAGTGCCCAACGGGATCGTGGCCGGCGACGGCGGCGGCCGCCGACGCCCGCGCGGATCGAGCGACGCTCGATCCGAGTCAACCCTATCGGCCGGCACGGCGCCGGTCAACGCCGCCGTTGCGGCGATCGGCCGCGCTCAGCGCGGCAAGATCGGCCTGGACTCGTTCGCGGCGCGCGGCGGCTCGTCGTCGGCGCGGACCGTACGGATCAGACCCGGGTCGGCGACCAGGCGGATCGGCATCGTCTTCTCGTCGATCGTCCCGGCGTGCACGTCGCTGATCCGCACCTTCAGCCGGTACTTGCCCACGCCCAGCCGCGCGGGCAGCGTGATCAGGTCGCGGACGAAAAAGTCCCGCCGCCGATTCCTCGAACGATCCACGATCTCCACCGGATCGTCACGCCAGACCGCCAGGCCGTCCGCCTCGTTGAACAGCACGATCTCCTGCTGGAGCCGCACCTCGTACTCGTCGTCGCTGACCGGCACCGAGCGGAAATGGTCCAGCTCGACGTACACGATCATGGGGTTGCGCTGGTGGGCGAGGAACGCGCTGACGTCCAGCGGCTCGTACACGCCGAAGCTCTCGACGCGGCGGCACAGGGCCAGGCGTTCGATGCGGATCGGCTCTTCGGCGAACAGCCCGTCCAGCCGGGAGACCAGCGCGTCGCGTTCCAGCCGGCCGCCGGCCTCCAGCTCGTCGCGCATCGCCGCGATCGCCGCGTGAAACTCCTGCACCGCGGCGCGCTGATCGGGCGGCAGCGCCGCCAGCAGGCGCGGGTCGAGCCGGGGGTTCGGGTCGGCCAGGCTGACCACCGCGGCCGTGACCGCGCGGCTCATGGCCGTGCCCTCTTCCTGACGCAGGCGTCCCAGCAGCGCGTCGATCAGCTCCCGGCGTGTGGCCGAGGCGGTGTCGGCACCGGCGGCGACGGGCATCGAACCGGCGTCCGCCTCCGCCATCAGCTCGTCGGCCGAGAGCGAGGCGTCGGCGCCGAGGTTGGCCGCGGCGCGGTCGATCGGACGCGCCGGCTCGTTGGCACGGGCGGTCTTGACCGGGCCACGCGTCTCTGCCGAGGGCGGCGTCGCCGTGCCGGGTTCGAGGAAGATCGGGTCAGGCGCATAGCCGCTGCGCGCCGAGAGTCGTGCGGCCTGATCCGCGATCATCGCGGACACGGCGTCGGGCGCCGCGCGGCCGTCGGCCGAGCGATCCGCGTCACTCCCCTCGTCCGACTCGGCCAGCCGGGGGTCATTCTGATCGGGTTCGGGCGTCATGTGCGCCTCGCCGCCCGGGCTCTGACACCCGTTGCCAACGACGGCAGCGGCGAGGCCCAGAACCACGTTCAACAAGGTACGACGGATGATGGAAAGATCGGATTGCATCTTGCCTCCTGGCTTGGGGTCGGTTGCGGCCGACCGTGGTTCCTCCATGAACCGGATGCACGCCGGAATGTACGCCCCGGGCCCGGATCGCGACGCGCGCGCCACGGGCGTAGGCGCTCATCGGACACCATCGGCCAACTGCACGCAGAAACATTCGAGATTTCGGCGAGAGTCGCCGAACCCCGACTTGGCCCGCCCGTCCTGTCGCAGGGCCCGCGCGAGCCAGTCGGCGGCGCGGGGATGATCGAGCCGACGCATCACCGCGAAGAAGTTCCGCTGCCCCTCGCCCCACAGGCGCAGGCGTCGGGCGATCTGCGGCGGCGCGGCGCCCTCGCGCTGCATCGCCATCGCTTCCTCCAGCTTCCGCATCAGGTCGGTCACCGCGAATTGGACCAGCACCTCCGGCTGATCGGCCAGCTCGATCAGCTCGTGGATCATCTCCAGCGCCGGCCGGGCCCGACCGCTGGCCAGCGACGAGAGCACCGCGTCCTGCATCGCCCACGCCCGCTCGTCGCTGCTGCGCCCCACCGCGCCGCTGACCAGCTCGGCCGTGATCGGCTCGTCGGCCTCGACCATCACCGCCAGCTTCGCCAGCTCCGTGTCCAGCCGCGTCATCGACGTGCCCAGCCGCCCGACCAGCGCCGCCGCGCCGTCCGGCGACAGCTTCCGCTCGTACGTGTCTTTCGCCCGCTCGATCAGCCACCGCGAGGCCTCGGTCGGCTTCGGCTCATCGAACCGCACCACCGCCCCCACCTTCGCGATCTTCCTGTCCAGGTTCCCCTTGTTCCACGTCTGCGACCGCAGCACCAGCGTCGCGTGGTCCTGCGGCTGCTCGGCGTAACGCTCCACCGCGTCCCGGAACCGCTTGACGAACTGATCCGCCTTGTCCACGATCACCAGCACGTGCGACTGCAGCAGCGAAAAGCTGCGCAGCTCGTCGAACACCTCCGCCAGCGTCGCCGACTCCCCGTCGAACACCGTCGGCGCCAGCGGCCCGTGCACCGCCTCCAGCTTCGATCGCAACTCATCCAGCCACAGCTTGCGGCGCATGGCCTCCGGGCCGTACAACGCCACCACCCGCATCGACGCCTCGGGCCGGGCCGGGGCCGACTTCGCGCTCGTCTTGCCGCGTGCCATCGAGGCAGTTTACCCCATCGCCGCCAGGTACAGCGCCGCGAAGCTCAGGGTCAGAAAGAACGCGCCCATGTCGGTCATCGTCGTGAGGATGGGGCTGGACATCATCGCCGGATCGACCTTCATCGCCTTGAGGATCAGCGGCAGCGACCCGCCGATCAGCACCGACAGCACGCTGTTGATCACGTAGGCCACGCCGATCAGCAGGGGGATCATCAGCGGCTCGTGGCGGGTCAACAGCAGGATCAGCCCCAGCACCGTGCCGATCACCACCCCGTTGAGCAACCCGATCATGACCTCCTTCCGCATGACGCTCATCAGGTCGCCCGGCTTCACCAGACCCAGGGACAGCTCGCGGATGCTCACGGCGACGGCCTGGTTGCCCGCGGCGCCGCTGAGGTTGGCCAGCATCGGCAGGAACACCGCCAGCACGGTGAGCCTTTCGATCGTCGGCTCGAACACGGCGATGATCGTCACCGCCAGGTAGGACAGGACGATGTTGGGCCCCAGGAACGCCAGCCGCCGCGGCCAGCGGTCGAGCAGCGGCATCGTGCGCAGCTCCTCACCGCCGATGATGCCGCCGAACTTCAGCAGCGTCTCGCTCGATCGTTCGCTGAGCGCCTCCTGCACCAGCGCCCGCTGCACGACGCCGACCAGGCGGTCCTGCTCGTCGAGCACGGGCACCGCGGAAAAGTCCACCCGGTCGAACAGGTCCTCGAGCCGGTCGAGCGGCGCGTCCACCCGCACGCTCACGGGCGAGCTGACCATCAGCTCGGTCAGCCGTCGGCCCGGCGCGGCCAGGACCAGGTCCCGCATCGGCACCACGCCCACGAACCGGCCCGACCGATCGGTCACGTACAGGTACCGCACCTCGTAGCCGACGTATTCGGCCGCCTTGGACCGCAGGTCGCTGATCACGTCGTCCACGTCCTGATCGGCGTGGTAGCTGAGCAACTCCGTGATCATCAGCCCGCCGGCCGTATCCTCCGGATATTCCAGTCGTTCCCGGGCGCCCGCCGCCTCCTGCGGGTCCATCCTGGCGAGGATCGCGGCCAGGTCCTCGTCGTCGAGCTCGCCGAGCACGTCGGCCTGCTCGTCGCTGTCCATCTCGTCCACGATCGCCGCGGCGTGATCGGGCGACAGCGCCTCGATCATGTCCGCCGCGTGCTCGTCGGCGAAGTGCTCCATCAGGTCGGCGGCGAGCTCCGGCTGAACCTGCGCGAGCATCGACAGCATCGCCGTCCGCTGCTCCTCGCTCAGCCGTGAGATCGTGTACGCGGTTTCTTCCGGAGCCAGCAGGTGCAGGAACGCCGCGAGGTGTTCGCCGTTGCCCGAGGCGACGATCTGCTGCAGCTCTTCCCACGACGCCGCGGCGACGCTGGTGGTTTCATTCATGGCGGGGGCTCCCCAGACAGACGGGTCGCGGTCGTTCGATCGAGTTCGCGGTGCGATTGTACGGCACGGCGGTGGCGCGGCCGGCGTCGCGGCGGCAGGCCGTTCGCCCGGGTCGACCGGGCGCGAGAGGGTCGACGCGGGCGCGGCGAGGCGAGGCGAGCGCTCCAAGAAAAAACCCCCGACGTAGGCCGGGGGAACGGGGGCGATCTCGGTGAGCGTGCCGCGGGCCGGCGCGTCGCGTCAGGCCTTGGGCGACTCTTCACCGCCGTCGGTGGAGGCGTCGGTCTCGGGCGGCGTGGGCGCGGGCTCGGGGGCAGCGGTCGCGGTGTCGGTGTCCGGGGCGGGCGTGGAGGCGGCGGGTTCGGACGCGGCGGCGGCCGCAGCCGTGGTGTCGCCGGGCTGACGCCGCAGGGCCGCGGCCCGTTCCATGCGGTGGTTGGCCATCTCGCGGCGGCGTGAGAAGCGGCCGGCGACCTGCGGGCCCTGCTCGTCGCCGACCAGTTGCAGCACGCACAGGTCGGTCCCGTCGCCGATGCGGTGCTTGGCCAGGCGGATGATCCGCGTGTACCCGCCGGGGCGGTCGGCGTAACGCGGGGCGATGTCCTCGAAAAGGCGCTTGACCACGCGCGGCGCCCTCTTGATCTCGCCGTAGCGGTTGCGATCGACGTTCTCGTCGTCCTCGTGGCGGACCAGCAGCGGGTCACCGATTTCGGCGATCACGCGCCGCCGCGCCGCCAGGTCGCCCCGGCGGGCCGTGCTGATCAGCTTCTCGACGAACGGCTGGACGCTCTTGGCCTTGGGGATCGTGGTGGTGATCTGCTCGTGGGTGAACAGCGCGATGGCCATGTTCCGCCACATCGCCCGGCGATGCGCCGTCGATCGGTTGAGCTTGCGACCCATGACACGGTGTCTCATGATCCAACTCCTGTCCCGGCCGACCGAAGCCCGGGGGCCGCCGGCGGGGCGAATATCCTACTCGTTGCGGGTTCGGCAAAGCAACGGCGGCGCCGTTCAGGCCGAGCTGCCCGCCTTCAGCTCCGCGGGCAACTCCATGCCCAGCTCCAGCCCCAGGTCCGCCAGCTTCCGCTTGACCTCGCGCAGGGACGTCTTGCCGAAGCTGCGCAGCTTCAGCAGCTCGCCGTCCTCCTGGGTGACCAGGTCGGCGACGGTCTCGATCTTGGCCGACTCCAGGCAGTTGCTGGCGCGGACGGACAGGTCCAGCTCGGAGATCGGCATCTCGAGCTTGCGGATCAGGTCCTCGTCCACGCGCGCCGCCGCCGCCGCCGTCTCGCTCGCCCGCCCGTCGCCCAGGTCGTAGTACTGCACGAACGGGTTGAGGTGCTTGCGAAGGATCTTGGCGGCCTCGACCAGCGCCATCTCCGGCGAGACCGTGCCGTTGGTCCAGATCTCCAGCGTCAGCTTGTCGTAGTTGGTCTTCTGCCCGACGCGGGTGTCCTCGACCTTGTAGCGCACGCGCGAGACGGGCGAGAACAGCGCGTCCACCGGGATCAGGCCGACCTCCTGCTCCTGCGTCGCGTCGTACTGCTCGCTGGCCGGGACATACCCGCGGCCCTTCTCCACGCGGAACTCCATGTCGAAGTCGACCTGCTTGGTCAGCGTCGCCAGGACCAGCTCCTTGTTGTGGATGGTGATGGAGGTGTCGGCTTCGATCAGGTCACTGGTCACCTCGCCGGGGC
>CAYSIX010000069.1:0-13933 GCA_964431205.1 uncultured Phycisphaeraceae bacterium
GCGACCGCGGCGGATCCCTCGAGCCGCCCACGCTGCACCTGGGACACGACGCGTGCGATGAGTGCCACATGATCATCAGCGACGAGCGGTTCGCCGCCGCGTCGCTCGTGCGCATCGACGGCGTGCTGGAGCCGCGCCGGTTCGACGACATCGGCTGCCTCTTCCGCCACGAGGCCGATCACGCGGAGGAAACCGTCGCCGCGCGCTACGTCAAGGCGTTCGACGACCGCCGCTGGCTCGACGCGGGCGAAGCGGTGTACGTGCGCGGCGAGGGGATCCACTCGCCGATGGCGTTCGGCGTCGCGGCGCTGGGCAGCGTGGCCGACGCCGATCGCGTCGCAGAACAGTTCAACGGTGAGCCGCTTCGTTTCGACACGCTGCGAGCTCAACTGACCCCCGCGCGACCGGGCGAACACGCCGCGAAAGCGCACCACACGGACCACACGCACAACCACTGACCGTCCAGATTGAAAGGTCTGTACGATATGTCCGCGATCGAATCCCACGGTGACTACGAGGCGACGAACGCCGCCCCCCATGCCGGCGACGCCGCCCACGACTCGAACCTGGCGCACCACTTCGAGACCCCGGCGCAGCAGTTCGAGTCGGCCAAGCTGGGCATGTGGATCTTCCTCGCCACCGAGGTGCTCATGTTCGGCGGGCTGTTCTGCGCCTACGCCATCTACCGTGCCAGCCATCCCGCGGCGTTCTACGCCGGCGGCGAGCTGCTGAGCACCTCCCACGGCGCGTTCAACACCGTCGTGCTGCTGATCAGCAGCTTCACCATGGCCTGGGCCGTCCGCGCCGCCCAGCTCGACCGCCGCCGCCTGCTCGTGTGCCTGCTTGGGCTGACGTTCCTCGGCGGCGCGACCTTCATGGGCGTCAAGTATGTCGAATACAGGGACAAGTGGGACCACGGCCTGCTCGCGGGGCGCCTCTTCTCGCCCGACGAGCACTACCTGGCCGCGCACTTCGGCCACGACGCGCCGGACGACGAGGAGGGCGACGAGGCCGCCGCCGCGGCCGACGAAGAGCCCGCCCCCACCGACGAACCGGACGCGCTGGAGGGCAACGTCGCCCGCGGGCGCGTGATCTTCGCCGGCACCTGCTCCAGTTGCCACGCCGACGACGGCACCGGCCTCGAAGGCCAGGGCGCCGACCTGGTCCACAGCACCTTCGTCGCCGAGAGCTCCGACAAGCAGTTGCTGCAGTTCCTCAAGGTCGGCCGCCAGCCGTGGGACGCCGACAGCACCATGAATCTGCAGATGCCCGCCCGCGGCGGCAACCCCACGCTCACCAACGAGCACATGGTCCACGTCGTCGCTTTCATGCGCGAGCTTCAGGCCCGCGCCGAGAAAGAGGCCGAACTCGCGGCCGCCGACACCGCCGACGCATCCGACGGCGACGCCACCAAAGCGACCGCCGACGCCTCCGATCCCGACGCCGCGGCCGATGACGGCGACGAATCCGAACAGGCATGGTCCGCCGAAGACCTCGCCCTGCTGATCCCGCGCTCGGGCATTCAGCCGGCCGCGACCGGTCCCAGCGGCACCCAGCCGACGTTCCTCGTCGATCCCGCTGCGGTCGATGACCCCGCCCACGACGAGCCCTCCCACGCGACCGCCGGCCCGGTCGAGCCCGAGGAGCTGCGTCTGTTCTTCAGCATCTACTTCCTGCTCACCGGGCTGCACGGCATCCACGTGCTCGTCGGTATGGCCGTCATCGCCTGGCTCACCCTCGCCGCCCTCCGCGGCCGATTCGGCAGCCGCTTCTTCACCCCCGTCGAGGTCACCGGCCTCTACTGGCACCTGGTCGACCTGATCTGGATCTTCCTCTTCCCGTTGCTGTACCTGATCCACTGACGGCGACGTTCGAGGCACGCTCCGACCCCCGGAGGGAGCGTGAGTCCAGAAATGCGCACGCCCGCACCACCGCGGCAGGTCTTCGGCCCGGCCGGCAGCGTGACACGGGCACGAACACGGCGGGCGACTCTCGGAAACATGTCCGAAAGTCAGAACGTGCGCCCGGCATGGCGATGCAGTCAGACAAGGTCACGATGCCGGAATCGCAGACGCTCGGCGCATCAGAAAACCCCACGCGTTGTGGGGTTTCTGACGCTTGCGATGCGGAAGCGGAGAGGGCGGGATTCGAACCCGCGATACAGGGTGATACCCCGTATAACGGTTTAGCAAACCGTCGCCTTCAGCCACTCGGCCACCTCTCCGGACGGTGCGTCGCTGCGGCGTTGGTGGCATTGTACGCGGATCGGGCGGCCGCTCAACCGCCTCGGCCGATCGGGGATGCCACGGCCACGGCCGCGGACGACAAGGTCAGAAGTGGATCATGCGGCCCTCGGCGCCGAGGGCGGCTTCGTGGACGGCTTCGCTGAGCGTCGGGTGGGCGTGGATCGTGGCGATGACCTCCTCGGCGGTGGCCTCGAGGCGCTGGGCCAGGCCGAGCTCGGCGATCAGCTCGGTCACGTGCTCGCCAATCATGTGGCAGCCGAGGATCTCGCCGTGCTTCTTGCCGGCGAGGATCTTGCAGAACCCGGCGGTCTCGCCGAGGGCCTGGGCCTTGCCGCTGGCCTGGAAGGGGAACTTGCCGACGGTGTACTCGATGCCCTGCTCCTTGCAGGCGCGTTCGGTCAGCCCGATGGAGGCGACCTGCGGGACGCAGTAGGTGCAGCCGGGGATGGCGTCGTAGTCGATGGGGGTGGGGTGTTCACCGGCGAGGCGTTCGACGCAGACGATGGCCTCCTCGCTGGCGAGGTGGGCGAGCCACGGCGGGCCGATCACGTCGCCGACGGCGTAGATGCCCTTGACGCTGGTCTGATACGTCGGGCGGTCCCCATCGCGGTAATCGGTCTTGATGTGGTCCTTGACGGTTTCGAGCTTGAGCGAGTCGTCGAACAGGCCGTCGTACCGCCCGCGGACGCCGATGGCGACCAGCGCCTTGTCGGCCTCGACGGTACGCGTCTTGTCGCTCCCGCCGTTGCCGTTGACCGGTTCGATGGTGGCCTTGATGCCCGAATCGGTCTTCTCGATGTTCGTCGTCTTGTGCGCGACCAGCGTCTCGATGCCCTGTTTCTTGAACGCTTTGGCGATGTCCTTGGACACGTCGTCGTCCTCGACGGGCAGGAGCCGATCGAGCATCTCGACGACGGTGACCTCGGTGCCGAAGGCTTTGTAGAAGTAGGCGAACTCCATGCCGATCGCGCCGGAGCCAACGATCAGCAGCTTCTTCGGCTGGTCCTCGAGGATCATCGCCTCCTTGGAGGAGATGATGCGCTCGCCGTCGAAGTCGGTCCCGGGCAGGGCGCGGGGCACGGCGCCGGTGGCGATGAGGGTGTGCTTTGACTTGAGCGTCTGCTTCGGCTCGCCCTTGCGGTCGCTGTCTTCGGGGTCGAAGACGTGCACGACGCCGGGCTTGGCGATGACCGCGTGGCCCTGGACATGGGTGATCTTGTTCTTCTTGAACAGGCCGTGGACGCCGCGGTTGAGCTGGTCGGCGACGCCGCGGGACCGGCCGATGACCTTGGCCCAGTCGTGGCGGACGTTGTCGGCGAGGATGCCCCAGTTGTCCGCGTCGTGCTTGAGCCGGCGGTAGAACTCGGCGCCGGCGAGCAGGGCCTTGGTGGGGATGCAGCCCCAGTTGAGGCAGATCCCGCCGAGCCGGTCTTTCTCGACGCAGGCGACGCGCATGCCGAGCTGGGCGGCGCGGATGGCGCCGACGTAGCCGCCCGGCCCGCCGCCGATCACCACCAGGTCGAACGTGTTGTCCTCGGACCGCTCCTGCTTGGCCATGCCGCTTCCCTTGATCCGGTGTCGAGACCGGCGGGATTGTAGCGGACGCGGCCAGGCCGTGGCCGGGGCGGCTTACTCCGCCGGGGTGAGCTGGAGGGCGTTCTCCAAGACCAGGCCGTGGTCGGTGACGTAGCCCTGCCCGATGCCGACGCCGAACATGCCGTCCATCTCCTCGCGGGTCGGCAGCACGTCGAGCCAGGTGTCCGCTTGCTCGCGATTCTCCGCGGGCACGGCCGTGTCGAACACGGCCGAGACCATGTCGATCGTGCCGAGGATCTGCTGGTTGAGGTTGCTGATCTGAAACAGGAGCCCGTCGCGGAGGTTGATCAGCGCGGCGCCTTCACGGAAGAGGTCGGACTGGCGGAGCTGCGCGGCGCCCTGGCCGGGGCTGCGGAGCATGGCCAGCGTCTGCTCGGTCACGCCCTGGCCGAATGACAGCGAGAGGAATCCCTTGCCCAGGAACAGCCCGACGGGCATCGTGTCCTCCTCGACGCGCCAGCCCGCGAAGCCCTGCTCCTCGCTGTACTTCATCGCGCCCTGGGACATGCCGGCGAACCCGCCGAGCGCCTGCATCACCCGCTGCCAGATGCCCTCGTCGCCGACGGCGGCCACGTAGCTGAAGCGGTTCTGCGGCACGGGCTGGGTTTTCGTCGGCCACTGGCCGGTCTGTTCGTTGAACGGCTGCTCGAAGTCGGGCATCTCGACCTCGACGAGCCGCGGCTGGTACGTCAAAAACCGGTGTTCGTGCCCCAGCGACGCCAGCACGGCCGACAGCTCCGTCTGCGTCCAGCCCATCACCGCGCCCTCGGCCATCTGGAAGCCCTGCTCGGCCTGCTGGCCGAACTCGTCGAGCACCAGTCGCTTGATGTGGGCGTAGGCGGCGGCCAGGTCGAAGCTCAGGTGCGAGTAATCGCCCACGTCGGCGGCGACCCACGCCGGCGGCTCGGGCGACATCGTCGGCTGATCCAGCAGCTCCAGCAGCCCACGCCGCGGCGCGGGCGATTCGACAAAGATCCCGCCGCGCATCACGTGCCCGTCCAGGCCGTAGCGGATCGCGATCGTGCCCAGTCCATCGAGGCCCAACATCCGCAACACCCGTTGGACCTCGGCCGACCCCTCCGCCGCGTCGCGCCGCGCCGACTCGTCCACCAGCTCACGCACGCGCGGGAAGTCAAACAGCAGCTCAAACATCGGCACGCCCGTCGGCAGCGCATCCCGCAGGCCGGCCACGCCGAGCATCCGCCCCGCGAACGCCCCGTCCTCACCGCCCTGGCCGGCTACGAACCGCCCGAACAGCTCCGTCAACGCCTCCACGTGCGTCACCTCGTCCCAGTCGATCTCGGTCCGGCCCTCGGCCAGCATCTGGCGCACTCGCTCGGCCGACTGCGGCCCGCCCACCGCCGCCAGCACCCGACCTCCCATCCGCGTCAGCAGCACGTTCGTCCGATCCACCTCGACCGTCTGCGCCTCCTCCGCCTGCTTGCGCTGGGATTCCCAGTGGGCGTCCATCTCCTCCTGCGACATGTTCTGCCAGTCCTCGGGCATGTCCCAGGTCATCTCCCGATCGGGCCCGAACTGCGGCGTGCTGTAGTGACTGACCCGGTGACCGGCCAGCTCGAAGTCGGTCCGCCGCGCGCCCGCCATTTCCTCGCGCCGGTCCTCGAACGAACGCTCGATCGCGGTCATCAGCCGCCCGGCCAGCTCCGGCTCATAGTCGGCCCAGGCGAGCACGAAGAACAGCGGCGCCTCGCGCGACGGATCGGCGGTGAAGACCGGCACGACCGCCAGGCCCTGCGGGCCGTCGAACAGCCGCGGCAGGTCCTCTTCGCTCAGCCCGTAACGGTTCAGCTCGCGCTGGAAGCTGTCCCACTCCTCGCCGGCCTGCTCGACCAGCAGCCGCCGGATACGCTCGAACCGCTCGTCCGAGAACGCTACGGCGCCGAGCCTGGTGCGCTGCCGCAGCGTCTGGGCGAACGCGCGCGGCTGAGGCACACGAAGGGCGAGCATGGTTTCGGCGGGCAGGGCGTGCCAGGCGGGCTTCTGCGGGGTGGCGTCCTGCGCGGTCACGGGCGCGGTGACCAGCAGCAGGGCGCTGGCCGCGGCGGCGAGGGGAAGCGTCAGTCGGTGACGGGGCATAACGGGTTCCTTGAATGCGAGTCGTCGGTTGTGGTTCAAGTCGTCGCGGCCGGGGGATCATGAATCATCGTCTTTGTCGGCCGGTTTCCAGGGCGGGTCCAGATACTTCACGCCGTTCTGCGGCTGGGAGGGGTCGTAGAGGAACGCGTCGCGGTATCGGAGGAAGTCGAGCAGGTCGCTGACGGGGATGCCGAAGGCCAGGCCGTCGAAGAACGTGGCCCCGGCGCAGACGACGCCGACGACCTCGCCGCGGGCGTTGAACAGGGGCCCGCCGCTGTTGCCGGGGTTGATCGCGGCGTCGGTCTGGATCAGGCGCAGGTGCCCCAGCGTGCGGGTGGTGGAGCTGACGATGCCCTGGGTGACCGAGCGCTCCATGCCCAGCGGGTTGCCGATGGCGAAGATCATGTCGCCGACCTTGACCTCGCCGTCGGAGGCGAGCACGACCGGGGTGGGGGACCAGCCCTGGGCCTCGTCGGGATCGATCCGCAGCAGCGCCAGGTCACGCAGGGGGTTGATCGCCAGGATCCGCACGCGCTTGAGCTCCTGCCGCTCGTAGCCCTGGTCGGTGCGCTTGAACACGGCGATCGAGACTTTGGTTTCCTCTTCGATGACGTGATAGTTGGTGATCAGGTGGCCGGCGTCGCTGATGACGAAGCCGCTGCCGAGCCCGCGGGGCGTGCGGACGAGGACGACGGCGTCGCCGTACCGCTCGACGAGCGTCTGCACCGGCGCGGGCCGGAGCCTGCCGACGCGGTAGATCTCGCCGCCGTCGCCGCCCTCGGCGGCCTCAGCGCCCGCCTCGGGGTAGCGGATCCCCAGGATGCGCGCCTTGGGGATGCGCAGGACCTCGAAGCCCAGGTCGATGACCGCGCCGTCGTCGTTCTCGCGCAGCAGCAGGCCCGTGATCGTGGCGCCGTCGGCGAGGGTGACCTCGGCGACGCGCGGGGCCGCGTCCGGCTCGTCGGCGCGTAACGGCGACACGAAACAAACGGATAGCGCCAGACAGGTCACGAGTCGTTTCCAGGCGAGTCGTCTCACGGCGTTTCCTCCCGGCCCAGGTAGATCAACAGGCGGTCGTGGCAGAGCATGGCGAGGTCTCGGTGGTCGTCGCCGTCCAGGTCGCACCCGACGACGACCCGCGGCTCGCTGACGGTCGTTTCACTGCTGTACCCATACGGATAGGCCCGGTCCTCGAAGACGACCCACGACAGCCGCGGGACCAGCTCCTCGCCGTCCTCGTCCAGCAGCGTCAGCTCGTGCCGCTTGTCGTCGGCGAGCAGCAGCTCGTCGGCGCCGTCGCCGGTCACGTCGGCGGCCAGGGCCCGGTGGATCGTGGCGTCGCGCGGTGCCTCGGGCCGGCCCAGCCGACCGTCCATGCTCTGGATCAGCTCGAGCTGCGGCGAGCGACCCTCGCTCAGGCGGATCACCCCGTGATGCTGCACCAGCATCAAGCCCAGCACGCGATCGCGTTGCAGCGCCGAGCCGCCCGGCAGCTTCACACTGCGGGTCACACGCGGGATCCCCGCCTCGTCCGGCTCCAGCCGATGCGCAAACGCGCCGCCCTGCTCCAGCGCCCACGCCGCTCCGCCCTCGATCGGCACGTAGCTGACCAGACGCCGGCCCTCGGTCAGCATCACCTGGTCGCTCGGCTGCATGGTCGCGTCGAGCCACTGCAGCACGCCGTCGGCGATCCGCGCCACCCGCAGGCTCCCCTCGGTCTCGATCAGCCGCACCTGCTCGAGCTTGAGCTTGCGCACGTGGGCCGATTCGTCCAGCCGGGCCGCGCCGTCCTCGCCCCGCGTCAGCAGCTTCGGGTTTCGAGCGTATTGCTCGTGAACCAGCAGCCGGTGGTCACCGAGCCACTCGGCCCGTTCGATCTTCTCACCCGCATCCTTGAAGTCGATCCGCGTCGGCTGCGCCTCGCCCGCCGACCACGTGTACAGCCGCAGGTCCGCGCCGACGCGCTGCGCCCACCACGCCGTAGGGCCCGCTTCGCCCAGGCCCACGATCCGGCGGTCGCCGTCGTCGTCCGCCGTCTTCACGTCCGCGACCTCTTCGCCGTCGCCACCGCCTGCACCGGCCGCGTCCGCGCCGGCGCCGTCCGGCGCCCATACGCGCGGAAACGTGAACCGCTCCCCGTCCCACCGGCTGGCGTACAGCTCGCCCGCGTCCTTCAGCCCGATCAGCAGCAGGCCCGGCTCCGCCGCCGGCGCCACCAGTCGCTGCGTCTCGGCCAGCACCGGGTAGTCCTCGCCCACACGCCAGCCCGTTTCGGTCAGCTCGTACACCAGCAGCCGCGGCTGGTCCTTGTCCGCGGTCACCAGCACCCGCCGCTCACCCAGCCGCATCCCGCACCACGCCGCGCCCTCACCGGCCGGTAGCACCAGCGCCTCGCGACGGCCCAGCTCGCTCCGCTCCCCCACGCTCATGCGGTATCGACGCAGCATCCCGCTCTGTACCCCGCCCAGCAGCCACAGCTCGTCGGCGCCGCTGGCCGTCGCCCGCACCAGCACCCCGTCCGCCGGCCGATCGTGCAGGACCTGCGGCGGCAGCAGCCGGCCGTCCGCCGCCTCCCACCACTGCACCGTCCGCCCCGACTCACCGCTCCAGACGATCAGGTCCGCGTCCGCGTCCCCGTCGGTGTCCGACAGCCACCACCCTCGCTGCGCGGTGCGATCCCGCGGTTCCAGCCATGCCGGCTGCGCCCCCGGCTCCAGCTCCAGCGTCGCGATCCCGTCGGCGAAATCGATCATCGCACGCGGCCCGGCACCGGCCGTCGGACGCCACAACCGCAGCAGCCGCGACGACTCGCCGTACGACCCGCTGGGCAGGTCCCACTGTTCCTGTTTCTGCCAGCGGTCGTCCGCGCCGTCCCGCGCCAGGCGCAACAGCCGGTTCGGCGAGCTGACCAGCACGAGCAGCTCCGCGCGGCCGTCGCCGTCGAGGTCGGCCGCGATCGCGTCCTGTGGCAGTTGATCCAGGGGGACCTCCTGCCGCTCGAACTCGGGGGCCATGGGCAGCTCGTTGGGCCGGTCGGGATCGGACGCCGGCGGCGCTTCGCGCTGCTCGGGCGGGCGCCAGCGGTAGGCCTCGAGCCGCGCCAGCCGGGTGTTGACCACCAGCAGCGTGTCGCGGCCGTCGCCGTCGAGGTCGCTGACGCGCAGGCGCGAGGGCGAGCCGTCCTGCAGCACCACCCGCATCGCCTGCCAGCCGCCGAAGGCGGCCGGATCGGCGTGTGTCGGCGCGGCGAGCGCCGACGCCATCACAGCGCCGGCCAGCAGCCGCACCGCGACGGCGCGGCGGGGGTTGCTCTCGAGCGAATCAGCCATCGGTCTGTCCTTCCCCTTGATTCAGACGTTCGCGCTCATCCGTCATCGGGATTCTACCCGATATGGGTTTTGGCGCGCGGCCCACACGTGCGGTTCGCGGCTGATAATATCCCGGGTCTGCGACTCACGAGCTCCTTCCTCAGCAGAAAGGCGGTTGCGTCTCATGGCAGCGTTCCGTGCCGTCGTCAGCGTTATCGGCAAGGACCAGAAGGGCGTCGTCGCCCGCTTCGCCACCTACCTGGCGGAGCGCGGCGTCAACATCCTCGACATCGAGCAGCAGGTCGTGCACGGCCGGTTCATCATGGACATGCTCGTGGACCTGGCCGACCTGACCATCGGCCTGGACGAGCTGATCCCCGGGCTGCTCGAGCAGGGCAGGCAGATCGAGATGAGCGTGCGCGTGACGCTGCACGACCAGGGCCGGCGCAAGCGCGTCGTCGTGCTCGGCAGCAAGGAGCCGCACTGCCTCCAGCACCTGATCGAGGACTGGCAGGCGGACCGGTATCGCGGTGATCTGGTCGCGGTGCTGGCGAACCACCCGGACCTGGAGCCGGTCGCGCATGACGCCGGCCTGCCCTTCGAGCACCACCCCTCGACCGACAAGCAGGCGCACTTCGACTGGCTGCTGCAACGGCTCAAGCACTACGAGCCGGACCTCGTGGTGCTGGCGCGCTACATGCAGATCGTCCCGCCGCACATCGTGGAGGCGTACCCCTACAGGATGATCAACATCCACCCGTCGCTGCTGCCCTACTTCCCCGGCGCCAAGCCGTACCACCAGGCGTGGGAGCAGGGTGTCCGCGTCAGCGGGTGCACGGCGCACTTCGTGACCAAGGACCTGGACGAGGGCCCGATCATCTTCCAGGACGTGTTCCACATCGACGTGGGCAAGGACACCGCGGCGGACGTGCGGCGGAAGGGTCTGGAGCTTGAAGGCCGCACGCTCTCCCACGCGGTGCAGATGTTCCTGGACGAGAAGCTGGTGGTGGTGGACGACAAGGTCGTCTTCCGCCCGGGCCTGAGCCGGTTCCTGGATCACACGGAGGCGCCGGAGTGATCAGGCGGGAATCGGCAGGGCTTCGACCAGCTTTTCAAGCTGCTTCCATGCGGTGTCGGGTGCGATGTAGTCGGGATCGACGGACGTGAACAAGTGTTCGTACTGAAAAAACGCCCTTTGGCGGATCTCGTCATCGAAGGCGCTCTTGCGAGGTTTGATCTGTCGTGCCTCGCACTTGCGAATAAAGTATCTGCCGATCTTGTCCAGATCGAGCTCGCTCGCGTGTCGCATCGACATGCGCGCGATGTCGTAGAGGTCCTGCTTGCGGTGCCTCCTACGGATACGCTGCTGAAGAAGGGCTCGCAGTTTCTCGGCGATGATGTCTTCGAGGGCGCACACGCGCACCACGGAGTCGACTTGATCGGAGAGCTGACGATCCTGGGTCTCACAGACGACGTCGTTGAGGCTGATCTCGACACGCACAATCGTACGTATCTGGTGCTCCTGACGCTCGAAGTCCACAAAATGACGGTCACCGGGCAACTGATAGGCGATCGTGATATCGTAGGTTGGCATCGTTTTGGTCGGATCGGCGGGTTTCCGCGTGATCCGCTGCGCCCGTGCCTTGACTCCGAAGCGCGGGTGGGCCACGGAAAGAGCGCGGTCCAGATGAATCCGGATGCTCTCCTGATCATCGGGGAAGCGTAAAGCGGCGGTGAAATCCAGATCAACAGTACTACGTCTATTACCATATATAAAACGTAGGGCGTTGCCACCCTTGAACGCCAGGGTCGTGGCCCACGGTGGATAGCCGGCGATGCATTCGAGAACCACGAACTGCATGAACCGCGCCGTCGCTTCATAATGCGTCGCGGCATGAGCCCGACGCCAGCGATCCAGCTCGCCCAGCGAGATCGGGTATAGGCGATCGCTCACTCAGGTTCCCGCAGTTCGTCGAGCAGGTCATCAGGGACGTTCAGTGACAGGTTCCACCGCTCGCAATAAATTTTCGAGTACGGGGCGCTTGCCACGAGCTTGACGGAGCCGCCTCTCACCAGATGCTCACGCCAACGGTCAAGGCGCGAATGGGACCTGCCAAGCGCTTCGAGCAGGTACCCGACGCGCTGACGCAGGATGGGTTGGTCAAAACGATCCACGTATGAAACCATGCGGTTGACGTCTAGGTGCTCCGACCCGCGTCGCCAGGTTTCGACGACGCCAGTTATCCCGCCGGCCTTGTCCGGGGCGCGCAATACGTCAAGAAGCGTGCGTTCAATGTCCGTGACGTAGATCGGTAGCGACAGGCAACGTCCGACGATCACGCCGAAGCCCCATTCTGCCTTGCTTCTCGTCCATTGGACGGAGACACGTTCGGCGCGTCGGATGCAGCGAGGCGGCGGCAACGTAACCTCGTCCCAGTCCTCCGGCGTCGTGCCCAGAGGCAGTCGTCTCGCGCGGGCGTCCTCGAAATCGCTGGCGTAAAGCCGATCCGGCAGGAGATCCGTCAGCCCGTGATACGCCACCGCGGTCAAATGGCTGAAGACCCCGTACGGGTTGGCCTCCTGCACGATATGCTGCTCGGCGTATGGCACGGCGTCGGCGAAGGGAGCGTCCACGCGGTAAACGTCCGCCACGCCTTCCAGTCGGCGGAGGTGCCGACGCTTGAGCTGACCGATCAGTCGTGGCAAGTCATGGTCGCTCGGGAGCGGTTGACCTGACGTGGCAGCCAGGCGACGAGCGATGACGAGTACGCGCCAGCCCGCGATGATGCGGCGGCGCTCGGCCGCAAGAGCTGACAGGACCAGTGACGCCAAAGATTCCAAACGATTAAAGTTCCCAAGACGCGCTCTTGATAACGTCCTTAGGACGTTATCAAGAGCGCGTTCCGATGTCAAGGCCCATCTTACGACGGAGTGTCCGGGATGATCATCGAGCTCGCATCCGCGTCAGAGCGGCCGGCTCTGCAGCGGCACGATCGCCACGTCAGCGCCGACACGCTGCGGGACAAGATCGCCCGCGGCGAGGTGCTCGTGGCGCGTGACGGGCGCGCCGTGATCGGCTGGGTCCGCTTCGGCTGGTTCTGGGACACGATCCCGTTCGTCTACCAGATCGGCGTCGTGGCCTCCCGGCGTGGCCAGGGGATCGGCACGGCGATGATGACGCATTGGGAGCAACGGATGCGCGAAGCCGGCTGCACGGCGGCGCTCGTCTCGACGCAGGCCGACGAGCAGGCCCAGCACTTCTACCGCAAGCTCGGGTATCGCGACGTCGGCGGGTTCGTCCTGCCGGGCGAGGCGATGGAGCTGATTCTGCACAAATCGCTGTGATCGCCTGCGCGTCACCGATCGTTGGGATGCGGAACGGTCACGTCGGCGCCGGCGGCGCTGAGCAGTGGCAGAACCTCCTCGAGCGTGGTGACCCCGGCGGCGACCTTGCCCAACGCGTCGTACGACAGGGGCTTGAAGCCGCGCTCGGCGAACAGCTCCCGCAGCTCGTGCTGGCGCGGGCCGTCGGCCAGACGCACCGCCAGCGTGTCATCGACCGCCACAACCTCGAACACACCCGTGCGACCACGAAATCCATAGTCCATGCACTCGTCGCACCCACGGGCGACGGCCAGCTCGTCGGGCGCATCGACGCCGTGCCGCTCGAACAGCTCGCGTTCATCGTCGCGCGGCTTGCGGTGCTCGGCGCAGCTCGGGCAGACCTTGCGGACCAGGCTCTGCGACGTGACCAGCCGCAGCGCCGCCGCGAGCACGTAGTACGGCACGGAGCGGAAGTGCATCGCCTCGATCGCCGCGGCCGCGTCGCGCCCGTGCAGCGTCGCCATCACCATCCGCCCGGCCAGCGCCGCGTGCCCGGCGATCACCGCCGACGCCCGGTCCCGCACCTCGCCGACCACCAGCACGTCCGGGTCCATCCGCAGCACCGTCCGCAGGCCCATCTCCATCGTGATCCCGTGCTCCTCGTCCACCTCGACCTGTCGGACGTGGGGCAGGTCCAGCTCGACGGGATCTTCGATCGACGCCGTGACACGGCCGGTGACGTCCCCCATCCCGACGAGCGCGTACAGCGTCGTGGTTTTGCCGGATCCGGTCGGCCCGGTGATCAGCGCCAGGCCCGTCTCGCGGCTCATCGCGCTGCGCACCTGCTCGAGCTGCTGGTCGCTCATGCCCAGCTCCTCGATCGCGCGGCCCTGGTCGGGCGTGCGCAGCAGCCGCAGGTGCGCCGACTGGTGGTGCGGCGCCGTGGGCACGATCGTCACGCGGATGTCGCGGTACGCCTCGTCGTCCCGCCAGACGAACTGTCCCTCGAGCGGCTCGCGGCGGACGTCGATCTCCAGCTCCGCGGCGATCTTCATCTGATTGACCAGCGTCCGGGCCTGCTCGGCCGAGAGCCGCTCCTTCTCGTGGACCTTGCCGTCCACGCGGAACCGCAGCGAGGCCGCGCCCGTCCACGCGTCGAGGTGAACGTCGGTGGCGCGTTCGGCGACGGCGCGTGCCACGATGCCGGCGAGCGCCGCGGGAATCGGTGCCTCGGGCGCTTCTGCCTCGGCCTCGGGCAGCTCGGCGGCGGACTCTTCGATCGTCGGTGCCTCTTCTTCGATGGGGGAAGCCATGATGGCATCTTAGGCGATCGACCGCCCGAAAGCGGACGGCACCGGGCGG
>CAYSIX010000069.1:13943-17660 GCA_964431205.1 uncultured Phycisphaeraceae bacterium
ATGACGCGATGTCCGCAGATCATGGCGTGCGGTGCGATGTTTCTGGCAGGGGCCCTCACGCTGTTCGCTCAGGGGCCCGGCGTGACGGATCCGCCTGAACCCGAGTCTCCACGCGATCCCCTGTCCGTGGCGCAGAACCGCGCCGCCGTCGAGGCCCTGGTCGGCTCGTGGCGGGCGAGCGTCGGCGGTCAGGCGCTCACCCTCTCGTTCACCGAGGACGGCCGGGCCACGGTCGACGGTCGCGCCGCCCGATTCTCCGTCGCCGGCAACCAGCTCACCCTCGCGTTCGACTCCGAGTCGGAAGACGACGCCGGCCACGCGCCCCCCACGGTCACCTACACCTTCGAGCTCATCGGCAACGAGCTCAAGCTCACCGGCGGAAGCCTCAGCGCCGACGTCGTCTTCTCCCGTGAGCTCGCTCTGTCGCACTACGTTCACCACTTCACGTCGCTGTTCAACGTCACACCGCAGTCGCTCGCCCACAAGGCGCAGCGCGTGCTGTTCATCGTCGTGATCGTCATCGCGGCGCGCCTGCTGATCGCCGCGATCCGCGGGCTCAGCCACCTGCTGATCTTCTCCGAACGCGGCCCCCTGCGCCTGGTCTACCGCCATCACAAGAACCGCGCCCGCACCATCCACCTGCTCGTGCTCAACCTGATCAAGTATTTCATCTACTTCACCGCCCTGGGCATGATCCTCACCGAGCTGGGCGTGAACTACGCGACGTATCTGGCCTCGCTTTCGGTCATCGGCCTGGCGATCGGGTTCGGCTCCCAGGGCCTCGTCCAGGACATGGTCACCGGGTTCTTCATCATCTTCGAGGGCCAGTTCGACGTCGGGGACATGATCGAGGTCTCGGGTCAGACCGGTGTCGTCGAGGAGCTCGGCTTGCGCATGACCAAGCTGCGCAGCTACACGGGGCAGGTCGTCGTGATCCCGAACCGCAACATCGCGATCGTCGGCAACTTTTCCCGCGGGGCGCAGCGGGCCTACGTGGACGTGGCGGTCGCTTCGCCGGACCGGGCGACGCCCGCGCTGGAGCTGCTCGGGACGCTGGCGCGTGAGCTGCAGCGGCAGTACGAGGGCGTGATCCTCGAGCCGATCCGCACGACCGGGCCGATCTCACTGCGTACCGGCGAGCACTTCGTCCGCCTGCACCTGTCGATCTGGCCCGGGCAGACGTGGGTGATCGACCAGCAACTGCTGCCGCGGCTGCGCGAGCGGTTCGCCGATGAGGGGATCGAAATCGCTCGCGATCGCGTGACGGTGTTCTATCATGCCCGAGATCGCGAACCGGTCCGCGGCTGGGCGGAGCGCTGGCCGTGGACCACGCGAAAGGAGAAGGATGAGGCTCCCGATTCGCCCCCTGCGTCAGTGCGTTCGCAAGCCGGCGGCTCGGCGGACGTCCAGCCGTAACCGCCACGGCTCGAAGCGATCGCGATCACGCCCGTGCCTGGCGGCGTTGGCGTCGTTGATGCTGGCGGCGGTAAGCGGATGTGCGCCGCTGGCCATCGGGTCCGTCGGCAGCCTCGCGGGGTTGACCACGACGGCGGTGTCGGCCGGGGGCGGCGCCTTCCGCCTCGGCAAGCTGCACGCCTCCGAGATGATGCCGGACGAAGCCGTCAAGCACGCCGTGCGCCACGCCGCGGACGAGCTGGACCTGCGTTGCACCCACGACCGCGAGGCCGGCGAGGGCGTGTGGCGCTTCGTCTTCAAGGACGAACGAGACGAGACGATCCGTGCCCGTGTCGATCGGCGCACCGCCAACCTGACCGCGTTGCTGATCGACGTCGGCTGGTTCGGCTCGGAGGCGACCGCGAGGCTGTTTCTCACGCGCATCCACACGAGGCTGTACAACCTGCCCGAGCCCGGTCGGGAACGGTCGTAGTCGCCCGACGGCGTGAGCCCGCCGCGCTTACGCCGCGACGTCCTACGCCGCTTCCGGGTCGGGAAGCGCGCCGTCGACCTCGAAGTCGGCCCGGCGAAATGTCAGGTGGGCCGCGACGGTCAACGCGTGCTTTCGGTAAAGCAGCACCTCGTCTCTCGATGCGGTGCCTCCCCACGTCACCATCCTGGTCTGGTCCACGTTGGGAGGATCAAACGCGCGCGGCGTGAAGACGCCCAGCGCCTTGCCCCTATCGGGATCACGTGCCGAGTGAAATCGGAACGCTTCGACGCCGGCCTCCCGCATGTGGTGTCCCAGCGCCTGCGAGTGGCTGTAGTCGCCTGGGTGACTGATCCGGTGCCGATGTGCGAGAAAGGGCGGCCGGGTCAGGTCGACACCACGCCGGGTCCGGATCGAGGCGGTAAAGTCGGTCCATTCGATCGTGACGGGGCCAAGTTTCGGCGCCTCGGTCGCGTCGAGAAACCGAAGCATGTGGAACGACTTCTCGGCCAAGGCGGTCTCCGATCGTTCTGCGCCGTACCAGATCGCGCGTTCGTGGGCGCGGCCGAAACGCGAGCCCGACTTCAGCGGCGGACGGTAACGAAAGGGGGTCGCCAGCAGGTAGTGCAGCGCGGCGGCACGTGCGTCAGGATCGGGCGAGGGCTTGACGCCGTCGATGAGCGATTCCAATAGCGCCTGCCGCTCGTCGCTCGAGACGAGGTGCCGCGTGGCGATGACATGTTGCGCTTCGACGACACGGTGCGCGGTTGCGCGCAGTGGGCGGACGTTAGCTGTGCCCCCGCAGCGCGTCCAGATAGTCGGCGACACGATTGATCCCCTGAATGGATTGCACCATATCCACGGGCCGGTTGCACAGGTGCTTGTTTTCGCTGTGGAACCAGAGGCGGCACTGCTCGAGGTTGCCGCCGAACAGGGTGTAAAGGCTGCGATAGACGCGCAGGAACATCAGGGCCAACTCGCCGGCTTTGGACTCGACGGGCAGCGGGCGTCGGGGCATACGTGAGACCGAAGCCGGGCTCAGGCCGATGATCTGCGCGAGCGTCGCCTGTTTGACGCCGAGGTTCCCAGCGGCGCGCAGCAGGGCCTCGGTGACGACCTCACCCGGGTCGGGCTCATCGGCCGAACGGGACTGTGGGGCAGCGGGCGACATAACGTCTGAGGAAATGATACGGGGCATTCATTGCTATGGCAAGCAAAGGTGTTCCCTGCTTTCGATATCTCGCCTGCCGAAGTAATGAACACAAAGCTCTGCAATTTAGTTACTTAGCGGCCTCCGGGCTCAGCGGTGCGAGGCTCCGCGAGCTCGCCTCGTCGCGTGCCAGGCTCACGAACTCGTTCACCGGCATCGCGCCGCGGTCGCCCTCGCTGCGGTGACGCACGCTCACCGTCCCCGCCGCCTCGTCCTTGCCCCCGACCACGAGCATGTACGGCACCTTCTCGTCCTGGGCGACCTTGATCTTGGCGTTGAGCCGATCGTTGCTCTCGTCGATCGCCACGCGCAGGCCCGCGGCCGAGGCGGCGTCGGCGACCTGGCGTGCGTAGCCCAGGAACTTGTCGCTGATCGGCAGCACGCGTACCTGCTGCGGCGAAAGCCAAAGCGGAAACGCGCCGTTGAAGTGCTCGATCAGCACGCCGACAAACCGCTCCATCGAACCGAACGGCGCCCGGTGGATCATGACCGGTCGGTGCGGCTTGTTGTCCGCCCCGGTGTACTCCAGCTCGAACCGCTGCGGGAGCTGGTAATCGACCTGCACGGTCCCGAGCTGCCACTCCCGGCCGATCACGTCGCGGACGACGAAGTCGATCTTCGG
>CAYSIX010000070.1:0-17489 GCA_964431205.1 uncultured Phycisphaeraceae bacterium
CGATCAACGCACGACTGATCGTTATGTTGCATTAAATCTGACGGGGACCACTAGCTCCTGCCCCTCCAAGCCCCTGACGCCGGCCCGCTTGGAACCTAACCGTCTATTAATGAATTCGCAAGGCCCGTTGCCCACCGGCAGTGGGCGTTGTGTGCCTGGGCTGCCTGCAAATCCGATGATTCATTGGGCACCGTGCCGATCTTTGGCTTTCTGATTCCATTCCGAGTCCAGACTGAAAGGGGTGGTTCAAATGATAATGTTCGATCGTCGAATAATCGCAAGCGCGCTGGTCACGGCTGGAAGCCTGCTGCTCGTCGTTGAAGCATCGGCCACCGAGTTTGTCGCGATCAAGATCGCCGACTACCACACGTCTCGGCCCGACGATTCATCGATACCGCTACTATATGGTGCCCGGTATCCGGTCTACCACAACGGAACGATTGCTTTCAATGACGGCGGGGCTGCCATCTACACTTGGCAGGATGGTCAGATCGCGTTCGAGGACGCGTACAGCACTTTCTTCACACTGCACGAGGATCGGATCGGATTCGGCACGGCCGGCAGCGGCGGAAAGATCTACTTCGAGTCGGAAGACGGCCACGAACTGATCGTCACCGGCGGCGACATCTACTGCTGGCCGATCGACACCGACTACCCCGGGTTTCGATCGGAGACGATTGAGACGGTTGGGTATCAGCGCCGTGCGTTTGACGTCAAGGGCGAAACCGCCGCGATCGTCGCCAACACCTCTACCTCTCTCACCCATCGGGTTGCCACGCAGTTGTTCGTCTTCAGGAATCCCAACGTGCCCGTCGTGGCGGTGGATTGTCCGCACGAGCACATGAAGGATGTGTACCCGCGCTTTATCGCCGAGACGTTTGTTTCCACTCGGCCCGACGCGGACGATTCGTTTCTCACCGAGATCCACACCCCGATCATCGATGGTAATCGCGTCTATTTCACCGGCAACGGTTCGCTCTACTACAACACATTCGATTCGACAGGGTTGGTTCCGGATCAGGTGAGGCCGATTTCGCCGGCGGTCTTTCGCGGAAAGAATGTCGCTGGCGAAGCGGGCAAGGTGATGGCGCACGTCTACAACACCGGCATCTCGGTGGATGAGGGCCAGGTGGCATTCTACGGCGTCATGACCGACGACCTTTTCAGCAACGTCCCTGGAGAGCTAGGACTCTTCCTGTACGATAGTGCGAGCGACCAGGTAAAGGCACTGCAAGTTCAGGACGATTCGATGCCCGGCCTGCAGGACGGCGAGACCTTCCAGAGTCCAGGGACTTTGGCCATGCACGATGGCAACGTCGCTTTCACCTTCGATACCGAGTTTCCAGGTGGTCCGTTTGAGCGGCTGGGCGTGGTCTGGGACGATGAAGTCACCACGGTGCTGACGCCGGGCCAGAGGATCAACGGACTGGAGTTATTCGATGTGCAGTTGGAGGAAGGTGCGGTCGGCGACGATGGCTTCGTCGCTGGGTTGCGCCTGGGACCTTTCATGCGGGAAGCGGTCTATCTGTTCAAGCCCACCGAACAGGTCGAGCCGGGAACGAGCGTCGCGACGCAGGTGCCGGCCGGGCCGGCCGGTCAGGGCGTGACCATCGAGTTCGATCAGGTGACTCAGTCTGGCGCGTTCAGTGGGGAATACTCGCCCACGGACTACGAGAATCTCACCGATGAACTTCGTGATTCGATCGATTTTCTGATACCGACGGATCCGGTACAGCTTTGGGACTTGAACTTCTCCGGTGAGTTCGAGGGTAACGCTCGTCTCGTGTTCACCTATGACGACAGTGATTTGATCTCGGATGAGTCTGTTCTACAGATTTACCATCAGCTTTCGGACGGCGCGTGGGAGGTCTTGCCGAAACTGGATCAGGACATCGATGCCAATACGATCACGGTCGAGACCGGCAGCTTCTCGCCGTTTATTGTCGGTTCTGTTTCCGAACCCCTCATCGGCGACGCGGATGGCGACGGCGACGTGGACGCGTTCGACCTGGGCATCTGGCAGACTCAGTTCGGCACGTTCGGCGAAGACCTCAGCGCGGACTTCGATGACGACGGCGACGTGGACGCGTTCGACCTGGGCCTGTGGCAGACGAACTTCGGCACAGGCGTGGACGACAGCGGCGTGCCCGAGCCGTCCTCGGTTGTCTTGCTGGGCGTTGCCGGGATCGGGCTTCTCATCCGCCGCCATTTGCGGCCGTTTGCTCCTCACCTCCCAAGACCCTGACGCCGGCTTGAATGGGATGGATTTTTCTATCGGTTCACAACGAGCAAGATGTGCAAGACCAATGGCACGCGTGAGGTGATTGTGGATGGCGGCGCTGGCCTTGCCACCCTGCTGCGGTGCGCAGTAAGCGGACGACGTGGCGAACAACGCGACTGAACAGTGGATAGCGGAGCTGAACCTTCAGCAAGCGTACTTTCTGATCGATCCGCGCCGGAGCGAACCGCCGAGCGCGGGCGACGGGCTGATCGTGGTGCTGCCCAGCGTTCATCTCTCCCGCTGCTTCTCCCACGTCACCGGCAGGCCCCGTCCGGGCTTGTGCGGGCGAATGGTATCCGGCTCATCGCCCCGCGGGATCGCCTCCACGATGTCATCTGACGATCGCCTCGATGCGCGTCCGGTTGGCACCGTTCGCGGTTCAGTTGGCTTCCGTCGTCAGCGTCTGGCGCAGTCGGTCGATCTCGGTCGGGATGCGGTCGGAGTCGGCGGCCGTCTCCTCGAGCACCAGCCTGGTCAGCGCCGCGGCCGACTCGATCTCATCGACGACCGTGACGCCCGCGCCGACCTGGCGGATGGCCCTGGCCTCGCGCAGGTAGCGTGTGCGGACCATCAGCCGGATGTCCGGGTTCAGCTTGCGGACCTCGGGCACGAGCACGTGGTAGTCGGACGAGTGCGGCGTGGTCAGCACCAGGTGTGAGGCCCGCTTGATCCCCGCCTGCTCGAGCAGCTCGCTTCGCATCGCGTCGCCGAAGATCGCGGTGCGGCCCTCGCCGGCCAGCCGGGTCACCGTGTCGATGTTCAGGTCGATGATCACGGTCTCCATGCCCGCCTCGCGCAGCAGCCGATCGACCTGCTGCCCGACGGGCCCGTAGCCGACCACGATCGCCAGGCTCTTCTCGGCCTCGCGCACGCGACGCATGCCCCCGACGTTGAGCTTGCGGGCACGGCGCTCGGCCCGGCGGTTGAGCATCGCCCACAGCTTCGGTCGGCCACGGAGGCGCGCCTCCAGCGGATCGACCAGGCTGAACAGGAGGGGATTGAGCGTGATCGAGACCAGCGCCGTGGCGATCAGGATGTGCATGCCCGCTTCGGGAAGCAGCTCAAATTTGCGCGCCAGCTCGCCGACGATGAAAGAGAACTCACCGATCTGCGCCAGCGCGATCGCGACCGTGATCGCCGTGTGCGAGGGGTAGCCCAGGATCGCCACGATCGCCAGCGCCGCGATCGGCTTGGCCAGCATCACGATCCCCAGGCCCGCCAGCACCATCGCCGGCTCGTCGATGAGGAATCGCGGGTCGAACAGCATCCCCACCGCCACGAAGAACAGCACCGCGAACGCGTCGCGCATCGGCAGCGCGTCGATACCGGCCTGCTGACTCACCGGCGATTGCGCCACGACCATCCCGGCCAGGAACGCGCCCAACGCCACCGACGCCCCGAACACCACCGACGCGCCCGTCGCCACCGCGATCGACAGCACCAGCACCGTCAGCGTGAACAGCTCCCGCGATCGCAGCCGCGTCACCGCCACCAGCACCCACGGCACGATCTTCGACCCCAGCACGTACAGCACCAGCACCATCACGACGAGCTTGGCCAGCGCGATCAGCAGCGCGATCGTCCAGTGCGTGCCCGCCTGGGCCCCGGCCTCGACCGCCTCGTGCACCGACACCCCCGCCAGAGCCGGGATCAGCACCAGGATGATCACCGTGAAGATGTCCTCGACGATCAGCCAGCCGACCGCGGCGTGCCCCGCCGGCGTGTTCAGCTTCTGATGGTCCGTCAGCACGCGTACGAGCACGACCGTGCTCGCCACCGCCATGGCCATGCCCAGCACGAGCCCCGCCGTCGGCGCCAGACCGAACAGACGGAACACGACCAGCCCCGCGATCGTCGCCGTCACGCTCTGCACGATCGCGCCCGGGATCGCGATGTTCCGCACCGCCAGCAGGTCCGAGAGGTGAAAGTGCAGCCCCACGCCGAACATCAGCAGGATCACCCCCAGCTCGGCGAGCTGCGGCGTCAGGCTCACGTCCGCGACGAATCCGGGCGTGTACGGCCCGACGATCACCCCGGCCAGCAGGTACCCGACGATCGGCGAGAGCCCGATCCTCTGCGTGATCAGCCCCATGACCCACGCGGCCACGAACGCCGCGGCCAGCGTCGTGAGCAACGGGAACTCGAGCATGCTTCCGGCCGCGAGCGTCAAACCAGCCGGTCCGTTGATCATGCGCTGATTCTAGCGAGTCGTGGGCGGGTCCCGTGTTCGCGGCACCGCTCAGGCGTTGAATCCGCCGTCGACGTTCAGCGTCGCGCCGGTGATGTAGCTCGCCTCGGGCGAGGCCAGAAACGCGACGGCCGCGGCGATCTCCTCCGGCTTGCCGTACCGGCCCAGGGCCGTGAGGCTTCGCTGATAATCGGCCGCGGGGTTCTTCGACGCGTCGGCGGGGTTCATCTCGGTGTCGATCGGACCCGGCTGAACCGTGTTGACCGTGATGCCCCTGGGGCCCAGGTCCCGGGCCCAGCCCTGGCCGAGCAGCTTGGCCGCGGCCTTGCTCGCGCCGTACGCCGCCCCGCCCGGGAACGGCAGCCGCTCGCCCAGGCACGAGCCGATCGTGATGATCCGGCCGCCCTCGCCCATCCGCCGGATCGCCTCACGCGTCACGGCGAATACCGCGCGCACGTTCACGCTCAACTGCCCATCCAGGTGTGACGTGCTCGCCTCCTCGATCGGCGCGGTCTCGAAGACCCCGGCGTTGTTGACCAGGACGTCGACCCGCCCCCCGAACCGCTCGTCCACCTTCTCAAACATCGCCTTGACCTGCCGCTCATCGGAGACCTCGGCCTGAACGGCGACGGCCTCGCCGCCCGCCTCCGTGATCCGCTTGACCACCTCGTCGGCGGCGTCCGCCGAGCGGGCGTAGTTGACCACCACGGTGGCGCCCTCGGCGGCCAGCCGCTTCGCGGTCGCCGCACCGATCCCGCGCGAGCCGCCGGTCACCACCGCCACCTTGCCCTTGAGTCGCCCGTTGTGCTCTGCCATCGATCCGTTCCTTTCCTGAGTGAGAGTCGCTTCGTTCCGTTCGGTTCAATTCCGTTGTGTATGGGTCTCTGCCCGTTACGCACCGCCTTCGGACGGCGTGGGTGTCTGGCGTGTGGTGCCGCCGGTGCTCACGCGCTGGATCGGCGGTGCATTCAAACAGCAGCCGAGCCCGAGGTCGCGCGGTGGCCGGCGGCGATCGCGCCATGGACGAAGGGCACCGCCATGGAGCCCTCGCCGACAGCGGTGGCGACGCGTTTGACCGAGCCGCTGCGGACGTCGCCGACGGCGAAAATGCCGGGCCGGGTCGTCTCGAGGTAAGACGGCGGGCGATCGGCGGTCCAGTCAGCGCGAAACCGTCGGTGGCTGACGGCGTCCCGGCCGGTCACGATGAACCCGCGATCGTCGAGCCCGCAGCAGCCGTCGAGCCAGTCGGTCTGCGGCTCGGCCCCGATCATGATGAACATGGCCGCCGCATCCACCCTGCGAAGGCTGTTCGGGCCCCGCAGCTCGACTTGCCGCAGCGTCGTTTCGCCGTCGAGCCGTTGCACCTCGCTTCGCGTGATCAGCTCGATGTTCGGCTCGCGCTCGATGCGGTCGATCAGGTAACGCGACATCGTCTCGGCCAGAGCGTCGCGGCGAATCACGATGTGCACGCGTCTGGCATGTCGGCTGAGAAAGACCGCGGCCTGCCCGGCGGAATTGCCGCCCCCGACCACGACCACCGAGGCGTCGCGGCAGTGAATCGCCTCGAGGTGACCCGCGGCGTAATAAACGCCCGCGCCCTCGAACCGACGGCAGCCCTCCGCGTCGAGCCGACGATAGCGCGCGCCCATCGCGAGCACGACCGTGCGCGCCTCGACCACCCGCCCGTCGTCCAGCGTCAGCCGCTTGGTCGGGCCGTGGCAGTCGATGTGCCGGACGGCGACGGGGTTGCAGAGCGTGGCGCCGAACTTGCGGGCCTGGAGCACGGCCTGGCGTGCGAGCTCGGCGCCGCTGATCCCCGTCGTGAACCCGAGGTAGTTTTCGATCTTGCTGCTGGTGCCGGCCTGACCGCCGGGGGCTGACGCGTCCAGCACCAACACGTTCAACCCCTCGCTGGCCCCGTACACCGCCGCCGCCAGTCCACCCGGACCGGCGCCGACGACGGCCAGGTCGTACGGCTCGCTCCGCAGGTCGGGCAGCAACCCGATCCGCTTCGCGATCCAGCGGAGGTCCGGGTTGCGGTGCATTTCGCCCCGCTCCAGCAGCACGGGGATCTCCCGCGACGGCACCTCGAACTCTTCCAGCAGCCGGGCGGCCTGTTCATCGGCCTCGGTATCACGCCAGACGAAGGGGATCTGGTTCCGCGCAAGAAAATCGCGCATGTGGTAGGTACACGGGCAACTGTTGGGCCCGATCAGTTGCAACTGGCCGTAGCCGTTGCCCTCCAACCAGGCGCGACGGGCCATGAGCGTGGTGAGGATGAGATCGCCCGCCTCGCTGTTCTCGCGGATGAAGCGGCGGGCGCGCTCGTGCGTCAGCTCCAGCACGCGGGTCGGCTCGTAGGCCCGGCACTCGGCGACGGTCGGCTCGCCGGTGAACATCGCGGTGTCGCCGATGAACATCCCGCTGCTGACCGACGAAAAATAGGTCTGCTGCTGATCGCAGCGGTTGCGGTCGAAAAAGACGACCCGGCCGGACTCGACGACGAAGAACGGCGCGTTCCGCTGGCCGTGCTCGAACAGCACCTCGCCGGGCGCAAAGCTGCGCGGCTTCGCCATCGGTCGCACGGCTTCGACCAGATGAGCCGGCATCTTCGGAAACAGCACCGGATCGCTGAGGTCGGCCATGTCGTCAGCCGGCCGCCAGTCGGCGACCGCGGGGCTCGACGCGGCGGTATCGGTTGGATGTTCCGGCGGTTTGACGCTCATCGCGTTGCCTTTCGTTGTCCGTTTGCGATCGTGGTATCAGCCGCCAGCCATGGCGCGGCTGCGTCGTTCGTGAGTCGTCCCGCCGGTGCTCACGCGCTGGACCAGCGGGGTCGCGAAGAAGTCATGGGGGAAGCCGTAGTCAAGGCGGGAGACCTCGTCGAGCCGCCGTCGGTGTTCGTCGCTGAGCGTCACGTCGAGGGCGCCGAGGTTGTCCTCGAGCTGGCTCAGCTTGCGGGCGCCGAGGATGAGGCTGGTCACGCCGTCTCGGGTCAGCAGCCACGCCAGCGCCACCTGCGCGGCGGAGCAACCCAGCTCATCGGCGATCCGCTTGACGGTGCGGCCGGTCTCGATCTTCTGCTGTGTCAGGCCGAGGATGCGCTGCTCGGTGTCGAAGGGGTCCGCCTTGCCGGAAGCCAGCAGCTCCTGCTCGCGCTTGAGGTCGTCCTCGCCGTACTTGCCGGTGAGCACGCCGCCGGCCAGGGGCGACCAAGGCAGCACCCCGATCCCCAGTTCGCGGGACATGGGCAGGATCTCGCGCTCGACGTCTCGCTTTGCCAGCGAGTACTCGACCTGCGTGGCGATGAACCGGGTCAGGGCGTGGTGCCGGGCGTACGTGTTCAGCTCGGCGATCTTCCACGCCGGCGTGTCGCTGATCGCCAGGTAGAGCACCTTGCCCTGGCGCACCAGGTCGTCGAAGGCGCGCATCAGCTCGTCGGTCGGGGTCGTGAAGTCCCAGATGTGCAGCCAGTAGAGGTCGATGTAGTCGGTGTCGAGCCGCTTCAGCGACGCCTCGACCGCGTGCATCATGCGCTTGCGGTGGTTGCCGCTGGCGTTGGGATCGCCCTGAGCCAGATCCGGGCTGTTGTTGGTGTACTTGGTGGCGATGACGAAGCGATCGCGGCCGCGGGCCCTGGCGAACTCGCCCACAAAACGCTCGCTGGTGCCCTCGGTGTAAAGGTCGGCGGTGTCGATGAAGTTGCCGCCGCGGTCGGCGTAGGCGTCGAAGATGCGTCGGGACTCGTCCTCGTCCGCCCCCCAGCCCCACTCGGTGCCGAAGGTCATCGTGCCCAGGCACAGCGGCGAGACGCGCAGGCCGCTGTCGCCCAGCAGTCGGTAGTGGTCGAGGCGAAGGTAAAGCTCGTGATGGTCGTGCATCGTCAATGCTCCTGATCAAGTGCTTGGGTTGGCGTCAAACGTGATGTCATGGTCATGCGTTGGAGTCCGACGGTGCCGCCTGCTGTGCCCGCTGGTGCAGCCACTCCCGCCACATCATCGGCAGCCCCGGCGCATCGGCGGCCTTGCGCAGCGTCGCGGCATCGATCGCCTCGTCCCGGTACAGGCGATTCAACGTGGCGATCGGCAGCGCGCCGTCGGGACGGTCGAGGTGTTCGATCGCATCGCCGGCCTGCAGCTCGCCCTCGCGGCTGATGGTGAAGTAGAAGCCGGTGTGCCCCGTCTCGATCATGTGCCGCAGCACCCGCGGATCGCCCATGCGGATGGCGAACTTGAAGCAGGGCATGCGCGGCTGCGTGACCGTCAGCTCGACCGTGCCAACTCGGAATCGATCGCCGACCCGCACGTCTTGTTCCAGCAGCCCCCGTGTCGTCAGGTTTTCACCGAAGGCGCCCCACGGCATTTCGATTGATGGAAACGCCTCACGCCACGCCGGATAATGTTCGGCTGGAAACGCATAAACCGCCTTGTCCGGCCCGCCGTGCACCGTCCGGTCCGCCTGGTCGTCGCCCTCGAGGTTCACGCCGCGCGCCCGCACCGGGCCCTCGACCGGCGTCTTGAAGATCCCCGTCGCCACCGTGCGGCCCTTCCACGCCACCTGCCGCACGCCGCCGACATTCACCGAAATGACCTTCGCGCTCTCGTTCATGCGATCGACTCCCATACCGTGATCCCTCAGACCGGCGCCGACACGCGAATCAGTCCGCTCCTTCTGCATCCTTTTTCCAATGCGGCACCGGCCCACAGAGATCGGCCCAGGTCTCAACACCGTCGTCGCCGAGGCCTTTGCGGTACTCGTCCGTCAGCACGCCGGCGAAGCCCCAGTTGGCTTCATCGACCTCGTCGATGACGACGTGCGTGTGCTCGGGGTTCTTGCCCAGCACGTCCTGAAGCACGCGCGTCATTTCCGCCACGATGCGCGCCTTCTGCTCACGTGTGACGCCGGTGCGGGTGATGCGGACGTTGACGTAGGGCATGGACCATCCTTTCGGTTTGGCGGCATGGGAGCGTGAGGCGGTCGGGTCCGTGGCGTGGGGTTACCCGCTCGCCGCGGCCGTCGTCTCGCGGCCGGTCAGCAGCGCGTGCGTGCTGTGCGTCATCACGGCGCCGGCGCCGATCGCCGCGGCGACCAGCGACGCCTCGGTCAGCTCGGCGTCGGTGGCGCCGGCCTGGCGGGCCTTGTTCGTGTGCAGCTCGATGCAGTACGGGCACTGCGCCTTGACCGAGACGGCCACGGCGATCAGCTCCTTGTACTTGGCCGGGATCGCCCCTTCCTTCGTCGCCGCCTCACTGAACGCCTGGAACGTCTTCAGGCCGTCTGGAGCGTGTTCGCGCATCGTCTTGAGCTGTTGCAGATTCTTGATGTCGTAGTTCACCATCCGGATCGCTCCTTTTGTGGTCGCATGAATGTGGGGGCCGGTCGTCCATGCTCCGCCGCATGGCGAAGCCGGTGTTCACGAGTGCGTTTCAATACTTGTTCCGTCCGGCCATTACGCCGCCGTCGACGTTCCAGATCGCGCCGGTGACCCAGGAGGCGCGGTCCGAGAGCAGGAAGGCGATGGCTTCGGCGACGTCCTCCGGCGTGCCGATGCGGCCGATGGGGTGGAAGCCGTCGAAGCCCTTGAGGGTTTCGTGCACTTGATCTTCGGGGATGAACGCCCGGTAGATCGGCGTCTCGACCACGGCCGGGGCGACGGCGTTGACGCGGATGCCGTGGCCGGCCAGCTCCATCGCCAGGTGCTGCGTCAGCGCGTGCAGGCCCGCCTTGGCCATGGAGTAGGCCGACGACGGCGTGGCGGCGACCGCCTGGTGGGCCCACATCGAGCCGACATTCACGATCGCGCCGTTCACGTCCGCATCGACCATGCGCTGCGCGACCCGCTGCGTGATGAAGAACGTGGCGCGGTTCAGCGCGTGGTAGCGGTCGTAGTCCGCCGGCTCGTGCTCGAGAAACGGCTTGGGGTTGAACACGCCCGCGGCGTTGATCAGCAGGTCGAACGGACGGTCGCGCCGGTCCAGCCGCGGGAGCAGATCGCCGACCGCCTTCGCTTCCGTCAGGTCGCACACGATCGTCTCGACCGCTCCGACCGGCGTTAGCGATTCGGCGGCCGCGTCGGCCTTGGACTGGCGCGACCCGATCAGCACGGCCGAGCCGCCGCCTTCGAGCACCAGCCGCGCCGCGGCGAGCCCGATGCCACTGGTCCCGCCCACGGCGAGCAAGGTCTTGCCTTCAAATCCCTGGCTCATGATCCAATCTCCATCATCAGGTGTGTCATGGTGGGCGGTCGATACCGGCGGGCGAACATGTTCAACGCCTCGAATGTTTCTTGGTCACGACCGATTTTCACTCGTTTGGCGCAGGTCCACCTCTGGTTGGGCCGGGGGGCGTTCGATGCCCCGGATGATCGGCACGGGGCGGATGTTCTGCGGGAACGCCCAGCCGCGCTCGTGCAGGTAGAGCACCAGGTCCAACGTGGTGTCGGCGACCTCCATGCGCACGACCCGGCCGCCGCGCACGGTCATGATCAGGTTCTCGATCGAGGTGCCGCTGCGCCCCGTGATGGCGACGTTCGCCCCCTGCCGCAGCGCCAGACGGGTCGTCTCCAGCCCCATGCCGCTGCTGCCGCCGGTGATCAGAAGGGTCTTGCCTTGGAGTCGCGTCATTCGTCAGGTTCCTTTGTGGGGTTCTTTCAGATCGACCTTCCCGCTTGACAGAAACACAACGCCGCCTCGCGACAGTTCAGTCGGGTCGCTGGAGCCAGTGGGCATACGGCGTCGGCAGCCGCTCGGCCCAGTCCAGGCCGAGGCGTTGCGCGGCCCGCACCGGCCAGTACGGATCGACCAGCATCTGCCGGCCGAGCAGGACCAGGTCGAGGCCGCCTTCGCCGAGCTGCTGTTCGAGAAAGCGCGGGGCCGTGCCTGCGACCGGATCGGACAGCGCCGAGACGGACACGGCCAAGCCGCTGGCCCGCTTGAGCCGAGCCGCGTCGGGCACGAGGAACGCCGGCCCGAACGGCGGCTTGCCCTCGGGCACGTTGGCGCCGAAGGCCATGTTGTCCAGGTGATCCACCCCGGCGGCGGCGAGTTGCCGGGCCAGGGCCTCGGCCTCGTCGATGTCCCAGCCGCCTTCGGCGTAATCGCGCGCCGCCAGGCGAACACCCAGCGGCAGCCGCTCGGGCCAGACCTCGCGCACCGCCGCCACCGTTTCCATCAGCAGCCGAACGCGGTTGTCGAAGCTTCCGCCGTAGCGGTCCGTCCGGTGATTGGTCAGCGGCGAATAGAACTGCTGGAACAGGTAGCCGTGCGAAGCATGAATCATGAGATAGGCAAAGCCCGCGTCGAGCGCGCGGCGGGCGGCGTCGCGGAACGCGGCGATCACGTCGGCGATGTCGGCCTCGGTCATGGCCCGCGGCACGCGCGGCCGATCATCGCCGAACGCCAGCGGGCTCGGCGCGATCGTCTCCCACGCCCCTTCCTCATCGGTCAGGTGACGCCCTTCCGACCGCGGCCGACCGCCCTCCCACGGCAGCGTCGAGCTCGCCTTGCGCCCCGCGTGACCGAGCTGAATCCCCGGCACCGCGCCCTGCCCCTGAATGAAGCGGGTCAGACGCGACAACGGCTCGACCTGCCCGTCATCCCACAGCCCGGCATCGCCCGGGGAGATGCGCCCCTGCGGCGACACCGCCGTGTCCTCCATGATCACCAGCCCCGCCCCGCCCACCGCTCGCGAGCCGAGGTGAACCAGGTGCCAGTCGTTGATCCGCCCGTTCCGGGCGCTGTACTGGCACATCGGCGAGACCCCGATGCGGTTGGGTAACGTCACCTGCCGTAACGCGAGCGGATCGAACAAGCTCGCGCCCCTGCCGGCTCGGCGATCTTCCGGTCTTCGAGTATCCACGATCGACATCAACAGTCTCCGAACAACGTAAATGGGTACCCACCCCAAAGGGTGTGACATCAATCGTCCCGTTGGGCGCGCTCGGCTGCGGACGCGCCCGGGCCCGCATTCCCAGAGGCCTCAGGCGCGGCAAGATCGCACCTTCGCCGCACCGCCCGCGACACCACCGGCATCGCCACCTTCTGAATCACGACCACCGCAACCGGCACGACCACCAGCGTTACCTGCCATAACGCCAGTTCCGCCGTCCACGGACGCACCGCATACAGCAACACCGTGACCACCACGTACACCAGCAGCACGCTCACGAACAGTTGCGGCGGGCAGATTATTCGAATGCGTTCAATCATCATCTGCCTTCGATTCAATGCTCAGTGGAAGTCGGGCGGTCTGCCGCGCTCGTGGGCACGGCTGGCAACGAATAGTGTTCGTGCAGGATCTGCCAGTTGCCTTCGCGTCGTTGCCAGATCATCGTCTGTCGCCCGTCGGCCTGGACCTCGCGGCCGTCCTTGAACGTGATCCGCAGGTACGCCGTGTTGGTCGACCACGCCACGTCGCCGCGCCGGGTCGCCTCGACGTCCGGGCCGATCGTCATTTCCAACGACAGCACGCGATCGAACACCGTGCGCTGCACACCTTCACGGAACGCATCGAAACCGACGTAGCCCTTGCGCGGCCGCCAGGGCACGAAGTGCACACGATCCGGATCATCCGCGTACATCGCGTCCGCGGCGTCCCAGTCCACCCAGCCGTCGTCGGTGGTCCAGATCGCGGCGAAGCGCTGCATCAGGGCCGTGAACTCCGGGTCCGGCTGGACGTCCTGGAAAGGTTCGTCAGGCTTGCTCAGCCGGTAGGGTTCGCCCGCAGCGGGGGCTGAGAAGTGCTCATGCACCACCACCCAGCGACCATCGGGCCGGCGGTGCCACACCTGCGTGCCGCGCTGGATCAGCGCCGAGGTCCGCCCGCCCTCGAAGCCGAGGTCCGCCCGCGCCAGGCAGGTGGTGTAAACCAGGTCGTCCGCGAGCGGGTAAACGCGCAGGTCGCCGTCGTAACGGATATCGCCGAAGACGATGCCCGCTTCATGCCAGACGTGTGTGATGACACGCTGAAAGTCATCCCAGCCGCGGTAACCCTTCAGCGGCGGCAGCGGGTCGTAGAAGATCGCGTGGGGATCGTCGGTGTACATCGCCTTGGCGTCGAGGAAGTCCGCCTCGGTGAAGTGTGGGTCGTAGAAGCTCCATGAGGCGAAGTACGCGTCGAGGCGTCGGCGCCAGGTTTGCAAGTCGCGGATGGTGGACGCCGAAGGCTTTGGCTCCACGGTGTTCCCGGATGGCGGAAGTTCGGGCGGCTCTGCGTGCTCGACGCCCGCTGTGGTGATCGGGCCGGTGAGGTGCTCGTGCACGATGCGCCACGCACCGTCGATCTTCTTCCAGACGTGCGTGCCGTGCTGGCTGCCGCGGTAAACTTCACCGTCGGACTGTCGACCCTGTCCCCAAAAGTTGATGGCCGACCACGCCATCTCGCCGCCATCGGCGACGTCGATGCGCAGCACATCCAACCGCGTGATCGTCCAGCCGGGGAAGGTTTCGTTCATGTCCCGCTCCCACACGCGGCGGTATTCGTCGAGCCCGACGAGTTGAGTCTGGGCCCAGTCCGGCGCATAGGAATCGAACACCAGCAAGGCGTCGTCGGCGTACAAATCTTCATAGCCGTCCAGGGTGAACCGCTCGCCGCGACCGGTCGCGCTGAACATGTGCCGCCACCGATCAATCCGCTCGCGGATGGCCGCCCGGTCGTCGCGGGCCTCACCGCTGTCAGCGGCCGCGTGGGTGCCGCTGGGCGCCAGCGCAGTCACCACCAGCACCGACAGCGCACTGATCAAAAGTCCGTTACGGCTGTTTTTCATTTGCTTCATCTCCAAATCTTTCTGGACATTTGATGCCGTCTCCGACACCGCGGCCGCAACGCGCTTCAGGCTACGCCAGTCGGCCGCAGGTCCACCGTGGGCTGGCTCGTGTCGCGGTCGATGCCCCGGATGATCGGCACGGGGCGGATGTTCTGCGGGAACGCCCAGCCGCGCTCGTGCAGGTAGAGCACCAGGTCCAACGTGGTGTCGGCCACCTCCAGGCGCACGACCCTGCCGCCGCGCACGGTCATGATCAGGTTCTCGATCGAGGTGCCGCTGCGCCCCGTCGGCGCGAGACCGAAGAATTCGCCCACGTGGGTCCAGTTGAGGTTGACGGTGGCGACGGCCCGGCCGGTGCCACGCTCGTCGAGGGCGAGGATCTCGTCGACCAGATCGATGCGCGGTGAGAACGCGGTGATGAACCCGCGCGCCCACTGCTTCAGCGCATCGAGGCCGACGACGCCGAAGCTGGCGGAGCTGTTGACCACCACGTCCGCCGTGAAGAGGGCGTCCCATCGTTCCAGCTCGTCGCGCTGGAACGCGTCATAAACTTCACGGGCGATGTTGGACTGCTTCATGTCTCGTGGCTCTTCATGGCAGCGGGCAAGGAGAAGGCGCCGCTACCGGGGTCGACATCGCCTCACCCGTCGATGGCCTTGACCTCCGGCTGGATCAGGTTGAGCACGGTGTGCGGGTCGCGGCCGGACATCAGGAGCTTGATGACGATCGCCGCGGCCGGTTCGAGCAGGCGGGCGAAGCGCAGGGCGCCCAGGTCCAGCGCCTCGCTGCCGACCTCTTCGATGAGTTGACGAACCTGCGCCTTGGCGTTCGCGTCGTCGCCGCAGTACATCGTGACCAGCCGGCGGCCGTCGAAGACCGGCGGGTCCATCTCCCACACGCGGGCCTGGCACATGTTGAACGCCTTGACGACCGCGGCGCCGGGCAACCGCTCGGCGATGGCTTCGCTCAGCGACAGGCCGCCGTCGTAGTGCTTGTTCAGCGATGTGTCCATGTCGTAGGGGTTGTTGATGTCGAGGACGGTCTTGCCGGCGAAGGCGTCGGGGCCGCCGGCGGCGTCGATGGCGTCGAAGACGTGTTCGTGCCGGGTGGCGAGCACGACGACGTCGCCGAACGCGGCGGCGTCGGCCTCGCTGCCGTGGCCGGCGCCGTCAAACCGGGCCGCCACCGCCTGGGCCTTGTCGGGGTGATGGCCGCCGAAGTGCAGCTCGTGCCCCCGGGCCCACTTCGTGCTCAGCGCGGTGGCCATGCTGCCGTAACCGATGAATCCGATTCGCATGCCCGACCCCTCTTGTGTGGCGTTGCGTTGGTGTGCCGACGGCCCTGCCCGTCGGGAGGCGAGGAAAGGTAGGCGGTTGCATACGGACGATCAAGTACCTACCATATTCTCAGGTACACACTTTCTTGTAAGTCAAAGGCACGTCGGCCATGAACAGGAAGAGTCAGGCGAAGGTGAGCTGTCCGGTGGAGACCGCGTTGCGTGCGATCGGGGGCAAGTGGAAGTGCGTGATCCTGTGGTTTCTGCGCAAGCGGGCGTATCGCACCGGTGAGCTACGCCGACAGATCCCGGGCATCAGCGAGAAGATGCTGATCCAGCAGTTGCGGGACCTGGAGGCGACCGGGGTTGTGCACCGGCAGGTGTTTCACGAGGTGCCGCCGCGGGTCGAATACTCGCTGACCGAGCACGGCCGGGCGCTCGAGCCGGTGCTGGAGGCTCTGTGCGACTGGGGATTGCGACACGAGAAGTGGCTGGCCGATCATTGAGTGCGGCGGGCGTGTCGGCGTCTCGGACGGCCCATGCCCCGTAAGCAATTGACGTGGCCTGCAATATAAAAAATCACGCGTGAGGGGCATTCGACCCCTTGCAAGGGGTGGCCGGTCGTCGTAATATTGCAACCGGTGTCAGTTTGACACCGGTTGCATCTTCGTGTCGCGTCCAGTCCCGATCCGCCCGAGCCTGTCTGCCCGATGAGCAAGCGACTCGCCAATCCGTCTTCCGGCGGCACGACGATCTACGAGATCGCGCGCAGGGCCGGCGTCTCCAGCTCCACCGTCGCCCGGGTGCTCAAGGGCACGAACAAAGAAAACTGGGCCAGCTCCGCACGCCGCGCCGCACGCATCCGCAGGATCGCCAAGGAGCTGGGCTATCGACCCAACTGGCGCGCCCGCGCGTTCTCCGAGAAGCGCACGCGAAGCATCGGCATGCTTCAGCTCTATCGCGGGCACTACAACATCTTCGACGGCGTCAACAGCGGCATCCTCGACAGCTTCACCCAGACGCTGCAGCAGGAGGGCTACCACCTCGTGATCGTCCGCATCGACGACGGCGGCCAGTGGGAGCCGATGGTCATTGACCAGCGCCTCGACGGCTGTGCGATGCTCCAGTGCATGCCGGCGGAGGTGCAGCAGGTCCTGCGTTCGTCGCGGTTGCCGAACGTGCTGATCAACGACCCCGGGGACGCGGCGGGTCCGCAGGTGCTCGCCGATGACTTCGGCGGCGCGGTGCTCGCCACCGAACACCTGCTGGAGCTGGGGCACCGGCGCATCGCGATGTACGTCCACGACGAGGCCGACCCGCACTACAGCATCGGGGAGCGCCGCCGCGGGTTCGAGCACGCGATGGACGACGCGGGGCTCAAGGGCTCGGCGCTCTACTGGCACGATGATCACGAGGCGGTCCTGCGACGGGTCACGCGCAGCGTGCGGCACCGGCCGACCGCCGTGATCTGCTATTCGCACCGCGAGGCGATCCCGCTGATCCACGGCCTGTGGGCGGCGGGCGTGCGGGTCCCCCAGGACCTGAGCATCATCGCGTTCAACGACGTGTACCCCATGGACCTGCTCTCGCCGCCGGTCACGACCGTCTCGTTCGATATGCAGGAGATGGGCCGGGTCGCGGGGCAGATGCTTCTGTCGCGGATCGGCGACGGTGAGGCGGACCCGCCCGAGGTGGTTCACCTGCCGGAGCGGTTGACCGTGCGCGGGTCGACCGGGCCTCCGCCCGACGCGGGCGGCTCTGAATGACGTCCACGGACGGCGGCGTGACGGTCACGGCCGCCGCAGACTGGTATGAGGTCCTGAAGGAGGTAACGACATGATACGGAAGGGAGTTTGCGGGATTCGAGCAGGGCTGGTGCCGGCGGCGTGTGCCGCGATCGGGCTGATCGCCACGCCGGCGGCGGCACAGGTCTTCGCCCAGTTCGACGAGACGATGGTGCCCACCAACCCGGAGAACGGCT